>JAJZCB010000078.1 GCA_021846285.1 Bacillota bacterium
CTCGAAGCGGCGCTGGCGCTGTACGCATGGCACGGAAAACATCATGTCGCGCACATCACAAGGCTGCGTGAGCGCATGGGCTGGTCATAGGACCCTTCACCCAGCGCACAGTGCGCCTACTGGCGCCAGCCTAGCTGACCACATTGACACTACGCGCTGACGGTAGAGAAGAGTTGGCGTGGTTTCGTTTGGTTTCGTTTGGTTTCGATTTCGCACCCCAACACGCACTCATGGCGCCATACAACCAGCAACCGTTCTCTTGTTCCCCAGGATCTGAAGCAGACAGCCGTCCCTACACCGGGCTGTTCCGCGCTGTTCCAATTCAAGTCAAAGGATCATGGACAATCCGTGATCGCATGCTGGATACCCGTAGAATATGAAGCATCCACATGTGTACGAGGCCGTCCAGCCCGTCCGTAAAATTTATGGCATTCGTTGACCCCACTTCACCTGAACGCGCCTTATATCCCCTGGCTTCAGTTTGATCGCTTCTTGCCGAATTTCACAAGGGTTCGCGATGGTGTACCAGATCGGTCTATAATAGCAGTAGCGAGTATAACCGAAAGGGTGACATCCATGTCGATGGCGCGCAGGAACGGACGTTATACGGTTGCAGATCACGCGACGTGGCCGGAAGATGAGCGGTGGGAGTTAATCGGCGGCGAGGCGCATATGATGACACCAGCGCCGAGCGGACGGCATCAGCAAATTTCCGTGAGACTCACATCGAGGCTTGATGTCGCATTGGAAAACGCACCTTGCGTACTTTACCACGCCCCGACAGATCTGTTATTCGAAGCGACGGAGGAAACGGATACGGTCGTGGAGCCTGACCTATTCGTGATATGCGGTCCGCACAAGTCAAACGGGCAGGTAATCGGAATTCCGGTCCTGGTCATCGAGATCCTGTCGCCCTCGACGGCGCGTCGTGACAAGGTGGTCAAACGGGCGTTGTACGAACGCGTGGGCGTCAAGGAATACTGGCTTGTCGATCCGTCCAACGAGATCGTGGACATCATGGTTCACGACGGAGCACGATTCGGCCCACTGCAATCCTATGGTCAAGGGGACATCATCGAAAGCACGATGCTGCCAGGCATCGCGATTGAGGTTAAATCCGTTTTCGCGCAAAAAAAACTAGAGTCAGACGTTGACAGTTGAAGCCATGGGGAGTGGTTCAAGTTCCTCCCCTACTCCGTTTTGCGTGATCGGATGTTGCTCAGGTGTGACGGTCAACCTTCCCTTGTCCGCCAGTTTTAGCCTGCGGCCAGTTGACGAGAAATATGCCGATGAATATCAGAAAACTCCCTGCCGCGACGAACCATTGGATGGTCTCGCCAAGCATCAACCATCCAGATAGAATGCCAAAAAAGGGCGCCAAAAAGAGAAACGCGCTCGTCTTTGCTGGATCACCCTGCTGCAACAAACGAAACCACACGGTAAATTGAACGATGGATCCCATGACCACTAACCACATCAGAGCGGATACCGAAACAACGGTAAGATCGAGTCGCGGGCGTTCGACGGCAAATGCCAGGATCAATGTGGCGACCCCGCCGATCAGCATCTGATAGGCGGACAGAATCCATACGTCAAGGCGATTGCTCCAGCGTTTCACAAGTAAGGTTGCGAACGCCCAGGAAACTGCTCCGAGAAGACCAATCCAGGTTCCCGCGTGCACGTGAAGATCAAGTCCCAGGGCGAGAAACACACCCAGAAAACCGATGATTACGCCGATCCATTGTACAGATCGATATCTCATTCCCAGAAATGCTGTGCCAAAAATAATCACGAACAATGGGTTGACAAACGTGAGAATCGACGATTCGCTAGCGGTGATGGTTCGCATGCTGATAAAGATACTGCCCATCACACCGGTGGTCTGAAGCAGTCCTATGGTCGTGATGCGCAGCCAGTCGCTGACCTTGCGCGGCAAGCGACGCCGCCAGATGAGGAGCGCCATCGCGGCTCCCGCGAGAGTAAAGCGAAGTCCCACAAGCAACAGTGGAGAAATATACCCCATCCCGATCTTGCCAATGGCAAACGACGAACCCATAAGCGCAGTCGTCATGATTACGAGAACTCCGTACACAAAGCGGTTCACAGTGATCCCCATTTCCTCGATGGAACTGCCTATCCCGGCATATCGATCGTCTCTGCCCGCCGATATCGTATGCTGCGCCGCTTCTCAGACACGGCTACGCCGAACTCGCGACGAGCCCAGCATATGAATCCTGACGAGCGAGTTTTTCATCCACTGATGGCGCCGTACAGCGAAATGTGGCTCTGCCGCGGGTTGTTGCAAGCTCATCACTAGTGTAATATGAATATGCATTCACGTACAATGATGAATTATGATAGGTGATATCACTGAAGGTGAATGGATGGGGTCCTACCATGAATAGTGATGATTTGATGATTTTTCTTGCCGTCGCAGAAGAGGGCGCCATCACGAAAGCAGCCAGTCGTTTGGGGTACGTGCAGTCAAACGTGACCGCGCGCGTACAGCAGTTGGAATCCGACCTCCATACCCCCCTGTTCTATCGTCACAGTCGCGGCATGACGATGACTGCAGCCGGGAAGACACTCTTTGACTATGCGCAGCGAGTCCAGCATCTGTTGCAGGAGACCAGACTGGCTGTACAGGATTCCCCCATTCCCAAAGGCGCCCTGACGATTGGATCGCTCGAAACGACAGCGGCAGTTCGGCTGCCGCGGCTCCTTGCCGCCTACCACCGCGCGTATCCCGAAGTCGACGTAGCACTGGTGACCGGTCCAACGGAGTACCTCGTAGAGCAGGTATTGCACTATAAAGTGGACGGCGCATTCGTAAGTGGACCCATCGACCACCCTGACCTATGCAAGGAGGCAGCTTTTCCCGAGGAACTCGTTCTCGTGTCTGAACCCTTAGAGTTAGATATGCATACGCTGCGGACGAGACCCCTGTTGGCGTTTCATCCTGGTTGCTCCTATCGGAGCCGATTAGAACAATGGGTGCACAGCGAAGGGATTCTCCTTCCGAAAATCATGGAGTTTGGCTCTCTTGAGGCCATTGTCAGCGGCGTGAGCGCTGGTCTTGGGATTTCCCTACTGCCAAAGTCGGTCACTGGCAAACTCGAAGCGCAAGGGGTTCTGCGCAGCCATGCGCTGCCCGACCCTTATGGATCTGTTCAGACTCTATTCATTCGTCGGGCCGATCTGTTTGTCACCAGCGCGTTCCGGGCATTTGTCAAGGATATCCTTCAGTATATCGACTTGGCAAGCACAGAGTCGCCACCCGCCGAACAACTCGCCCAAAGCACCTTTATTCCATAAAACTTCGTCGCACAGGAAGTTCCTTTTTTCAGGCCACCCTCCTCAGTCGAAAAGCCCCTCGTCAGAAGGGGCTTCTCTTCGTCAAATCTTATCTCCTTGTCCACATGGTTGTGGCGCACTACTTGCCACTTGATGGCACTGGTGCAAACCGCGCGTTAAAGAAGCGCAGCGTAGGAGGTTCATAGACCATCTCCAGTCCAGACACCGTATCCCGCTTCTCATACAGCGATATCACAGAATCCGCAACCACGTCCATATGGTTGTCCGTATACACCCTTCTCGGAATCGTCAAGCGCACCAGCTCCAGCTTCGGTCTGTTATGTTCCCCCGTGACCTTATTGCGCCCTGCGGATACAATGCCGCGCTCCATGGCCCGCACTCCCGAGTCCAGATACAGGGCGGCGGCCAAAGCCTGCGCCGGAAATTCATCCTGCCTCAGATGGGGAAGAAACTGTCTGGCATCGAGAAACACCGCATGGCCGCCAATCGGACGTACGATGGGAACGCCCGCGTCGATGAGCTGTTGACCCAGATAGCGCACTTGCTGGATGCGATGCCTGATATAATTGTCATCGACGGCTTCATAAATTCCCTGAGCCATGGCCTCCATGTCGCGCCCGGCCATTCCGCCATAGGAGGGCATTCCCTCGTACAGCACCACCAGTTCGCGGGCGCGTGTATACAGATCCTCGTCATTCATCGCCAGAAATCCGCCGATATTGACAAGACAGTCCTTTTTCCCGCTCATGGTGCAGCCGTCTGAATAAGACATCATTTCCTGTAAAATGTCCTTTACCGGCTTATCCGCGTAGCCGCTCTCCCGCTCTTTGATGAAATAAGCATTTTCCACACAACGCGTGGCATCAAACATCACCGAAATTCCGTGACTATGACACAACTCATAAGTATCTCTCATATTTTTCATGCTGACGGGCTGGCCGCCTGCCAGATTCACTGTGACCGCAAGGCTGACGTAGGGGATCTTATCTGGCCCCACGCGTTGAATCAGACTCTCCAGTTTGCTCAAATCCACATTTCCCTTGAATGGATGTTCATGAGTCGGATCATGCGCCTCATCGATAATGACGTCGACAAACGTGGCGCCGTTCAGCTCTTGATGAGCCCTTGTGGTGGTAAAGTACATATTCCCTGGGACAAAATCACCCTGGTGAATCTTCAATTGGGACAGGAGATTTTCAGCCCCCCGTCCCTGGTGCGTGGGTATGACAAAGCGATACCCATACACTTCCCTTACCGCCGATTCCAGACTGAACCAACTCTTGCTTCCCGCATAGGCCTCGTCACCGCGCATCAGCGCCGCCCATTGGAGGTCGCTCATGGCCGATGTGCCACTGTCCGTGAGCAGATCAATGTAAACATCCTCGGATCGGAGCAGGAATGTGTTATACCCGCCGAGGATCAGGGCCCGCTCCCTCTCTTCGTACGAAAGCATCTTCAGTGTCTCTACCGACTTGATTTTGTACGGCTCCGCAACCCTTTTATTCAAAATGAACTGCCCCCTACCATCGTCATGAGGCGAGTATAGGCGCAGTCATTCCCGTTTGCAAGAATATGGATGCCCGCGTTGCGGTTGTACCAGATAAGCGCGAACACGCACTGAAGCGCCCATCGCACAACATAGTAGAATTCTGGCAAATGTCCCGTTGCTGCCCGCCGGGATCGTATACTGTGCCGCTGCTCAAACACGGCTGCGCCGAACTCGCCTCGGCACAGTATACGATCCCGGCCAAGCGGGTTTTTCATCAATTGATGGTGCCGTGCAAGTGAGATTTTGCTTCGCAAAACTCAGGCATGGAAGTCTGTTCCGGAAAATGCGCCTGCATCCACATACGCTCCGACTGTCCACTTAATCCACCAACCAATCACTGCGAACGCATTGTGTCAGTTATTCCATTCCATGCCGGCAACATCCGGTTCAGTGGTTTATCCTGCCGATATCCAAGCACGTAATCAGCCTGCATCAAGGTGTGAATTTCCCGCGTTCCTTCATAGATCACCAGCGCCTTCGCGTTGCGCATGTACCGCTCCACCGGATACTCATTGGAATAGCCGTACGCGCCGTGAATCTGAATGGCGTCGGCCGCGCTTTGAAACGCGACGTCGCAAGCAACCCATTTGGCCAGGGAAGTCTCCCGCGTATTGCGGACGCCCTGATTCTTCATCCAACCGGCGCGATAGACGAGTAACTGAGATGTCTGATAGCCTGATTCCATTTTTGCGATCATCTGCTGAACCAATTGATGACGCCCAATCTCAACGCCGAACGTCTTGCGTTCATGCGCGTACTTGATCGATGCGTCAAGCGAGGCCCTGGTCAAGCCCACGGCGCCTGCGGCCACGGTGAATCGACCGCTGTCCAACGCGGACATGGCAATCTTGAACCCTTCTCCTTCCTCGCCAAGTCGGTTCCGAGCAGGCACTCGCACATCCGTCAGAATGACCTCACCCGTATTGCCCGCATGGATCCCCAGCTTTCCCTTGATAGGACGCGTCGCGACCCCCGGGAATGTGCGCTCAACGATAAACGCGGTGATTCCCCGTTGTTTCTTCTCCGGATCCACCGTTGCAAAGACGAGAAAGTTGTCGGCGTAGTCACACATGGAAATCCATATCTTCGACCCGTTCAAGATGTAACTGTTCCCATCCTTGACAGCCCGCGTGCGCAGCGCTCCCGCGTCGGACCCTGCATCAGGTTCGGTCAGGGCAAACGCCCCCAGTTTCATGCCCTGCGCTTGCGGCGCGAGGTATTCTTTCTTCTGTTCCTCCGTTCCCCATTGCAGCAGCGTCATGCTATTCAGGCCAGTGTGCACAGAAACCGCCGTGCGATAGGCGGTGTCCCCGTATTCAAGCTCGTCGCAGACAATGGCGAGCGAATTGTAGTCCATTCCCGCACCGCCATACTCTTCGGGGATGCACACCCCCATCAGACCCAAATCGGCCAATTTGTCAATGACACTTCGTTCAAAGTGGTGATCCTCGTCCCATTTTTGAATGTGCGGCAAGATCTCCGCCTTCGTAAATTTGCGCACCATAGTTTGAAGATCCGTCTGTTCTTGACTCAATGAGAAATCTAACATGAAATGATGGCTCCCTTCTCCTTACGCGCGTAAAGCCATGCGCGTCACTGGCCAGCAGGCTGTGCATGTGTACAGATTACCTCACCGCAGCAAACCATCGAACGATCCGTGACAAGAGTCGTGCCAGAATCAGCGTTCGTGATCCGACGCCGACGCCCGCGAAATGGTTCGCAGCGATCTGTACAACGGGCGCAACCGCCCATACATCCGCGAGTAGATCTGCCTGTACAGGCTGTCATACATCCGCGCGCGATCCGGGTCGGGAAGAAACGCGGTTCCCGGCCTGGCCATCGCCCTCACCGCAGTCGCCACATCGGGATGCAAGCCCGCCCCTATGCTCGCCAGGATGGCTGCGCCAAGGCCCGACGCTTCATGCACGGCCGAGCGGACCACCGCGATCCCGAGAACGTCAGCCGTGATCTGCATCATTTGATCGCTCTGCGATCCTCCGCCGCATACATACATCTCAGTAAGAGACGCGCCGGTCTTTCGTTCGATCCGCTCTTTCCCCGCCCGCATGCTATAGGCTAGCCCTTCCAATATCGCCTTGTACACATGCGCTTTCGTATGCGCGTCGCTGAACCCAATCATGGCGCCGCGCCCTTCGATGCCCGGATAGCGGACGCCGGGAGTCCAGAACGGCTGCATCATGAGTCCGAGTGATCCCGCCGGTATGTCCACGATCTGTTTGTCCAGCAACCGCTCGGCAGGCGCCCCCAATTCGGCGGCAGCCCGGATGTCGTCTTTTGCAAACTGGGCCTTGAACCATGATACCAGCCAAAATCCGCGAAAGACCTGAATTTCGAGATTGTATTGCCCTGCAATGGCACTCGGATAGGCGGGTTGAAGAAAAATGGGTTCCCGATACCGAAGGGAATTCACGTTGATCGTCGCCGTTGTTCCATAGCCGATGCAGCCCTGATGCAGCTTCGTGCAACCGACGGCCAAAGTTTCGCAGGCCTTGTCGGAGGCGGCGGCGATCATCGGAACACTCCTTGGCAACCCCGTCTTTTGCGCCGCCGCTTCCGTGATCGCTCCGATCATCTCCCCCGGCGACACAAGATTCGGCAGCCACGCGCGATCAACCGGTATGGCGCGCCACATCCAGTGGGATGCTCGCGGCCACCTTTGCGCACGGTAATCAAATGGAATGTACCCTACCTGCGAGGCCACGGAATCCTTGTATTCACCTGTCAACTTGTGCGTCAGATAACCGGATAAAAACAGAAAATGCCGCGCGCGCTTCCAGAGATCCGGTTCGTGCTCCCGCAGCCAGTTGACCTCTGCGTGAGCTTGCAGCGCCCGCACGGTCGCATGCATCCCGGACAGTCGCAACAGGCGCCCCCACAAGCCGCCGATCCGGGGCACAGAGTCGGCTGTCCGCTGATCGAGCCAGACGATGGCCGGTCGCAACGGCTTTCCCTCTTCATCGGTGATCACTACCGTCGCTCTTTGCGTCGTGAGCGCGAGCGCGGCGATCTCGCTTGATGTCACTCGTCCGTTGCTCCACAGTCGCCCGCAGGCCATTACCAACTGCTCCCAATAGTAATCGGCATCCTGTTCCGCCCACTCAGGATGCGGTGAATGATACGGCTCACTATACGTCACCTGGACGCTGTCAACCAGAGTTCCCTTTCCATCGAAGACAAGCGCGCGCACACTCTGGGTGCCCACGTCGATCGCCAGTACTTTATCGCGTATCAATGGCCGACGCCCCCTTCGCGTGTCGGCGCCGAGAGCGGTCCGGGACTGTAGGCAGCCAACCACAGGTCGCGGTAACGCTCCGTCTCTCGACGCCACTCGCTGTCCGTCCATCCCAATTCCGGTTGAATTGCGGTGCGCAGACGGGAGAGAAACGGCAAGCCCCCCTGTTTCGTCACTAATCCGAGACGGGTTCGGCGCAGCAGCAGATCATCGAGATGCACGACATCCTCGTGACCGGCCGCCCATTTCAGCTCCGCTAACGAGATGTCCGTGTCCGCGAGAACTTTGCGCTCCGCCTCCGCCGCTTCACGCCACAGGCGCATGCCCGTGTCGCGGCCATAGCGGTCCTGCAGTCGCAGCCGAACTCGCGCTCGCCCGGCATTCTCCCAGTCCGCTGAAAGTTCATCAGACATCACACCCGCCCGACGCGCGGCTGACGGCCCGTCGGGCACTTGAGATGAAGACAATCCATCCTTCTCATAAGGCTGTCCATCCCTCGGTTGATGCGGCCAGCCCCGCTCCACACCTTGATGCGCAGCGCCTCGCAGCAGGGGCTCTGCGGCAGCCAACGTCTGTGCGGCGAGCAGGCGATACGTGGTCAACTTTCCGCCGATCACGCTCACTACTCCCCGGTCAACCCAGATCGCGTGTTCACGGGATTCGTCCGACGGATTGGACTTCCCCGTGTCCATCACGGAGCGCACCCCGGAATACACGGACAAGACATCCGCAAGCGACAGAGTCAGTGAAGGGAACATCGAGTCGAGGGCCGCAAACAGGTAGTCAAGTTCAGATTGCGTCATAGATGGTTCGAAACCCAGCGGTTCATCATGGTCTATATCCGTCGTGCCAAACAGGGTCACCCCTTCCCACGGAACCGCGTAGAGCGGTCGCCCATTCTCCGGGTGCGCGAAACTCACGGCTTGTGACAGCGGAAAGCGCCAATGCGGGAAGAGGAGATGACTGCCCCGCAATTTACGCATGCGAGAGCGCAGATCAGGCGGAGTGCGCAAGCCGTCGACCCAGACACCGGTGGCGTTTACAATCACCGGAGCCTCAACCTCTGCGATTTGCCCCGTGAGGGCGTCCTCGACCGTCACGCACCCCATTTTACCCGCACGACCCCTGTCAATGGACAGCGCGGCGGCATAATTGAGACTGGTTCCTCCCCACGCGCGTCCCTCTTCCATCACCCTCCATACCAGGCGCGCATCGTCCGTCTGCGCGTCTTCAAAGCGATATCCCCCGATCAGTCCTGCACTGCGGATCACGGGGGCGGCTGCATTCAATTCGGACGCCCCCAACCAGCGATGGCCGCGCCGTCCCGCCATGCCGTCATACAGAGCGAGCCCTGTCTTGAGCACAAGACGCGAGGTCCGATCAGAGCCGTACATAGGCATCAGGAATCCGATTCTGCGGATCATGCCGGGATATAGCCGAAGCAGCCTTTCCCGCTCACGGACGGAGTGAAACGTCATCCGCAACTGCCCCTGTTTCAGGTAGCGCAACCCGCCATGCACGAGTTTTCCTGAACGGCTCGAAGTTCCCCAGCCAAAGTCGCGCTGTTCGATCAGAAGACACTTTAACCCCAAACGAGAGGCGTGTGCAAACACGCCCGCGCCCGTAATCCCCCCGCCGATGACGATGACATCCCACTTTCCACGGACTCTCGCCCACACTTCTTCCCGTCGTTCCATCAATTTGCCCTCACTCCAGCAGTTTGCCTGGGTTCATAAGTTCCTCTGGATCCGCTGTCCGCAGAGCAGAGCGGATCAAGTCCAAACCGAGCAGCCCCTTTTCCCCCTGCAGGTAAGCGCGATGATCCAGCCCCACGCCGTGCTGATGGCTGATGGTGCCGCCACTTTTCACGATGGCCTCACTCGCCCCTTGTTTTAGCGCCTGCCAACGGACCAAGGTGTCCTCAGGCGTCGCCCCCAAGCGAAATACGTACGTGACGTAGATGCTCGATCCATATGGATAGACGTGGGACAAATGCGTAAAGACATGAATCCGTTCTCCAAATGACTGTAAGGCGTCCTTCAGAGCGTCTTCGATTGCGGCCACAGTCGAAGCGCACCGATTCCACGTCACCGCCGTCTCAAGCGTGTCGATCGCATACCCGAGATCCCACAGGGAGTTGCGCAAATACGGCGTCCGAAATCGCTTGTCGTACCACTCGCGGCCAATGTGCGGGCCGACAGACACGCCTCCGTGACCAGCGATGATCCTGCGAGCCTTCACGAGGCGATTCGACACGTCGAGCGCTCGACCGACGGCGCCGTACAACAGGAGACACTGATCGCGCTTAACGCCGCGCAGCCGGAGGAACCGATTCAGCCAACCGAAGGCCCGATGATGTTCAGACAGCGCGAGCGTCGTGGCCGTTTCTGCGGCAAGACTCAGGCGAATCATCGTCAAGCCGATGCCCGTCTGCGCTAAATCCCGGACCGCCTCCAGCGCGGCCCTCTCCCCTTCAAAGAAAGCGGCGTGAACCGTCTCGCGTTCGGGCACTGGCGACACCCGAACGGTGCATTCCGTCAAGATGCCGAGTCGGCCTTCCGATCCGAGGACCCATTGGCGCAGATCCGGACCCGCCGCCGAAGCGGGAAAGCTCGGAACGTCCAGCGAACCCTCCGGCGTTTCAAGGTGGCCGCCCGCAAACAGCGAATCGATGCGGCCGTAGCCGAGAGAAAACTGCCCGACAGATCGTGTGGCCACCCATCCGCCGAGGGTCGAGTATTCAAAGGACTGCGGATAGTGCCCCAATGTATATTCGTGTGCCTGCAGTTCCGCCTCGAGATGCGGGCCTCGCACTCCCGCCTGGAAGGTTGCCAGACGCTCCTCCTTTTGCAGGCCGAGCATCCGGTTCATGTGACCCATGTCAACCGTGAGCACGGCCTGCTCTCCGGCAGGCGCCGTCAGGTGCCCCACAACACTGGTGCCGCCGCCGTAGGGAATCACCCGCGTTCGAGTCTTCTGCGCAAACGTCAGAAGCGCCCGAACCTCGTCCCTGCTCTCCGGATAGGCGACCGCATCCGGCACACGAGCGAGCGTTCCGCCGCGCAAGGCGATCCAATCCGGCAGACTCTGTCCTGTCGCATGCTGGAGGCGTTCTTTTTGATCGAGCGAAATCCGCACCCCGCTTGGCAAGTCATGCTCCGCGATGCCTGACGGTGACACGCGCGCCAGCAGGTCTGCAAGAGTCACATCCTGTGGGGCGCGCGATGAGCCGACACGTTCCGCCAAGTAGGCTGCGGCGCTGGCGCTCACCGGGAGAGAAACGCCTTCTTCACCCCAACCATTAAAACGCCGCATTCGCCTTCCCCTCCTCAATAAAGCCCGTTTCCACGTCGCCGTCACATGAAACACCGCGTTCAACGGGAGCTTTCAGGCTGCCTGTCACTCTCCAGACACAGATTCTGCCAACGGTTCACACTGTCCATCATGGCCGTTTTCGTCACCCTCTCCGCCTCATCTGGGCGTTTGGCCATCGCTGCTGACAACAAATCCGCATAATACACTCGGGAATGTTCCCGATTGTCGGCGTAAGAAAAATACCTCGCTCCCAGCATTCTGAACAATTCGTCAAAGCTGTTCAGCATCATCGCGTACACCGGGTTGCCATAGATTCTTGCCAATGATTTCTGAATTCGAAAGTCAAGTTCCGCAAACGCATTCGCCGCATCGACGCGAACATCCATAGACACTAACTCCCCGACCACCTTCGCCGGGTGCGCGCTTACCGCCTCGCGCGTCCATACAGGCGCAAGGACGCAACGCAGCTCCAAAAAATAGAGAACGAACTCCGGCGACAAGTCTTCGCCGTGGCGCACCATCTGAGCGAGCGCCCCCAGATTCCCCGTTTCTCTGTAGTTCTGAACGATTGCCGTTTGCCCTCTGCGGATGGCCACCCAGCCGTCACGGTCCATGTTCTGCAGAGCCTCGCGTACAGTGGAACGCGACACGCCAAGCAACTGCGAAAGCTCCCGTTCCGCAGGCAGGTTCCCGCCGACGGGATATTGGCCTGCAATGATCCGCTTCACCAGTTCCCGCTCAACCCGATCCGCAGCCGATTCAACCTGAAATGCTCTAGAGACGACCCTCACCTCCCGTCCATCTCTTGCCCACGAAGACCGTCGCAGAGGCGCCCGCAGGGAGGCGCCCTGTCCGCTGCGTTGCTCCCCGTCCTTGAGGCCACCGCGGGCCTGTCGATGCAAGCACAATATTGGGCGTCCCAACATCGGCGTTCACTCAGCATATCTCCGCTGCAGTGGTCATACAGCATTTACATGTGGTCTGACCACTACGATAAACCAAATCCCGAAAATGAGCAACCCCGCCATCGTCCTCAAGAAGTCACCTTTCAAGCGTGTGACGACCCGTCTCTCACACGCTCACCCGCTCGCCTGACTTCCGTCAAGCCTTCAAGCCTCTTCGCCTGTCACGCCGCCAATGTCAGTCGCGATTATCAGCAAGGCCGGCGACAAAGAACTCTATTGGCGACTCCTTCGAGACGCCACCTCAGATCAAGGCAACTCACTTGATATATGAGCCAAAGTCACTGTGACCACATCGGACACGAAAGCTTGAATGTCGTGTTCGACCTCCGACACGTTTAACTCTGCCGACCACTTGTACGGTTCGAGATCAATGGGGATTATTGCCCATATGCGACCATCGCCTCCTCGCCGCTGCTGCTGCAAGCTGAGCTTCCCGGCATTGTCCTCGCCAAACTCCAGCACGGCTCCTATGGCGAGGGTTGAATCGTCGTAACCGTAGTGATGCCCCGAGATCACCAGACGATAAATTTGATCCTTTGAAACGTGAATTTGAAGTGTAAACCATCCCTTCGGCAACGCCCTGTTGAAGTAATAATGATGCTGTCGCGCATACTCAATGATCTGGCCGGCGTAGTAATGGTCCCGCTCCTCCCCAGGATAGCCGTGGTTTAGATGAACATCCGCCAAACCCTTGACATTGTGTTGAAGATCTCGGACCATCCCTTTTAACTGCTCGTTGATTACGTCAAACACTTGCTTCCGCCTCGCCGCCAACAATGCTTCCCTTTGTTCCTGTTCCCTTGATTTGTTATCGTTCAGTTTCTGTACGAGGCTTTGTACCACCTGCGCGTAAGAGGATGGGACTTGTTCTGTTTTCCAATTGAGCGCAAATTCAATGTTCCGAACCTGAATGTCACAAAACAAGTCAATCAATGGCTGGAATTCATCTCGATCTGCTTTCTCGAGGCTATCTATATACCTGGTCTTTTCACCCCTCTCAACGTTTAGCGGAAAGAGGTTGTGACGAATCAAGATGAGACTGCCCAACAGCCGCGCCATCCGACCGTTTCCATCTTGAAAGGGATGAATTTGAACGAAGGCATGGTGAAACCAGGCGGCAAGAACCACAGGATGAACCATAGCGCGAGACTCCGACTCGTTATAGAGAGTAACCAGCCTTTGAACCTCGGACTCCACGTGAATCGGAGGGCAGTAGATGAACGTCGTGCCGTCCATCCGCCTGGGGTTGTTGTCATGCTTCTTGAACTGCCCCTTCAAAAGGGCGATTTCAATTCTATGGCCGCTGGGGTCAATCGCCTCCGTCGTATCTTGATGAGACGTGACAAGTTGGTGGAGTTCCAGAATAAAGCCTTTGGACATCGATCGACTGTTTTTGACAACATCAAAAACAAAATCCATGGCATCGAAGTGAGATCGGAGAAACTGCATCAATACAGATGGAGGTACATCCGTGTCTCCGTGTTGAATATAGGAGTCAACGAATCCCTCTTTGATAAAAGTCTCCGTGATCCCCTCATTGAGATCATACAGTCTTTCGATGACTCCAGTTTCAATCGCATGTTGCCTTTTAAGTCGGCCTATAAATTTCTCGTATTCATCCCCCTGTTTCTCGAGTTGTTCCCGTCGGCCCCGCCAAGATGGGAGCAACTTGTCCAATTTCGCGGTAGACGCATCCCTCCAGCATTCGCTGAACTCTATTGGCCGCCACACGGGCACTTCCCTGATTCCCTGCTCTTGTTCCACACAAATCCTCCCTCGCCGACCACCTGTATAGAACCATCATACACCATCATCTCAGAAAGCCATATAAATGACGAAGCGACCTCCTACTACAGTTGGGCCTGAACTATGGCGCTTCGCAGTCCGTGCAGACGGTTCAATCTCCGCGTCGACAGCACGAGCTTGGGCGGACAACAGGCCGGCCAAGTCTTCTTCTCTCGCCAGCACTTGGCGGATCTGATGCAACGAAGCGCCAAGGAAGCGCAGGATGGCAATCTGGTGCAGACGCGCCAACTCCGCGTCGCCATACCGCCGATAGCCCGCTTCGGTGGTTCCAGCAGGTGGAAGCAGTCCGATGTTGCCGTAATAACGGATCACCTTTACGGACACCCCGCTTCTGCGAGCCAGCGCGCCAATCGAATACATCCGCAGCTTCACCTCCAACCTGATTCTCGAAGATTCCTGCGGGGGAGAGTCAACACCTCTCTCTCAGAGAAAGCAGGTTTTCCTCCTGCTTGTTTGAGAGAACAAATTGCTCCCCAGATTGCCAAACACTATAATGTAATTGAATACGAATGAGCAAGGGGGTGCGCCAAAACTCGATCGCGAGTTTTGGCATAAGATGAAAATAGCCGACGGTGTTGAGGCGCTCGCATTGACCATGGACTTTATGGGTCGCCAAATGGTGATTCATCCGACATTAATCTGGGATAATGACACGGTTATCTTAGTGGATACCGGCATGCCCGGTCAGTTGCCGCAAATCCGCGAGGCCATGGATAAGATCGGCGTTCCTTTGCGCAAGCTGGGTGAAGTGATTCTCACCCATCAAGATATAGACCATATCGGGGGTCTGCCAGATATTTTGAAGGCATCCGAACACAAAATTGAAGTTTCCGCCCATGAAGCGGATAGGCCATACATAGAAGGCGAGAAACCACTGATTAAAATGAATCCGGAGCGCGTGGCCAAGATGCTCCAAACTCTGCCAGAGGAACAGCGTAAACACGCCGAAGCGATGTTCGCACAGCCACCGAAGGCGAGCGTGGACAGAACCGTAGCCGACGGAGAGACACTGCCTTACTGCGGAGGGATTACGGTCATCTTTACACCAGGCCACACACCGGGACATGTCAGCTTGTACGTCAACCAAAGCAAGACACTCATCGCTGGCGACGCCATGATCGTGGCCGACGGCCGACTGCTCGGACCAAACCCGCAAGCAACGCTCGATATGGAGACCGCAACGAAATCGCTGAAACAATTCACTCAGTATGACATCGAAACAGTTCTCTGCTATCACGGCGGGATTTACAGTGACAACGTGAATCAACGCCTGGAAGAACTGGCCCGCAACCACTAAAGCTGAACATGGCAACTTGGATATGATGCGGATATCAGGAGTTATTTGCCAAGGACAGAAAACATGCTTCTGTAGTCGCTCGGCGTCATGCTCTCCTTACGTTTAAAGGTCGTGGCAAAATACGCGGCGCTGGCAAAACCGGTTTGGCTTGCGATCACATCCATCGCCAAGGATGTCGTCTTCAGCAGATTTTTGGATTTTTCCAGTCTGTATTCCGTCAGGTATTCCACAAAGGTCGTTCCGGTCTGTTCCTTAAAAATCCGGCTGAAATGGGAAGGGCTCAAGTATACAAAATCCGCAACTGCCTTCAGCGTGACGGGTTCATAGTATTGTAACCGGATATATTTGATAGCGGTTTCAATGGGGTTGCCAAAATCAGCCTCCAACGGTTTCTCTGGCGGTCTCTTCTGGTGTTCCAAAATGTGAGCGGTTTGGTGCAGCTGTTGTGCGGTGATCAATCGTCCAAAAATCTGCAGCAACTGGTTTTTTGCTATCGGCTTCAATAAATATGCTGAGAATCCGGAATTAATACAATCCTGCACGGTGCGAAACATTTGCAGATAGGTCACCGCAATCAAATGGGTGTTCGGATGGGTGTGCAATACTTTTTCCCCGAACTCGATCCCGTCCATATCGGGCAGCGACACATCGGTCAGCAAGATGGCGGGACGTTTCTGTTTAAGCAAGGCTAAGCCCTTTTCGGCTGTTTCTGATTCCCAAATGATAAAATCGTGGTAGAGACTGTCTTTCAGGATAGCATGCACAACGTGACGGGTTTCGATATCGTCGTCCACAATTAAAATATCAGCCAAGGGAATTCTCCTCTGTTAAAAGATCAGTTCCGTATAGTTTCCGTAGCGCAGTTCTCGGCGCAAGATTTTACCCGCAGAGTTTCTTGGCACTTCGGCGATGAACACGTATTTTCGCGGCCGCTTGTAACTCGCCAGGCGTTGGTGTGTTTTGCAAAACTGATCCAGCGCCTGCGGAGTTAACTCTTGATTATCTGGAACAATAAAAGCGGCCACGATTTGACCCCAGCGTTTATCATCTTCTCCGATCACCACCGCTTCGCGCACCCCAGGATGCTCGTTAAGGACAGTTTCAACCTCCTGCGGATAGATGTTTTCTCCGCCGGAGAGAATCATATCGTCCACTCGGCCAACGATATGAAGATCGCCGTCGTCATCGAAGAATCCGAGGTCCCCCGTAAAATACCAGCCCTGTCTGATCGCGTTTCTGGTGGCGTCCGGGCGGTTCCAGTAGCCTTTAAAAGCTTCTGCCGAATTCAGATTCACAGCAATCTCGCCGACTTCTCCTCTCGCAAGGCCGGAAACAGGCGCGCCATTGCGTTCCCCATCCGGCTCCGTCAACCTGATGTTTTGGTGAATCCCGGGTTTTCCGGCGCATCCCGGTTTCTGTCTTATATCCTGCGCGCACGAAAATGTAAATATTTCCGTGCTGCCGTAGTGATTGACAAAGTATTGCGGCTGCATGAATTCATCGCACTTTTGGATCAGTTCTTCCGACATCTGCGAGCCCGAATAGACAATGGAATGGATCCTCGAGAAATCAGTATCCTTTGCCTTCGGATGAGAAACCAGATCGTGATACATCGTGGGGGTCAAAAACAGGCAGCTGATGTTTTCTTTGGTGATTGTCCTTAACGCTTCATCGTAATCAAAATCCGGCAAAGGTGCGTAGGCGCCGCTTAGAAACGTCATCGCCAGCAGAGAGCGAAGCCCGATCGTGTGGGATAATGCCGGCAGGCCGAGTGTTCGGTCGAACAGTTGGTAATGGCATTGAACGATGTGCGCCATGGTTGAAGCATATTCGTTTTTATGGGTGCGTGGAACGCCTTTTGGCTTGCCGGAAGTTCCGGATGTATACAAGATAACGGCCAGATCATCATCTGCAATAGCGTTGGACTGCGCTTCTGAATTCCCCGATTGTAAAAGCTCGCGGCAACTGAGGTCGCCGATTCCTTCTTCCAGTCCAATGAAAAGCGGCCGTTCGTTAAATTTTTGTTTCGCGACCAAGTGTTTGACGGATCCCTCCAAGACAACGAATTTGGCCTCCAGATCATTGACACAATACAAGATATCTTCGATGGATGAACGCAGGTTGATCGGAGCGAAGACCGCGCCCAACCGCTCAATCGCCCAGAATAACACCACAGTTTCAATCCGGTTTTTGAGCATGACCATGACCCGATCGTGCGGTTTCAGCCCCAGCTTTTGCAGGGCGAAAGCTGCCCGGTTGACCTCTGTCGCGAGCTGTGAGTAGGTATACCGTGCGTCTCCCAGTACCAGTGCATGCCGATCCGGAACACGCTCCGCGGCAAATAAAAACATATCATTTAAATTCAAAGCGATTGCTCCTCTCGCCTGATGACAGTCTTGTTAAAGTTATGATAATACACTTGTCTCGCTATTTACGGTAAAGCCAATAAGAACACAAAAAAATAGAAATCAAATTCAGATGATTTTGAAACCGAAAGCTCCTCGCTTCTTTTACAGTAAACACAACTCATACTGAAACGGCGTGAAAACGCTGTCAGAAGTCGACCGGCGCCGCGTACAGGTTCAGTATGCCAGCCAGCAACTCTTGGAGGGATCTACATGTCCAATCTAGAATCAAAGGGCAATAGTTTAGCTTTTACTATTGACCCCGCGCCGCTTGCGCTCGGAGGATTTGCGCTCACGACATTTTTACTCAGCTCAATCACTTCCGGTCTAGTCAGCATCACGATCATGCCTGCCGTTGTGGCCGTCGCATGGTTCTACGGCGGGATAATCCAGGTGTTGGTTGGGTTGTGGGAACTCGCGCATCAACGTCTCTTTCAGGCCGTGACCTTCGGTTCTTACGGCGCTTTTTGGCTCTCTTTTGCTGCGTTTCAAACATTCTTTGCCGGTAAAATTCCTGCTGCGGATTTGGGAACAGCGAATGCGCTTTTCCTCGGAGTCTGGGTTGTATTTACATTTTACATGTTGATTGCTTCGTTTCGAACCAATGTGGCACTTGTGATTGCTTTCATTCTGGTCGAGGTTTTGCTGATCCCGAGTGCGATCGGGTTTGCCACCAATAATCTGGGCGCCCTGCATTTTGGCGGCTGGGCGGGCATTGTGCTTGCCATTGTCGTGTGGTACGTAGCGGCGGCGGATGTGATCAATCATCAATTCAAGCGGACCATTCTACCGCTTGGCAGTCTGAATCAGGGTTCCAAGGCGAAAACAGCTATGAACCTTCAGGCTTGAACATGCCGAAGGTTGTCAAGAAAAAGCGCCATCCACAACTCTTAAAGTGGGTGGTCTTCGCCACTCTTTGGTAAAATCCGAAAAGCAGTTTTTGAGGAGGGTCTTTATGATTGTTCCATTAACACCACTCGATTTCAAGCGCCGCGCTGTAAAACTGTACCGCAATAAAGTAGCCGTAGTTGATGGGGAGAAGCAGTTCACGTGCGGAGAATTTTCTGCTCGGACGAATCAACTTTCCCACGGCCTGCGGAGTCTCGGCGTTGAAAAAGGAACAAAAGTGGCTGTGTTAGCTCCGAATACGCACGAAATGCTGGAGTGCTTCTACGGCGTGCCGCAACTGGGCGGGATCCTGGTGCCCATCAACATCCGGCTGCAGAGCCACGAAATCAAGTACATTATCCTCCACAGCGATGCGGAAGTTTTGATCATTGATTCTGAGTTTGCGGACAAAGTCGATGAAGTTCGCAGTGCGTTGGGAACTCTTCGGCACATTGTCCTGATTGAAAGTGGATACAAAACAAACCTCCCATTCTCTGTTACTTACGAAAAATTACTGCAAGGGCAGCCACAAAACGATATCCGTGTCGAAGTGGATGAAAATTTTCCAATCACCATCAATTACACAAGCGGTACGACTTCCAGACCCAAAGGCGTGGTGTTGACCCATCGCAACACGTATGTAAACGCGGCGGATTTTCTGCTTCACCTCAGGGTATCCCATGATGATGTCTACTTGCATACACTCCCCATGTTTCATGTGAATGGGTGGGGAGGAGTTTGGGCGATAACGGCCGTTGGCGGAACACATATTTGCCTGCGAAGAGTTGATCCCGCGCTGATTCTCTCTTTGTACGAACAGGAACACATCACGCTCGCCTGTGGCGCTCCCACCGTTTTAAATATGCTGATTCAATCGCCAAATCTCAAAGACACCCGCATCACCTGGCCGACGCGCATCGCTACGGCCGGCTCTCCGCCGCCAGCCGCCATCATTCAACAGGTACAGAAGTTTCTCAACATGGAAGTCATTCATGTGTATGGATCGACAGAAGTCTCTCCGTTCATTTCGATTTGCGAGTGGAGAGATGAGTTTAACCGCCTCGATGATTCGGCCCAGGCTGCGCTGAAAGCATATCAAGGCGTAGAAATGGTGTTCAGCGGGGAGACAAGTGTTGTTCGCACTGATGGAACAGAAGTTGCCTGGGATGGAATGGAGATCGGGGAAATTGTCGCGCGCGGGAACGTTGTCATGGACGGTTATTATAAACAACCCGAAGAAACGGACAAATGTATTCGCGACGGCTGGTTCCATACAGGCGACCTG
>JAJZCB010000004.1 GCA_021846285.1 Bacillota bacterium
TTGACAGCGCCAAGGGAGTACAGAAATACCTTCTGGTAAAAGAGCTGGAGTTGAGCGAGCATAATCCGAATCGTACTTCGTACTTTTGAAATACGTGTTTGCTCTGAGTTCGCCTGCCCGCTGCATCATGGTTCGTTCCCCTCCTTCACGGCCCAAATCCCGACTATGCGCGAGTGATGGAAATCTACTCGTGACTGAGCAAGCGGCGAAAGAGAGCGACGATTTGCGTGGAGTCCGCGCCCAACCCGGCGAAGAAATCCCGGTCCACCTGTTCGACGAGCGTAATGGCGCGTTCCAGAACGCCGTGTCCCGCCTCCGTCACCGTCAGGACCTTTGCGCGCGTGTCCACGGGATGTTGCTCGCGGGTCAGCAACCCCTTCGCAACAAGTGTTCTCAGCACCTGCGATGTCATCATGACATCCGTTTTTGCGAATTGTGACAGGACAACCTGCGTCACGTCGTGGCCTTCTTGCGTCAGCCAAGCCAGAGTGGCCAGCAGAACAAACTGGACGTGGGTCAGGTCGACTTCCTTGAGCGCAACCCGTTGCTTTCGCTGCCATATATTTGTCACTTGCCACAGCAAAAACCCCGGACTGTCGGACGGCATTTCAAAATTGGACTGCAGTTTCTTCTGTTTCAAGAGCAAGGACTCCCTTTGCACACTTCATGGCATCGGCGATGGTCTGAAAATCGCTGACGGAAATCTCGAAATGCCCGAAACGGAACTGGTAACCCCAGTACTTCAAGTCCTGCACGAAGGCCAACTGGGGCAAGAGGGGCTTAATGGGCGCCGCCTCACTAGGCAGGTAGTTCACTCTCCGCCTGTATGGAACAAACGTTTCGCTCATTCGGAATGGATACACTTCATCATCGGGCAGTTGTCCCATAGCGGTAAACGCTTGGACGATCTCTCCGCCCCCCAGCGCGCTTCTTGGCGAATAGTAGACCAGCCAATCCCCTCGGCCCATTCGCGCCAAGGGATTCCGCTTGCCGTGGCAGAGTTGGGCAAAGCCGCCGGCAACCCCACGCCGCACATGGTCCCTGGACGCTACGCCAATCCAGTATCTCATGGAACTGTCCACCCCCTCTTGCGGCCCCTTTGCGCGGGTTGATCAATCATACACCAACGTGAAGAGCATGGCGTACGAGCGAATCCATGGCTTCTGGAATGCCCTCCGTTATGGACGAGCCGATCTGAGGGCCGAGTGTGTCTGCCGCGGAACCATCAATTTCGACGCGATGTGTAACCTTCGTATTCCCAGATGGGGTTTCGCTCAAGGTGTGAATAAAGCGAATGACGACCCCTGCTCCCGGTATTTCAGTCTCGTCCGAAAACCCTTTGCCTGGGGTGGCGTTGAGGATGCGGAAACGAACAGCGTCCTGCCCCATGGGGGGTGATTGTTCCCGTTGAGCCGACAGCAAATGGCCCGTCCAATTCTATGGCT
Organism: Bacillota bacterium; assembly: GCA_021846285.1. Lineage (GTDB taxonomy): Bacteria > Bacillota > Bacilli > Alicyclobacillales > SLC66 > JAKADD01. The sequence continues at coordinate 1,446 of JAJZCB010000004.1, forward strand.
GAGATGCCAGAATCCCAGACCGTCCATGTGGCTACATCGCTGTACAGCTTCCAAATCGCCGCTGGGGACGCTGTTGTTTCAACTGCATGTTCAAAACTCCACATATCGATTCCTGCTATCCAAAATGTGTGCAATAGTGCGCAGCATTCTGTTCCTGCCCCGAAGCCCCTTGAAGGCCCGCTTCGTATCTGACAGGCGTGACTTTCCCGCCATTTGCCGGTCTTGCTCTTACACCGGCGCCTGTATCAGACGTCGCCGCCTGATTCGCCACGGGTAGCGCAGATGGTTCATTGGCAAAGCCAATCGAACAGGTTGCGAGCCTCTTGAGATTCTGCGCCGCATTCACGTCACGATCATGATTCGTGCCGCACTGCGGGCAGGTCCACTCTCGAATGGACAACGAAAGCTCCGGCAGGATGTACCCACAGCATGAGCACCGTTTGGAGGATGGGAAAAAGCGATCGGCCACCACCACTGTCGTGCCGTATAACACGGATTTGTACTCCAGTTGCCGACGTATCTCGCCGAATCCGACATCGGATAGGGCCAGCGCCAATCTGTGATTCTTGATCATTCCTTGCACGCACAGGTCCTCGATGCCGATGGCTTGGTTTTTGCGCACCAGCCGTGTTGTCAACTTGTGCGTAAAGTCGGAACGGATATTCGCGATGCGTGCGTGGAGTCTTGCCAAGACCGCCGCATCTTGTCGCCGGTTGTTCGAGACGGGCAGTTTCACGCCTTTGGGAAGCTTGCCCTCGATCTTTGCCTCCCGCTTCGCCGCTTCCAGCTTCCTGCTCAGTCGCCGCTGCCGAATTCTAAGGCGGCGCAACGCTTTCTTCAGCGGCCTGGGGGAGTCGATCCCTTCGCCCGTAGAGAGAACCACGGCTGCCTTCACGCCGAGATCCATACCTTCCACAGGATGAGAAGTCCGCTTTCTCTTCGCCGCTCCCTTCGGTACATCCACCTGAATCGACACAAACCACCGATCGGCTGTCCGCGACACCGTGGCACTCAGAATCTTCCCCGTAAATCGCAGCGATTCCGTCATGTCCACCCAACCGATTTTGGGTAACTTGATGTGTGTTCCCTTCACGGCAAACTTGTCATTGGCCACATAGAACGAATCCAGGCACTGGCCTTTCTTCTTGAACTGAGGCTTGTGCACGTTCTTGCCCGCCTTCATGTCCGAGAAGAACTGTCCGGCCGTTTTGCCGAGGTTGGCGAAGGGTTGCGCATGGGCGTCTCGATGCACCTCTTTCATCCATGGAAAGGCTTCATACTTGATCGCGTTGAACCGCTTCTTCAATTGCGACCATGTAGGCGCATGACCCGCCTCAAAGTCCTCTGTCCAATTCGCCACCGCCCAATTCCACGTAAACCTGGCGCATCCGGCCGCCTGACGAAAATACGCCTCCTGCGGAGCGGTCGGGCGAAGCTGGATCCTGTGCGCCAGTTCCATTCGCCGCACCCTCCTTCAGCGCTTCATCGAGCTTGTTTCGGATCGGGATGCTTGTGAAAAGGGCCTTGATATCAGTATACCGAATGTATGTTCGGATTGCAACGCCACTTGATGTTGAAGAGATCGTCACAGGGCGTCATGTCCAAACCACCCGAAGCCAAAGCGCGTGAGCCGATCCTTCAGGCGACGCTGATTCCGTCAATCGAGCCTTCGTGCCGCGCTCGATATACGACCATAGGTGACCTGTCTGGTTGCAATCCCGGACGCGTCGTTCCTCTTGATCCCGCCGTTGCATGGTCTTGACCGTCACGTCCAGCATCTTTGCTGTCCTGTTCATGCCAACGATGTTCTTCATGAACACTATGATGCATCATTGGGTATCTATTTTATAACCAGAGTCTAGCTCTTTAATGTACTCACGCATATTATATATGTACATATTATATAGAGTCAAGCGCATGTCAGATGAACAGCCGCAGGATATTTTCCGCCGCGTCCACAACCAGGGCGTACGCGTTTGACATGGCAGACTCCTCGCTGATCGGCCCCGGACAAATGCTGAACAGACTGTCCACGCCCAGTTCATACAACAGTTCCCGACCGGACCCGAGAGCGCCGGACAGACACACCACGGTCTTGCCGCACGCCTTCGCACGCCGGGCGACCCCGGCCACCGCTTTCCCGTACGCGGTTTGCGCGTCTGTCCTGCCCTCCCCTGTGATGACGAGATCGGCATCCCGCACCGCCTCTTCAAAATGAAACAGATCGAGCATCACCGTGATGCCGGAATCCAGACTGGCGCCGCAAAAAGCCGCCAACGCCGCGCCAACGCCCCCCGCTGCGCCCCCGCCCGGCAACCCAGACACGTCGATCCCGAGCGCGCGGTGAATCTGCTGTGCGACGTGTCGCAGATTGCCATCCAACAGTTCAATCATATCAGGAGTCGCACCTTTTTGCGGGCCGTACACGGCCGTGGCTCCCTGGGAACCGTAGAGCGGATTGGTGACATCGCACATGACCCGAATGGGCACTTTCTTTATTCTCGGATGGAGACCCTGTGTATCCAGTTCGACTATCTCCCCAACATGAATGCCGCCGAGTAAAACCTGCTCCCCGTCCGCGTCAAGCGCGCGCAACCCCAGCGCCTGCGCCATCCCAATGCCGCCGTCGTTGGTCGCGCTGCCGCCGATGCCCACGATGATGGCCTCGACCTCGGGGCGGTCCAACGCATGACGAATCATTTCCCCCAAACCATACGAAGTTGTGTAAAGGGGGTTGCGTTCCTCCGTGGTCAACAGAGTCAGTCCGGAGCAATGCGCCATCTCGATAATGGCTGTGTGCCCGGCCAGTCCATACTCCACAGAGATCTTCCTCCCCAGCGGGTCCGTCGCCTCGCACTCCACCCGCTCGCCATGCAACGGTCCGAGGATCGCATCGAGAACGCCTTCGCCGCCGTCGGCGATGGGAATTCCCCTCACGGTCACGTTGCCGCAACGCGCCGCGGCTTCCTGAACGGCCCGAATGAAGTCGCTGGACGAGAGGCTGCCTTTATAGGAATCCGCAGCGACAAGAACATTCAACATGCCTCACACTCCTCCTGTCCTGAAAAACGCCGCAGGCGCTTTTTCATCCCAAGTTCTGTGGAGCGGTCGTCTGGGTATCGCGAAATTCTGCGCACCGTGCGGGATGTGGGATGAGTTTGCCTGAGTTGCACAGATCGCGCGGGTTGAACACCTCGCGCAATCGCCGTTGCGCCTCCAGGTCCGTGGCTGAAAACATGTACGCCATCTGCTCGATCTTCTCCATGCCGACGCCGTGTTCGCCAGTGATGCTCCCCCCGACATCCACGCACAATTCCAGGATGCGTTCCCCGATCTTCATGGCCTGCTCGCGTTGCCCTGAGATACGCGCATCATAACAGATCAATGGATGGAGGTTCCCATCGCCCGCATGAAACACATTGGCAACCCGCAATCCATACTCACCGCTCAGTTGCGCGATGCGTCGCAGGACCTCCGTCAGTTTCGTGCGGGGAATCACCCCATCCTGAACGAGATAGTCAGGAGAAATTCGTCCGATCGCCGGAAACGCCATTTTGCGACTGCTCCACCACAGGGCGCGCTCCGCATCGTCCTTCACTGTCCGCACCGTGCGCACCTGATTCTTTTCGCAGATGCCCACCACACGCCGCGCCGTGTCTTCGACTCCGGCCGACAGACCATCCACTTCGACCAGCAGCGCCGCCTCGATGTCCACGGGGTAACCCACATGATAGCGACTCTTGTCGACCGCCTGCATCACGAGTTTGTCCATCATTTCCACCGCTGCAGGGATGATCCCCGAGGAGATGATGTCGGACACCGTTCTGGACGCGTCGTCCACATGATCAAAATAGGCCAGCACCGTCTTCACGGCTTCCGGGCGCTTCAGGATCTTCACCGTGATCTCCGTGGCGATGCCGAGCGTTCCCTCCGATCCAACAATCACCCCGAGTACATCATAACCGACCGGATCGCCGAATGGGTTTCCGAAATCCACGACCTCGCCTGACGCAAGGACCACCTTCGCCGCCACCACGTGGTTGGTGGTGACACCGTATTTGAGACAATGCGACCCGCCCGCATTCTCCGCCAGATTGCCGCCAATCGTGCACACCGATTGACTGGAAGGATCGGGCGCATAATAGAATCCGCGTCGCGCGATCTCTTTCGTGAGCACAAGGTTCACAAAACCAGGTTGTACGACCGCTCGTTGATTGTCAAAGTCCACGGCGAGCAATTTGTCCATCCTGGCGAGGCTGATGACCAGTTCGCCGTTTCGCGGCGTCGCCCCGCCGCTCAGACCCGTGCCCGCGCCCCTGGGCAAAAACGGAATCGACTCCGCGTTGCACAGCTTCACAATCCTCGCCACTTGGTCTGTCGATTCGGGAAACACGACGGCGCTCGGCAGCGATTTTTCAGCGACATAGGCGTCGCAGTCGTAGGCCTTCACCTGGTTGGGTTCAGACAGCACATTCTTTTGCGAGACAATCTCGCGCAATGCCGCAATGATGCGCTCCGCAAGCATATCAGCGCGCCTCCTTGGCATAGGCCATATCAAGCAGTTCGACGGTGTGCAGCACGTCGATGTCCTGGTGGCGACGGTGCGCGCCAACCTTGATCTGCAGCATGCACCCTGGATTTCCCATGGCGATGGCGCTGACACCCTCGGGCACGTCATCCATCTTCCGTTCAAGAAGTTGCCCGGCCATCTGCGGATGAGTCAGATTGTAGCTCCCGGCGCCGCCGCAACACCGCTCCGAGTCCTGCATATCCACGACCTTCAGCCCAGGAATCGAGCGCAAAATGCGGCGCGGTTGATCGCGGATGTTCTGCGCATGGCAGAGGTGACAGGCATCATGGTAGGTGATCACGTGATCCACCCGGCCTGTCGGAGCTTCGAACCCCACTTCGACGAGCAATTCACTGATATCCCGCACTCTCCCGGAAAACTCCTCCGCTTTGCTGTGGTACTCCGGGTCATCGCGAAACAGTTCCGGGTATTCCTTCAACGCCGCGCCGCAACCCGCCGCGTTGACGATCACGTACTCGGCTCCCGTCGCCAGGAACGCGTCGACGTTTTGGCGCGCGAGTTCGCGCGCCTGTTGACGGTCGCCCGCATGAATCTGCAGTGCGCCGCAACACAGTTGCTGCTTGGGCACCACGACCTCCAGACCGTTGCGGACCGCCACACGCGCCGTCGCTTCATTGATGGAAGCAAAGAATACGTCCATCACGCAGCCCGTGAAAAGTGCCGCAGTGGCCTTGCGCACGCCCTGGGCGGCCATGCGCGGCGGCAGGGTCTGCAGCGCCGGGCGCGCCTTGACGGCAGGAAGCACGGCTTCCATCTCCTGCACATGTTGCGGCAGAATCCGCAACAGGCCAAGTCTGCGTAGAAGCCATCGCAGCCCTGCCCTCTGGTAAACTTTCAATAGCCCGCCGATCGCATACAGCCGTACTGGATACGGGAAGATGTGTCGCAAGAAGAGTCTCTCCAATCGATCGTTTACACCGTGCGGCAATTGCGCCGCATGCGCCTGTCCACGAGTTTCCTCAATCAACGCGCCCACCTGTACGCCGGAAGGACACACCGTCTCGCAAGCCCGACAGTCCAAACAGGTGTATACGGGATCAATCACAGCGGCATCAAGGGACAGGCGGCCCTCTGCGACTTCCTTGATGAGATAGACTCGTCCTCGCGGCGACTGGTTTTCATCAAACAACTCCTGATATGTCGGACAAACCTCCAGGCAAAACCCGCAATGGACGCAAACGGAATACTTGTCGGCGTCAGGCGTATCGGCAATCATAGAGGACAGGCTTGGCACTGACGTTTCAGCTGTCATGTACGCCATCTCATATCCCTCCCGCATATTTGCTTGGCGTCAACAGATTGCGCGGGTCAAAGGCCTGCTTGATCGACCGCATGACGGCAAGCTCCCCCTCACCGACACGACTGCTATGAAAACAGTCGTGGTGACGACGGACCTCCAGTGGAGCGCGTTCGATGACACTCACGCCAGCGAGTTCCCCGCACCGCTGGCGCACAGCACTGATTAAGTCAATGATCGCGGCGACATCTGTCACTTTCGCGAATATACGACCCGTTCCGCTGGACAGGGAAAACGAATGGAACGCCCTGACCTCATGGGCAGCGGCAAACGCGGCAATATCTTCAGCCAATGACGCCAGTTGCGTCGGAGGCGCCTGAATCCGCAGTACAAGTCCTGACGGCTCCAGTGTCTTGCGATAGCGCTCCCAAAATTGTACGACTTCCTCTTGCCGCAACACGGTGAGCGATGCGCCGACGACCGATGCCATCTGTTGCAGAGACCTGGTCTGAAATGCGGCGGCCTGCTCGCCCTCGTCAGAGCCAACGGCGAGCATCCACTGAGTTGAACTGTGGTCTGCCGCATGCCCGGCCTGTTCCGTCGCCAAAAGCTCCAGACTGCTCGGAATCAGGTTTGAATCCATCACCCGTTTCCGGAGCGCGTCGACTTGCGTGATCGACCCGCCGAGCAGGCACAACTCCCGATATAGAGGAAGCGGCTTCAGTTTGAACGTGCACTCCGTCAAAATGCCCAAGGTGCCAAGAGAACCGACAAATAATTTGGACAGGTCGTATCCGGCGACATTTTTAACCACCTTGGCTCCCGTTCGAACGAGATCTCCATCGGCAAACGCGATACGCGTTCCAATGAGCATGTCGCGCAGCGTTCCGTACAAGACCCGCGCCGGTCCGGAAACTCCCGTTGCCACCAATCCGCCGACAGTAGCCGTCGGGCTGCACACGGGATCGATACCAAGCATCTGTCCATGACTGGCCAATAGTCGTTGCAAGTCCGCGAAACGCATGCCGCTTTGCACAGTGACAACCATATCGGCTGGAGAATAATCGACGACCTGACACAGTCGCTCCGTACGCACGGCAACGGCGATCGGTTGCGCGATATTGCCGAAACCGAGTTGCGTTCCCGCCCCTACGGGCGCCACCTTCCAGCCATTCTGGCTGGCCAACCTTAAAACGGCGGCCACCTCATCGGCGGCGCCGGGAAACACGCTGACGACCGGTTCCCGCTGTCCGCTAATGCGAGCGGCCAACTGGGAATCGACGCGCACATAATCTGAACCTGCGCAGGTCATGAGCGCGTCCTGTATGCGCTGCTCAGGAATTTGAAAACTCTCCTCCATCACTTCACCCTCTTACCCGAAAAATGTCGCCGCCATTCTGAGAAATACTGTCGTTCCTGCCGGTCGGATTCCTGTGCGGTGCAGCGGCATGGGGTCGTCCAGGCACAACACCATGATTATTAAGCGTTTTCACCTTTGAGTATGAATACTACTATTCTATGACGAGTTTGTCTCAACATCACACAGGACTCCCCATCATCTACGTTCATGCGGTTTTCAGAGAAGCGCAGCCTCCCGTCTCCCGTCGCTCAGATTTTTCCGAATTCTCTCATGTATCTTCGTCCGACATGTGATAACGTAGAAATTGGTTGCGTTGTATATCTTCACAACATGTGTATACCCGTTATGGAAAGCCAGGCAAATCCAGTCTGCTTCCGCCATACTAGCGGCAGTGGTATTCAGTAATTCTATCACCAATACCGCGCCGACCAAATGGGGTGAATCCCTGTGGTTCAATCTGACCATGGCGATCTGTACGTGGAACCAAGCATCGTGTATCAACCCATCGTAGATATTATGACAGGCAACGTGATTGGCTATGAAGCTCTCTCGCGGTTGGCAGGCCGCGAGGAGGACGGGTTCCGGCCGCTTCATGCGCTGGCCAGGAAGCGAAAATGCCTGCCCGCCACTCTATGCCGAGCGCAGGAACTGGCTCTTGATTTGGCCCACGAAAGACCCGCGCGGACGATCCTGTTCGTCAACGCGACCTCTGCCTCGCTTCAGGATTTCACGCACATCGCGGTGCCGGATGAGCGGCCCTTCCAGGATATTGTGTTTGAACTGCCCGAGCGCACAGGCGCATCCGCCAATTGGGGCGCGCTGTTGGCGCCCGCCCGCGCTTCGGGAGCGATGGTGGCGATTGACGACTGGGGAATCGGTGAAGCAGACCCCCTGCGCATGATCCGATTGAAACCGGATTGGCTCAAAATAGATCGGTCTCTCGTCATCCATATCAATGAGGACCCAGATGTAGCCAAATTGATCGAGGTGCTCGTGCAATGGGTCGATGTTCGGGGCGTGCGCATTATTGCGGAGGGATGCGAGACGTGGGAGCAGGTGGAACGCCTGCGATCGCTCGGCGTTCGTTACGCACAGGGGTTTGTGTTGGCCCGCCCAAGCCGCGAATGGATAACAACCGTGCACATGCCCGCCCCGGGACTGCGACTGGGACAATTGCATGGAGTTCCCCTGGCCTTGGCGCGCGCGGCCGAACTGACGGACGCGCATCTGGAGATCATCGAAAATGAGCAACGCCGCATAGAGAATCTTCTTTCCGCCGCCACGAGCGCCACTGTGTCCTGGATTCGCCGCTCAGCGGCAGGAGTCCATCTGGAGGATCCGGACGCCATGAAGCGATACGGTGCGGCGCTGACAAAGCATCTGCAGACCCTGACGCGCGGCCGCCTGAGTTTGCTTGACGTGGATCGCGCCCGCACCATTGTGCATGTGCATCAACGGTTGGGTCTGGATCTTTCCTGGTATGTCATGGCCTACCGGGAACTTCAGGCTTTCGTTGCCCAGAGGTTGCGCAGGAACCGCCAGACGAACCTCGCCGAAGCCATTCGCGGCCTCTTCGCGTGGGACATGGCGATCACGATGGAAGCATATCAATCGATGCTGGATCATGACGCGCTGACAGGCATCCTGACGCGCAGGGCGTTTTGGACCAAGGGAGAGTATCTTCTGCACGCAGGGATGTCGCGCAATCAAGTGTGGGCGTTTGTTATCCTCGACGTCGACCAGTTCAAAGCGATCAATGATACGCTGGGCCACGTGGCGGGCGACAGCATCCTCGGGCAGATCGGGAGTGTGCTGCATGACTTCATGTCCCCGGATTTCCTCGCCGCCCGCCTCGGAGGCGACGAATTCGCCGTACTGCTTCGCTATCGCACCGCGGCGCGATTGCAAACAACGGTGCAGGCGGTGCGGAGCGCAATCAGGCGATCTGTGAAAGGGGTGCGTCTCACGGCGGGAATCGCCGTCTGGGGCCGTGACGGCGCCTCTCTCGATGCTCTCTACCAAGCGGCGGACGTACAACTGTACGCCGCGCGGCGGAAACAGAGGGGCGCAAAAGAACCTGCGCGCCCCGACGCTCTCGTCTCCTCTCAGCTCTCTTAGGCACCCCACATATAGAAGCAAAGTCTGTGACTGCATTTACACCAATTATATCGACTATTCCCTCGATCACAGGTTAACCGAACGTTTTGTTCCCGTCGAGCCAATATACCAAGAATGTGCGCGCGAGGAGGGTAGAATGGGAGAGATGGCAGAAACTCCAGATGATTGGGCGGTTTTTGTGCACAGAGCCATCGCGGGGGATGAAGTTGCATTTGCCGCCATTTACGAACGGACTCGGGAAAATGTGTATCGAACGGTCGCACTGCTGGTGAATCGACAGACGGATGCGAAGGAGATTACACAAGATGTGTATGAAGAACTGTGGCGAACTCTTCGACGCTACGACGATGACCGCCCGTTTCTCCCTTGGCTTCATGGGATCGTGATTCGTCAGGTGCGAAATTACCGTCGGACCCAGTGGCGACATTGGCGGAAACTCAAGATGGTCAGGGAAAATCAACGGATCGATTTGCACGGCATGGCGCTCGATGAGGTGATCGTGATCAGTCAGCAGGGCGGACAACTCATGAGTATGGTGGATGCCCTGCCTCTCAAGCTGCGAGAAGTCATTCTGCTCCGCTACTTTCACGGGTATACACTGGCGGAGGCTGCGAAGATTCTGCACATCCCCGCGGGAACAGCCAGGTCTCGCCATCATCAAGCCATGCTGTGCTTGCGAGCAAGCTTTGACGAGGCGAAGGAGGGTGACAAAGCGTGCCTTTTGAACGAGAATTAGCGGAACAGCTTCGCCAAAGCGCGGCTGGGATCCACCCGCCCGCCGAGTTGGATCAATCGATCCGAGATGGGTACATGCGTTACACAATGCGGTCGCGGTCACGGTTGGCTTTGATCCTTAAGATGTCGACATGGACAGTTACCGCGACGGTTCTGATCACAGGCGGCACCCTCGCTGCAGGGTTCGCATCCCCTGCAATAGCGCATGTGTTGCAGAAACTGCCTCTCATCGCAGGCGTCGCTGACGCTCTTTACGCAGAGGTTTCTCCCGGTGTGCAAAAGGCGCTTCAAAGCGGGTTTAACATTCCGATCGACCAAGCCATCACCCGCCATGGCGTTACACTGACCATAACAAACGCTTACTTCGGACCGGAACAACTGTGGATCGGCGTGACAGAATCGTTTCCGAAGGGAACGGGGAATCATCGGGCTGTGCCCTTTGGCAGGGTCAGCATTCGTCTGAACGGTCGCACCCCTGCCGTGTTCGGAACAGAATTCAAGCCCTTGGCCAAAGGAGGTTATGCAGGGACAATCAGCGTGGGGAACATGGTGTCTGATCCCTCACAAAAACTGACGGCAGCAGTAAGCATACATTTGGCGGGAGATGTCGGGGGAGCCTGGAATTTTCAATTTCCCCTTTCACGCGTATCAACAATCTCCGCAACCCGTACATGGAACCCGCGCGTTTCGCAATCCTTTGAAGGAAGCACGTGGAGTATCGATAAAGTGGAGGTTACGCCCGCGTCGATTCTCCTGTGGGGCAACATCACAATTCCGGGACATGTTCCGCCAAGTCTCGGGATAATCCGGGTGTATGCGAAAGAGGGTGCATGGCCAAACGCCCCTGTCAACCAACTGACGTTCCTCCGGCGCACAAAACGTACGTCGACCTGGCAATACGCCATGTCCGTGGACAGAGTCGCCCCCTTGCCGAAGGCCTTGTCGCTTGTGCCCGTGCTCTATTCACCAGACTACACGCTGCCTGTTCCAGGTATGTCATCGCAGATTTCGACTGCCTACACCTTCTTTCCAGGCACTGACCAGCAGATGACAATCACGCACATCTCCCGTTCGGTCGCAGCCATTAAAGTCTACTACTCAACTGTCGGGAGTCAATACAAAAAGTACAATGCTTACGAGTTGGCCATTTTCAATGGTGGAGAGACCCGATCCACGGCGCGCATCGCTTACCCGACGGGATTTCACATCGTGAACAGCGCTCGTCACGAAGCCGTATTGGTGTTTCCGGGCCTCACGAACTGGAGACACGCAAGCATTCGATATTACCCTCCGGGACTCCCCTCCGATCCATTTGTCAATAGACATGGGGTGGTTGGAATGGAGGTGCCGGCTCCAAAGCTGACTCTCCATGTTTTCTTGCGTTAAGCTGGATTCTGTGCAATTTGGTGGTCAGTATGTAAGGAAGAATACTAAAAAATGAATCAGTCCTAATGAGCGAGGATTACCTCGTTCATTAGGACTGCCAATTCAGCATGACAAGATGGAGCCGCGCCTCGACGATGCACATTGACTGCCAAACCTGGAATTTGAATGCCTCTTAATTCATCGTCGATATGTTGGCAGGTGATTTCATCAGGTCGGTCAGCCGTTCCAATACATCGATCCCTGGGCCGAAAGTGTTCCTCCCACGTTGTTTTGCAGATAGACATAGTAAGTTCCTTGCGGAACCGTAAACTGATTATTGAGCGCCTCATAAGTTCCCCCAGGTTGTTGATAATACGATTGCTGACCCGTGTTGGCATTCACAAACTCCAAATCATAGCTTTCGGAGAACGTTCCGCCGATCGATACATCATTGGAGTTGCCATTTGCGACGACGAGATAGGGGGTGGAGATTTCATAGCCGGTAGTCGGAGCAATGCTTGGAAAGTTGAAAGAATCACTTCCACTGGCCATGGGATAAAGATAACCCGAACTACTGACCTGTGATTTCTGGACCGTTGTGCCGTTAGTCGACGCTGCCATTGCAGCGCTTATGGGAAAAACATCAGAAACAGAACAGGAACAATTGCACATACCAAATTTTTCACAATGATCACTCCCGAGATGTCTGTATTTGAGAAATTTTTCCGTTACACGTGTGTCTTCTTGCAGCGTTCTACCAACTTGCACCCATTTTCCTGTGGTTACTACGTGTGGCTGCTCCTATCCTTAGGATGCCGATTGCACGGTCTTCGTCTCTAACGAATAATTTCTGGGTTACAATCCCCATCATCTCCGCAACCGCAAGAAAGACGCTCTTACTTTGCGGGACTGAGACACGTATGGGTTATCGTAAGACGTGATGAATCCATACCAACTACATCCTCCGCACCCACCTTTCGGGTTGCCCTATGTCCTTGCAACTACCAAACATGAATCACCGTGAACTGGTCATAGTTTATGGGGAACGAATCGCACGTGACCGATGTAGTCACCTATTTGACAACTGAAATCCGCACATATCCTGATTGCGTGGTTTGACCCCATAGACATGGTTGCGATAAAAGCTCAACTACCGCGAGTGCAACGGTGACCTTGGAGGGATGCCGCATGACATTATTAAAAGAGGTGGAGAGATGCGCCACTGGGGCGGAGCGGCCAGGCGTCGTTCCACAGTTCCCTTCGACACTATACAGATAGAGGCAAAGTCCGCAAAATGGAAATAACTACGCATGGACGGATCATGGCGTAGACACAAAACAGGCGATAACTGTATAATGTATATAGATGATGTCGCGGAGGTGTACAAATGGATCTTGTTCGAAAGCAAACTTACATCACACAGGATCAGGACCGGGCTCTGAAGCAGTTGGCGAATGAATACCAACTCAGTGAGGCGGAACTGGTGCGACGCGCTTTAGAGTATTGGCTGGCCACTCAGGAGACAAAGAACGACCCGTTTCAAGATTTGATTGGGTGTTTTGACGGACCTGCACGAGGCGAACACGATGACATCTATCAGTGAATTTCGTCGGATCCTGGTTGATACCTCGGCGTGGATCGCACTGATGAATCGAAAAGATCGGCTGCACGAGCGCGCAGCAGCGTTTCACCGCGAGTACGGGGCAAGTGTGCGGCGGGTGACAACCTGGGGGATCGTGTCAGAAACCTACACATGGCTACGCTATCACATTGGGCATGAAGCCGGCCAACACTGGTTGCAGACCCAGGCTGCCTTGCAATCAACGGGTTTCCTGGAAGTGATCTATCCAACTCCAGAATTCGATTCCGGAGTTCGAGCGATTCTGAGCAGATACGCAGACCAGGACTTGTCGTATGTGGACGCATTTTCAATTCATGTAATTCGATCCAGCAAAGATCTGGACGCCGCCTTTGCGTTTGATCATCATTTCTCACTGGCGGGCGTACCCGTTGTTCCTGGAGACGGACAGGAACAGGTGACATAAGGTTCAGGGGCGCAAACGCGCCCCTGATTGCCTGATGCCTGCAACCGCATCAACGAACCTGTTCATCGCCAAGCCAACTAAGCCAGACTACTTCGGTTCGCGTCACTGATCATCCCACACAGAATTAGACAGATGCGACCGACGTTCCCTCATAATCCGCGGGCGCCGTGCTGTCATTCCCTTTCGCCACGCCCATTGCATTGAATATCACCGTGAGGACTGCCGCCACCGCGAAGTTCGCGATGAGCGCCCATACGGCCGCGTAACCGGGAATCACCAACCCGCCAAGGTGCAGCGGATAGACGGAGGTCTTAAAGGCTTCCGCCCAAGCCATTCCCGTGCCAACGACCATTCCCACGAGCCAGCCGAGCAACAGTCCTACACGATGGAACCAGCGCGAATAGAGACCGACCACAACAGCCGGGAGCGTCTGCAGAATCCAGATGCCGCCGAGCGTTTGCAGGTAGATCGCCATCGTTGCCGGCAGCCATAAAACAAACGCGAGTGCGCCAAATTTGACCACAAGGCTCGTGATTTTCGCCACACGCGCCTGGTCCTGATCCGTGCAGTCCGGGCGAATATATTCACGATAGATGTTGCGCGTAAACAGATTGGAGGCTGCGATTGACATAATGGCCGCCGGCACAAGAGCGCCAATCGCGATAGCGGCAAAAGCAAAGCCAACGAACCAGGACGGAAACTCTTTCATCAAAAGCATGGGCACCGCGTCCGTCGGCGAGCTTGGATGAATGCCTGCCGCCAGCGCCATATACCCGAGAAGGGCCAGAAATCCCAACATGATCGAATAGACGGGCAACAGGGCCGCGTTACGCTTGATCACATTGCGCCCGCTCGAACTGAGAATCCCCGTAATCGAATGGGGATACAGCAACAGTGCGAGCGCCGAACCAAGGGCAAGCGTTGCGTACGCCGTATACGCCTTGGGTCCGACAATCAGCGTTCCGGGCGGCGTGTGCGTGGGCAATACCGTACCTGCCACCTGGAAAATATGTGCAAATCCTCCCAGCCGGGCCGGAATCACAATGACGGCCGCGATCACCGTGACGTAAATGAGCGTATCCTTGACCACCGCAATCAGCGCCGGCGCGCGCAGGCCGCTCTTGTAATCATACGCCGCCAGGATGACAAAGGCGATGATCAGAGGCAAGCTGCCCTGCAGGCCCATGGACCCAAGCACCGCCTGCATGCCAATCAACTGCAGCGCGATATAAGGCATGGTCGCGAGTACGCCCGTAATGGCCATCGCCAGCGCCAGGCCCCCTGAGTCGTACCGTCCCTTGACAAAGTCAGCGGCAGTGATGTAGCCGTTTTTTTTCGCCACCGACCAAAGTCGGGGAAACACCAAAAACAGGATTGGGAAAACCATCAGCGTGTACGGCAGCGCGAAAAATCCCAACGCTCCGGAAGCAAAAACGAGAGCCGGAACCGCGATAAACGTATACGCCGTATACAGATCACCGCCGAGCAAAAACCACGTGATCACAGTTCCGAAACGACGACCGCCGAGCCCCCATTCACTCAGCAGTCCCATGTCTCCCTGCCGCCACCTGGACGCCACAAAACCCACGACAGTCACGAATATGAATAAGACAGTAAACACAATCAGAGCAGTCCAATGGATCATAATCATCCCTCCCCACAAGTTCCCCGGGCATCAGCCAACGCCGAGCGCCGCAATGACAACGCTTTCATCGACGCCAAAAAAGCTTACTTAAACATCCAGTACACAGTGGCGGTCAGCACCGCTGAGATCACAATCCAGATGAATTGATAGAAATAAAAGTACGGAAAACCCGCGATGTTTGGCGTCGCCGACGCGTAAAACGGCGGCCACAGCACGGCTACCCAAGGTATGAAGAGCAACAGATTCCACCAACGGCTGCGCTTGTTGGCAGTCTCCCCCATGATCGATCCCTCCTCTCAACACATACTGCCAAGCCTAGAGCTTCTTAGTAGGTTGAATTATGCCATAATTACGCCTGTAAGGCAAGCATCTGTTAGAAGTCTCAGAGATCCCACAGCGCCGTCCAGAAGTTAGCATGGCCCGAAGTGCGCGCTCGCATGCGTGTCTTCGGGCCAGGAGACGGAACACGAAACAGGGAACCTGTATTAGCTGCTGACGGCCGCCTTGACGATGGCCGCCAGTGAAGTGAGCTCATGCCTCGACAGTCCGGCGGATCAGGATCAGTACCCCATCCCAGGCTGCATGAGCTGATGTTGCCCCTGCGCCAGCGCGTCAACGCCATACACGACAGACACGGCAGCCTGGGCCACCGTCAGGCCGGAAGACGCGTCAAAGTTCCCATTGATCAGAGAAAGCAGACCCAGTGAGTAGCAGATCGCGACTGCCGCATACTCCGACTGGGGAATGGACGCCGCGTCTTTCGCGGGCAAGCGAAACGCCTGAGGATGTGCCAGGATCGCGCCATAACCCAGCGCCCGCGCCAGCACATCAGCCGCAAATCCACGAGACGCGGGACGGTTTGGCTGAAACAACGGACCCGCGGGTAGAATGCCGCTCTCATAGGCAGACAGGATCGCCGAGAATGCCGGCGAGCGCGAAGACACGTCAGCCATGGAACCCTGAATTTTACTGGAGGAGTAGATCAAAGGCTGTGGACCACCCTGACCGATATTGAGCGCTCCAGTCACAAGCTGAATAAATTGCGAACGAGTCATGACGCGGTTTGGATGTACGTCGCCGGCAGCGCTCACCGTGAGCAGACCATGGTTGACAAGGAGTCGAATCTCAGGCGCCGCAGACGAATTGCCGATGTCCCTGATCACCCCGGCATATACGGATGGAGTCTGTCCACCGAGCATCTTCCCGGTCAACGCGTCCACCATGCCGCCGTTCGCATACTGACCCAGGGGCGCGTAGACCAGCACGACGTGAGCGGGCGGGTACTGTTTCGGCTTTTGCCCCGGAGGTTGTCCCGGTGTATTGTTTTGCGGCGGACTTGTCTGCAGATACATCAGTTGCAACGGCTCCGCCTGCAGCCACGTCCGCTTGGCTGCAGTCAGTGAGATCGCCTTGGACGGCGACGGAAACGGCCCGGTTTCACCCTGCTGGAGTGGGGAATAGAAATTGCTGACCTGGCCAGTGATGGCATTGGCGGAGATATTGCCCGCGTTCGCCCCATCCGGAAGTCCGTTGATCAGGAATTGCAATGAGTAACTCTGCACCACACTGGCAGGAAGTTTCTTGAAAGCAAAGGCAGTGACCGAGATAGCGCCTGTATCTTGCGGAAACAGGCGTTCCAGAAACTGCTTGACCACGGCTGTCATGTGCGCCTGAGAATACCTTGCCTTGCCGGTGTACGGTCCGTTGCCCATGTAGGAGTTTTGCAAGAATCCGTATGTCGCGTCCACTTGCGCGTTGTATTGTGACGTTTTGGCCTTGTCAGTCCACGTAAAGCTCCAGTTTACGTCGCCGTTGGGGAGAGTTCGGTTTTGGATTTGAGACGTCAAGCTGAAACCTGCCGGAATGTGTTCCACACGGGTGGCATAGGCGAGGGACTGCGCCTGTGTCCAATTGACTTTGTGCGTCAAAAATGGCGCCTGCGGACCACCGGGAACCAGCGGCGCAGGTTGTTTTGCGGGAGTGAGTGGATGCGCGACTCCATTGGCGTCGATGACTTTCCCTGTCTGCGCGTCAATGACCGGAATGCCGACGCCGTTTCCTTGATTGATGAACTGTCCGCCGACCCAAAACTGCGGATACGGCGCCATTGGCAACGAGTAGGCGAGCACAATCGCTGGGCCACTGGACGCCTGCCAGTCGTTTTGATAGGACAGTTCCAGCGGCAAACCGTCCGCGTAAGCCGTGTTGGCCTGCGTGAGCGACAGCGCTGGGTGAGCGGACGGGAATTTCACGGTCGACCATGTCTCGTTGACGCTTGTGAGATGCCCGTTTTGGTCGATGGTAACGGCAATACCGTTAAATGGCGCCTGCACTCCGCCGACCATGCGAACGAAGTTGAAATTATACTGGACCGCCTGTGTGAGCGGCCCCATCTGCGGTGACAGGGGTTGAATCTGAACCTGGGAGTACAGATTGGGGTACAGTTTCTTGACCCATGCTATGGCCTTGGCTTTTGCCTGGCTCTCTGACACAGGCAACGGGTACACGAACGTATTTTGCAGCGATGAACGGTTGTAGTTGAGAATCGCCCCCGTCGTCGCGTCCACCGTAACATTGATGAACTGTTGCTGCTGTGTAGGGGTCGTGAAGCCATACGTGAGCCCATACGAGACCGGGTTACCCTGTCCTCCGGAATCGTACGACTCCTGGGTTATCTTGTAATAGGATGGAATGTTGAACGTGTGCACGGCAATTTGCTCTGCCTGTGTGAGTGTCACCGTTGCTCGCGCAGCAGCACCGTTCGGCGATGCGGCCAACGTTGCCGTCGCCGGCGCCATCGCCAGCAGCAGCGAGGCAGCCATGGGCCACGCACGTTTCCTTTGAATCATGAGCGATGCCTCCTCCATGAGTTTCTCAATTGTGAGAAACAGTCGCCATATAGACGAATCAGCGTGAAAAAGGTTTCATCGCGAGAAGGATTGCCTCAATTCAAGCTCAGCGGCGATCGGCGCATCTCTCTATCCCGGAAAATCGCCGCAGGCGCATTTTCTTCCCGGTTGTTGGTGGCGCGAAGCGCCATGAAAGTCTATCCCGAAAATGCCTTCCCGGCCCGCCGGAACCGTATGCTGTGCCGCTTCTCAAACACGGCTGCGCCGAACTCGCCTCGGCACAGCATACGGTTCCGGCCAAGCAAGTTTTCATTCCTTCGATGGGGCCGCACAGCGCCAAGGGTGTCTAAGATCCTACAAACGCACGGACTTGAGGCTCGGGCCGGAAGCCAACGAGTTGATTGGCCACCTTCCCCTTCTTGAACAGGAGCAAAGTGGGCAATCCCATGACGCCATACGGCTGCGCAATGCCTGGATGTTTGTCCGTGTCCACATATAAGAACTGCACTCCGGTTGTCTCTTTTTCAACCTTTTCAACGACTGGACCCAGCCGCCTGCAATACGGTCACCAGTCAGCTGTAAAAAATGCCACGACCGAACCGCCGGCAGACACGATTTGTTTAAATTCCGATTCATTCACGACCTTCATGACACGATCCCCTTTCAAGGCAAGTATGGAACTTTCCCTGTTCCAGTATATCACTTTTGGGGCATGCACTGCCCTTGCCCAGCGTGTGCGATGATCCGCACACGCTGTTCTGTGGGAAGGTCGAGATGCGTCTGTCTACAGGGCTATTTGACCACGACCGTCATCTGTACATAGCTCATATCCTTCATCTGCACATGGTATGTTCCCGGCTTATTGAACGCGTACGTCCAGGATTGACCCATGCGGACAAGTGGCGATGTCGTTACGCCGCGAACCACAAAGTGGTCGGTTCCCATTCCATCAAACAAAAACTGCAAGCGTTGTCCTGTTTGCAGATGCACGATGCCGGGATTGAATTTCCCGTTTTTAACGACCACTTCCATTGCGCTGCTCGCCTGCATCATCGCAGGGGTCGTGATGACCCAGCCGACAGGAGCGCCGAGGTTGCCGTGCGTGAGCGTATGACCCGCAATTTTCGGTTTTAGGGGATTCGCGAGAAGCTTGCCGGTGGGGGCCACATTCCAATATTCACTCTTCGCCGTAATCGCCGGATTCGTGAATGAGACGACAACCGGTTTCTTGAATTTCCCGATCAACGTTCCTGTCTTCGTGTTCGTCACCTTGAACGCAAAGTCGATCAGCGCATTCTCTCCTTTGGGAGCCCTCATGGCAAACTGTTGAACCGGACCCTCAAGCAATTCAAATTGAACTTGCGAAGAAAATGCGCCTGCCGGCACATGAACGACAAGCTCCCCGTATTTGAGAGTCGCCGCATGGCCTGGACGGATTATTGTCGTCGCCGCCACTTTCGGAAACCCAAGATGTTGAAAATCAGGCGCGCTTGCAGCAAATACAGACCCCACAGTCATAGCGAACGTTGCCGCTGACACCACCGTCGTTGCAGCGAATCTCTGCATCTTATTCATCTATTGTGACCTCCTTGTATGTCGTTCAACTGATATAACGAAGGAAAGTCACTATTGGTTTTTATAAATCTGTTTGCCCTATGTATGGCGATTGGCAATAGCGGGGACATCTGTTGAACTCTCGGAGTTGATCATGAGGAGAAAAGCTACATGCCCTTACATTGGGTGGAGCGGGGAGTCTCCCCCAATGTAAGAGCAAGACCAATTTCAGGTAACCTCGATGATGTGACTCGACTATAACGCCGCACTCTTGAAAATACCTTAAATCTATCCATCGGCTTATGTCGTATTACTGAACTGATCATCGTCGTGTGATTTTGCTCTCCCCTCTTTAAAGGGCATTTCAAGAAAGCTCCCTCAGAATTCCAGGCAGGGGTTAGGTCACATGAAAGGAGTGGGGACTTTGAAACAAGCACACAAGCTTTGGGCGACGGGAGCAGTGGCGGCGGTGATCGCGGTCAGCCCTCTGACCGCAGGGTTCGCATTCGCTGATACCACAGCGAACAGCGCATTCACCGTTTCTTACGAACATAACGTCGGCATCGAATCGGGATTGATGCAACAGGCACAGACTGGCATGACCACCAGCGCGACTGCGCAGGAACAGGCGGCGCAGACTGCAGTGCAAATGGTGGCTGCGCAAGTGACGGCTCTCTACGGCGCAGAGCAGGCTCTTGCGGGAAGCGCGTCCACTTTGACAACCATCAATACCGCCAGCAACCCGCGCATCTCCGGTTCAATCGCATACATGTCCCGCCAGCGCGCAAATTTGCTCAATGCGGCGGATCGCGCCTGGCAACAGATGCGTCTCTTCAAGCGTCGTCACAATCGGGCCAAATACAAAAAAGCAGTCCACGCGCGCGCCGTGCTGGAGTCCAGGCTGGGAGTCCTCAACCGTGAAATTATTAAAGCCAAAGATCAATTGACAGCCACTTCTTGGAACGGTCATCCGTATGATTACGCACTGTCAAGCCTGCAACACACGATTTTGCAGCTACAACAGGCGCAAATTCACTATACCCGCACGTGGATCGCTCTTGAGCAGGCCGCATCCACCAGCACTCCGCCAGCTTCGAGTTCCGCGCCGACGCCAGGGTCCGTGAGTATCGCGGAGCCGTCAGGCATGCCGTTAGTCGCGCCGACTTCGATTGTGGCCGTATTCTCAATGAACGGTTCCGCCGTGCAACAGGTAGCGGTGCCTGTCACGGACTTCACCAACGGCATTGTGACGTTTGCCGCGCCGAGCGGTCTCGCCGCTGGAACGTATACGGTGACGGTCACCTTCACGGTGAACGGCGCCACGTACAGTTCGACGGGTTCGTACACAGTCTGATATTGACAGGACGCAGGTACAGCCGGGATCATATGCTGTGCCCCTGCTCAAACACGGCTACGCCGAACTCGCGACGGGCGCAGCATACGATCATCCCTGCCAGCCGGATTCATCATATGCTGCGCCCCTGCTCAGACACGGTTGCGCCGAACTCGCGACGGGCGCAGCATATGAATCCTTACGGGCAGAATTTGAAACGAAAGGTCACAGCAGCGAATCGCAGAATGTCTTGCACAGATGCGTGACGCGATGCAAAATGTCCAGGGATGCTGTAATGTCACCTTCGATCTCCAGACTATGGTCGCCGCCCGCCACAACCTCCAGCTTGACATTAGAAAATCCAGAGATCTGTTCGACATCCGCTGCGCCAAACAGCGGATCACGGTCTCCAACGATTACGATTGCATTCTCCGCCTGCCGAATGAACGAAATGGTTGCGCGCAACGGAGTCAAAAAAATGTGATTTTTAACGGGAAGAACCAGTCTCTCTGACACTTCGCACAAAATCGCCGTTCCCATACTCTTGCCGATAAAGACACAGCGCTTGTATTGATCTGGAGGCGCCAGTCGCTCCAATGCGCCAGCCACTTCGTCGACGATTGCCGGAAAATCCCCGGAAACAATGGAAGAGCGGTTGGACTGAAACCCGTACTCCACTCCCAACACATCACACCCGGCCTCCAGTGCTGCCAGCTCTGCATAATGCAGCAACGGCGCATCCAGGGTATATCCCTGCCCCGGGAGTAAGATGGCCAATTGTTCGTTGCCGCCTGCGCGTTTGGCCAACGAGTACCTAGCTGGTCGACCCCACCGCGATTGCACTTCATGATTCGAGTATTCTATCGGCACTCGGACACCTCCCGTTTCCCAATATATCACACAACCCGCCGTGGTCACAGCAACTCTGATCGCATTACCTTCCCCATGAAATACGTTTGAGCGGCCGGCCATCATCATGCTCGCAGAGGAGATGCATGCGCTTATCAGCGGACCCTCTTCTTAAAGGATTTTGCACATGAGGAGATCATCCACATACACCCCATTCAGAAAGAACTCCCTTCGCAATCGTCCTTCCTCCATATAGCCGAGTCGGCGGTACAGAGAGACGGCGCCCGGATTCGAGGACAGCACTCGAAGCGCAACCTTGGTCTTGCCCTGTGCGCGCGCCTCTGCCTCGGCCGCTCGCAGCAAGGCGGTTGCAATACCCCTGCGCTGATACCTGGGATGCACGGCGATATCCAGCATCAACACGTGCTGCTGACTGGGCAATGAAGGGGTGTTGACTCCCGCGTATCCGCAGACCTGCCCATCCAGAACTGCCACAAGCCCCCGCCAATGTTGACGGTACATCCGATACTTCTCCAACGGTTCGGGCGGCGCCGGCGCTGGTGAATTGATCGGCGCCCAAGTCAGCAGGTCAACGTCCCGAATGCTTTCCAGGTCTTCATCCGTGCGTGCCCGAATCAGGAGGTGCGGGTGATCCACAGCGCGGTCACGCTGCAGGCCGATCCGCGATTCGCCATACCACTCCTGGTCCAGCATGCCAAAAATCAGAGTATCCCGCCACCCATCCCGGACTCGGCGTTCGTCGCGCACCCACCCTTCCTGCGTCATCCCAATCCGGCGCAGCACACTCGCGGACGCGTGGTTGCGGGGATCGCAGGTTGCAAATATGCGGTGGACATCGAGGTTCGCAAACCCGAAGCGCAGGAGCCCCTGCGCCGCCTCCTGCGCAAATCCTCGACCCCAATGCTCGGGGTGCAGGACGTATCCAATCTCTGCGGTGCGAAAACGCTGTCCCCGTACATGCAACTCGATCGCACCCATCAACAGATCACTGCCCAGTCCGACGATGGCTAACGCATATCGACGTCGGGGTACCTGCCTGGCCGCCTTTATGGCTTCCTGGACATAATCTTTCGTCTCCGTCTCCGTGTTGGGTCCCCATTGCTGATATCGACACACATCATCAAGCGCTGCGTATCGATGAACTGCTGTCCAATCCTCCGAGACAAATTCCCGGAGGACCAGCCGTGGCGTGTGTATGATCACCTCACGCACCCTCTCGTATCGTACGACTGCCGCCACTGCCAACTTTCCAATATATCACACACAATGTCAAGGTTGCAGGAGTTCTGCAATTCCATCCCCACTCCGCGCCGACGGCGGCATGCATCCTCGTCAGAGTCTGATACCTGTAGACCAGTGTGCCTCCATATATTACTCAGATGGACTGCTTGCGGCCGATGTGGCGCCAAAGCCATCGATGCCTTGAGAAAAAGCTTCGAAAATAAGGGCCCCCATCAATGCGCCTGCGTCCTCGTGACCAACTGATCGTTCGAAGTACCGACCTGCACGCCCTTGTTTCGCTTGCAGATGGATTGTATTTCGGAATCCTTCCCAAGCCGCAGCCCGTGCAAAATGACAGGCCTGCGCAAGTGAATCCCCCTGCTTCGCGGCCGCGTCCAATGCGTCTGCTCCCGCACTCAGGGCATCAAGAATCGTTTTGTCTCCCATCCGGGCATGCCCCAACAAACTGATCGTGTCCACCATCGTCCGGCAGGAAGCGGCCAGATTCTCAAGGTTCAACTCCGGAACATCTTTCACACGATTTCCCGCTTTCAAGAATCCCCATCCCAGCAAAGTCCCCAGTGTCGACGGCGCCGCACTGGCAAGCGTCGTTCCCGCCAGCGCCAAAACGCTGCCGGGAGTCTCCTTGGCCGAATCCACCTGTTCAAGTGTTTTCCTGATTGCCCCGAAGCCTTTGCCCATGGATATGCCCAGATCGCCGTCTCCAAGGATCGCGTCCAGGGAACCCAACTCGTCCGTCGCCTGGTTCACCAAATCAGCCAGCCTGTGCATAATGGCAATCGTCTGTTCGACGGAGAGTTTCGTAATCATGGGTCTTGCCTCCAAAAAGGAGTATCGCAGGGGGCGGCGACAAGCTCTTTCAATTCCTCGTCCAGCTCCATTATGCTGATTGACATTCCGGCCATCTCCATGGAAGTGGCGAACTCGCCCACATAGGGGAATGCGACTGAGATTTGGCGTTCGGCCAGCCAGCGATGAACGTCCCGATAAACAATGTACAATTCCTCTTTCGACGTTGCTCCAAGTCCGTTGATCAACACCGACACCTCGGCCCCGGACTTTAGAGGGAGATCGCCTTCGATGGCCTCCATGATTCTCTGCACAATGCGCTTCGACGACTCCACAGGCAGTCGAATGATCCCCGGTTCCCCGTGGATTCCCATCCCAACCTCCATTTCATTCTCCCCAATGTTGAAAGACTCCTTCCCGTTGAAAGGAAGATAACAGGGAGAAAACGCGACGCCCATGGATCGCGTACGCTGCTTGGCCTTCTCCGCAACCCGTTTCACTTCCGAAAGAGACGCGCCTTGATCGGCTTTTGCGCCAGCCACTTTGAACAGATAAAACAGACCGGCGATACCCCGTCGCTTGTCTTCCATTCCCTTGGGGGCAGACGCGACGTCATCGGCCCCCACCACGCTTTCGACAGCTATGCCTTCGGCTCTGGCCATTTCAGCAGCCATATCAAAGTTGAGAACATCCCCGCCGTAATTGCCGTAGAGGTAAAGAACGCCGCTTCCACCGTTGATGCGCCGGGTCGCATCCAACATGACCGACGCGCTGGGAGACGCGAAAACATCTCCCACGGCGACCCCGTCCAACAACCCTTTCCCGACGTAGCCCAAAAAAAGAGGCAGGTGTCCTGAGCCGCCTCCTGTCGCCAAGCCCACTTTTCCGACTGCAGGACTCGTCAGACGGACAATGGCTCGACGGTCGGCGGTGAGACTTTGAAGTTCATTGTCATGGGCAAGCAAGATGCCTTCCAACATGTCCGCCTCGAAAAGTTCCGGTTCGTTCATGAACTTTTTCATGGGTTGACCTCCCTCACATGATCGCGCAGTGACACTGAATACGGTTTCCTGGCC
The DNA here is from genome assembly GCA_021846285.1 of Bacillota bacterium. Taxonomy (GTDB): domain Bacteria; phylum Bacillota; class Bacilli; order Alicyclobacillales; family SLC66; genus JAKADD01. Next base: position 26,255 of record JAJZCB010000004.1, read on the forward strand.
ACCCCTCTTTCCGTCACGATAGCCGTGATGTATGCGTGGGGCGTGACGTCAAAAGCCGGATTGTACACAGATACACCCTCGGGCGCCGTTGCGACGCCAAACCCCTTGACGATTTCATCGGAAGGCCGCTGCTCAATGGGAATCTGCCGCCCAGTGGGAATCGCAAGATCCACAGTGGACAGGGGCGCCGCCACATAAAACGGAATTTCATAATGATGGGCCAGGAGCGCCACGCCAAGCGTGCCAATTTTGTTGGCAACATCGCCGTTGCCCGCAATCCGGTCGGCCCCCACGATGACAGCGTCCACTTTGTGCTGACTCATGACGGTGGCGGCCATGTTGTCACAGATCAGAGTGACGTCGACGCCGAGTTTCTGCAATTCCCATGCGGTCAAACGGGATCCTTGCAGTACGGGCCGCGTTTCGTCGACAAACACATGGAATTTTTCGCCTTTCTCGACTCCCACATAAATCGGGGACAGGGCCGTGCCGTATCGACTCGTCGCCAGTTGCCCGGCATTGCAGTGGGTCAATATACCGCGAGATTTGCCCAGCAAACTCAACAGATGCTCCCCCATCGCGCGGCTTGCGTCTTCGTCTTCTCTCTGGATCAGAGCCGCCTCTTCGGCGAGAATATCTTGCAATAACCCAACGGTCGCTTGATCGCCCTTCACGCTTCGTTCCGCTTTCGCAGTCATGCGGTTCACGGCCCAACTCAGGTTCACGGCGGTGGGCCGCGCGCTTGCGACGTAGTCTCGCGCCGCCTTCAATTCCTCCATAAATTCAGGAATGTCGCGGGCGAGACTCTGAGAGGCCCCGAGCGCCATACCCCACGCCGCGACAATCCCAATGGCCGGAGCCCCTCTGACCATCAGCGTTCGAATGGCCTGAAACACATCCTCCATCGTTTCAAGTACCACATAACTTTCCGCTTGCGGCAGTTTTCGCTGATCCATGATCAGCAAGCGGCCGTCCATCCATCGAACGGTAAACCACTCCCCTGCAACGGAAACAGACTTCATGTCAATTCCTCCTCCTGTTTCGAACGGCCATCACCAACGCTCTATGTCCGTCATCCAGCGATCGACGACCGCCAATACGGAATCGATGTCCTCATTGGTCTCATATCCTTTTATCAGATCGCGCCCCGCACCGAGCGCGGCCTCTTGAGCGTTTCTTCGAGACCCCTCGGGCTCAATCAGCGTCAAATCAGAAACCTGGGCCAATCCAATGGTGCGCCTTATCATTTCACAGCCTGCGTAACCCCTCGCGTCCCTCAATACTCCCCGCAAATAAGTTCGTTCGATCTCAGAAGTGTGAAATATTCCATCGTAGGAAGTCTCCCTCCACAAGGCGGCAAATTCCCCGGCAAACTGCACCCACACCGTTTGCGCGGTCCGCCGCAGGTATTCAATGTGAGCTTTGGAAGTTTTTCGCGCCGCGTGTCCCAACATATTGAGAAACAGATTGGCCAGCAACAACCCTATGTCAAACCCCATGGGCCCATAAAAGGCGAACTCGGGGTCGATGACTCTCGTTTCTTCGGCTCCAACCATGATGCTTCCGGTATGCAGGTCTCCGTGCACCAAGGCTTGACCTGCGGTCATGAAGCGGTCTTTCAGGAAAAAGACTCTCTCCAAAACATGGCTGTCCCGCCAAAGCGCCTCCACAGCCTCGCCAAGGTATCCCTCAATACGATTGGTCTGGGCGTTATAAAAGGGGTCGGTGAAAATCAGCGCTTCGGTGATGCGACACAATTCGGGATTTGTCATTTCCGCCGCGCGACGCTTTTTGTCTTCAATATGGCCAGACCGGTCTGAGCTCCAGAATAGCGTTTGTGCAAGAAAATGGGCAACATGTCCGGCGAACTTTGGAAATTGCCGACCTTCATTGAGAACTCCGCGCATGACTTTCAGGCGGCTCAAATCTTCCATCACAATGGCGTGATCATCCGGGCTGTATGCGTACAATGCCGGAACATGCTCTGGAGCGACGCGCGCCTGGAATTCCAGGGCCTGCGCCTCAATCGACGCCCGTTCCTCCGTCAGGGGCCAGCTGTCGCCCACGACGCGAAGAAAAGGCACGGCTTTTTTGATAATGACGCTTCGGCCGCTTTCTTTCCCCGATAATCGGAAGACGTAGTTCAAGTTGCCATCGCCAATTTCCTCTCCGGCAAGACTGTCCTCAGCGCCATAGACACCCATGCGTTTCAAAAGAACACCCGCGTCTTCCACAGTCCAAACCTTGTCGGAAGCCATCCTCCTCATCCCCCTCAGTCTCGTGTCGAAACAGCATGGCAGTCTATCTTGAAAATGCGAGATCGCTTGTGCCATCGCAAGATCGTCTTCCTGATCAACCCGGATTTTCATGTTCTTCTGGTGGTTGGAAGAAGACGATCATGCGGGTCTATCGCGGAAATCCTTCACGAATGCCCGCGTCCACGGGCAGTACCGCGCCTGTTGTCTTGCTTGACCGCTCACTCACAAAAAATAAAACGCCTTCGGCCACGTCTTCCTCGGTCACGACGCGTTGCAGCAACGATCGACGCCGGTAGAAATCTTCCAGGTCTTCTTCACGAATATTGTAGGCCTTGGCACGATCAGCACGAAGCTGAGGGCTCCACAAATCGGTCCAAATGGCGTCCGGATTGATCATATTGACCCGAATTCCGTCAGCCCCATGTTCAATGGCGGCAATCCGGCCCAATTGCAATTCCGCCGCTTTGGCCACGCTGTATGCGCCGAACTCGGGGCCAGGAACGAGTGCGTTTTTGCTCACGATAAAAACCACATTGCCACCCGCCCCCTGGCGGCTCATCAAGCGAAGGGCCTGACGGGCCACTAGAAAATGACCAGTCACATTTACCCGCAATGATGCCTCCCATTCCGCCAGGCTGATCTCGGTTAAGCGCCCCGTGGGCGCGGTTCCCGCGTTGGAGACCAAAATGTCCAATCCTCCATAACTGCGCACGGTTGTCTCAAAAGCCTGCATCACCTGGTCCTCGTCCGAGACATCCATGACCACTGCAGACACCTGATCACTCTCTCCTTCCGCCGCCAGAACGTTGGCGACATCCCGCAGCCGTTCGCCGTTTCGATCCGCAATCACGACCACAGCGCCCGCCTTGGCCAAGCGCCTTGCAATCGCCGCCCCGATTCCCGCCGCCGCGCCCGTGACCATCGCGACTTTCCCCTGCAATTCCCGAGTGTGCGGACGAGTCGAGAGCTTATACAATTCCAGCGGCCAATATTCGGCTTCGAAGGTTTCAGACTCGGATAGAGATTCATGGCGGCCAATTTTCTCCGTATTTTCCAATATAGAGACAGTATGTTGGTACATCTCCAGAGGAATCTGACTCAAGCTGGGACCGGAACCGGCTGACCACACTCCCACTCCTGGAATGATCACAAGAACCGGATCAGGGGATCGCATCACAAATTGGCCAGAATTATACCGTTCAAAATATCGGCGATAGCGCTCTCGATATTGTTCCATCCGATCTCTCACCATCTCGGCCAGATGCGAGTCTGCCATATCCGGTTGCGCCGGGATAATCAACGAAACATTCTTGGTATACAGGAGATGGTCTGGAGTTACCACTCCGAACTGAGCCATGTCTTCCAGGTCATCGCGCTCAGTGAAGGCCAAAAGCTGTTCGTTATCCGCAAAACGCAACACGACAGAATCGTTGGTTCCCAAATGACCGCGAATCAAAGGGGCTGTCCGTTGCACCAATTGATCGCGAATGTCCGGCGACCATCTTGCTCTCCGGCCAACCTCCGGATATGGGTGATTCTCTAAAAACTCCTCGGCGCGTCGAACGATATCGATATGGGATTCGTATGCTTCCGTCGGCGTACGTCCCCAGGTCACAAGGCCGTGGTGAAGCAGCACCATGGCCTCGGCGCCGGGCACGCTGTCAACCGCTTGGGCCGCTGTTTTCGCCATGGAAAATCCCGGCCGAATGTAGGGCACCACAACGATTCGATCTCCCAAAGCGGAGAGAATGACCTTTTCAGGATCCTTCACAATTGCCAATGCCAAAATCGCGTCAGCGTGAGAATGAACCACGGCTCCGTACGGCAAGAAACCATGCAGCAATGTTTCGATGGACGGTCGAGGCCCCTGTGGGTCGAGCATACAATGAGCGAGATACGACACCATCTCGTCGTCATCCATGGCCTCCCTTTCCCGCAGGGCTCTGATGTCATCCAGACGTACGCCGGGAAAGTCGTTCACAGTCAGCGCCTTCATGTCGGCGCCGGTACCTTTGATGCGCAACACGGCTGCCGATTGGCCGCGATAATCGATTTCCTCGACTTTTACCGAGCTGTTTCCCCCACCCCACAAAACATACCTTGTATCCTGGCCTATACTCCGGGACACTCGCACGAGCTCCTTCAGAACATCCTGCGCAGGTTCGGCATTTCTCATAGCATCCTTCACCGACTGGCACCTCTCCTCTGTGGCGAAAATACGCCCTTTGGTCTTTCCGCCCCTGTCAACTGCGCGCCCCAAATCGCCGTTGAACCCACGCATCAATGGCGACGGCCACAAATATCACAATTCCTTGTATCGCCTGGTCCCAAAACGCCGACACGTTGCTAATGGCGAGGCCATTGTTCAGGACGCCGATCAGCAAGACCCCCAGCGCCGTGCCTGGCAATGTGCCGACCCCGCCAAACAGGGACGTTCCTCCGATAATCACCGCGGCAATGGTGCTCAGCGCCAGATCTTGACCGGCGATCGGAATGGCCGAGGCCAGCCGCCCAACTTCAATAATGGAGGCCAAACCGGCCAGGCCGCCGCTGATCGCGAAAACCACGATGCCCACACCGACAACATTGACACCCGACAAGCGGGCTGCGGACACATTGCCGCCCACGGCGTAAACCTGTCGTCCAAAAGAAGTATACCGTAGTACCAGGTGACCCAGCACAAACACCAGAACCAATATGCCCACGGACACTGGAATGCCGCCGATTGTGGCGGAGCCCAACACGTTAAAACTGTTGGGGAACCCGAAAACCGTGCTGCCGTTCGTCACGATCAGCGCCATGCCGCTGGCGAAGGACATCATGGCCAGTGTCACGATGAACGACGCCATTCTCCATATATAGGTAAATGTTCCGTTTATCACTCCGATCGCCAAGCCAATGCCGACCGCGCCCAACATCGCAATCGGAACGGGCGCACCATTTAGAGCCCACGAAGCGGAAAGCACACCGGCCACCGCAATAACCGCGCCCACAGAGAGATCAATCCCGGCCAACAGGATGACCATCGTTTCTCCAACTGCCGCAATCCCCAAAACCGATACCTGGGATAAAATAGTTACCAAATTGTTAAAACTGAGGAAGTACTGCGTCGTCAAGCTGAAATATCCGCTCAACAGCACCAGCGCCAGCACAATGGGCCAATAGCGCGTCCGTATCGCGCGTTTCCACCACGATTCCCGTGAAGAACGCCCCCCAACGGTTCCCGGGATCGCCGTTGTCCCGTCGTTGACTTGATTCATTGCGCTTCCCCTCCCTCTTTCTGCTCTATGGCAATTTGCAGCTCCCGCATGCTGATGCCATGAGAAATTTCCCGGACGATGGAGCCGTCTCGAAACACGTAAATCCGATCGGCCAACTGCACCATCTCTTCAAGGTCAGTGCTGACCAACACGACAGCCATGCCTTGATAGGTCATTTGCATCAGCAGATCGTACAATTCTCGCTTAGCGCCAATGTCCACGCCCCGCGTGGGATCATTCAAGACCAGAACCTGCGGCTTGAGCCGTTGATGGGCCATTTTGACGAATACCACTTTTTGCTGGTTCCCGCCGCTCAGAAATGCGACCGGACGCTCCGCCTGACCACGGAACATCACGGTTCGAAGCTGTTCCTCGCTCGAGATTTTCACACGCCGGTCAGTGATTATCCCCGCCATGTTTCGCAGCAGATGAAGGATCGACAATCCTCCGTTGTCGTAAGAGTTCAGGGTCATGACCAAGCCTTCGCCCTTGCGGTCATTTGTGACGTAAGAAATACCTGCTTGCAATCCTTGTCTGGAGTTGGCGACACGGCACGCTGCCCCATGAATTGCCACGGTGCCCGTATGGGGTGCCAGGCCGCACAAGGCCCGCGCCAAAGTGGTGGCGCCGCTGCCGGCCAAGCCAGCCAAAGCCACGATTTCTCCCGGCAGCACCGTGAGCGAGGCATTATGAACCGGGGCGCGATCGGCCTTCACTGTCAGATTGGCAACTGTAAGCAAGGGCGCGACCTCGGCGGCCACCCGGTTGTGCTTTGGGAAAAATTCCTTGATGTCACTTGCGACCATTTCGTGAACCAACTGCCGTACATCCAACCCGCCTGTGGGCCCATCCCTGATGACTTCTCCGTCCCGCAACACCACAACGCGATCGCACAAATCAAGAATTTCCTCCAGATAATGAGATATATAAATGATCGAGGCCCGTTGACGAAGATTGCGCACAATGCGGTAAAGCGCGGATTTTTCGCGCTGGCTCAACGCCGATGTCGGTTCGTCCAATATCAGCACATCAAGATTGCGGTGGATGGCTTTTGCGATTTCGACCAACTGCCGTTCCAATAGTGTCAGTTGGGCGACGGACTCCCGCGGATTGATGGGAATCCCCAATTCTTCGAGCAATCGATCCGCCTCCCGGCGCATTCGCTCCTCGTCCACCACTCCCCACCGATTTCTGGGCATGTGACCAAGAAAGATGTTTTCGGCGACAGTGAGATTATGGCATAGACTCAGTTCCTGATAGATTGTCGCAATTCCGGCCCGCAGGGCATCCCGCGGATCCCGAAACTGAACCGGTTTGCCATGAAGCAGCATGTTTCCCCCATCAGGTTGATAGGCCCCCGCAATCAGTTTAATGAGCGTGCTCTTTCCCGCCCCGTTCTGGCCTACCAGACCCATGATTTCCCGCGGCATGATTTTAAGGGATACTCGGTGAAGCACTTCAACATCGCCAAAGCGCTTGCCGAGATCATGCGCCTCCAAAATTGGTGCTGATTCCGTCGCGGTCATTTTTAGCTGCGCTCCTTTCCCTTGCAAGTACCTTTCTCATTGTCACGGAGGACAATCAACGCGGCATCCCCGATGCGCTTCCACCGGGGATGCCGCGCGACGTTCATTTGGCGAGCCTGTCCAGTGGAACCGTGCTGGTTGGAGTCAGGCATTGCCTCTGCAAAATCCGCGCTGCCGCGCAACTCGCCACGAGCACAATGCATGACTCCTCCCCAGGCGGGCCTGGTACCCGTGAAGAACTTTGCGACCCCTACTTCTTGACGGCGTGGTAGAGCGGCGTGTAAGATCCGGCGACATGTCCCGACGCCGTGTAGATCGGGAGGGAATTCATGTTTGGAATGTTCCCGATCTTCGGATTATTGAGATCAAGCGACCACAAACCATAGCTCTTGACGGCCGCGGAGTTGATGTTGTGCGCGGTGATCAGCATGTGAGGCCACCGCACGTTGGCCGGAATCGACTTGCCCTCGATCTTCTCCACCGCCATTTGAACGGCCGCTTCGGCTTCCTTCATCGGATTCTGGGCCACGGTCATGTCCTGGGAACCCGACTTGATCGCCGCCAGCCCTTGGGAGGTGCCGTCCATTCCAGTGACAAAGATGTGCTTGCGCGACGATGCAGGATAGGAGAGCCCCGCCGCTGCAATGGCGCGCTCCGCTCCGATGGAGTTGTCGTCATTGGCGTTGAACACGCCGTCGATCTGTTTGCCGCTGTTCGCCCGGATGGCGTCGGTCATCATGTTGTAGGCCTGGGATTGGTCAAAGTTCCCCGGAAGGGTCGCGACCACATGAATGTTCGGGTACTTTTTCATGATGTCCATAAACCCTTTTTGGCGGGCCTGTCCGGGGCTGGTGCTCATCAATCCCTCCAGATCAACGACATTGCCTCGATAACTGCCATAGCGGGCTTTCAATTGGTTGGCCAGCCATTGGCCTGCGGCCTGAGCCATCTGCATGCTGCTCACGCGGACAAAGCTGGCGATCTTCCCGCCAAACGCCGTCCGGTCCAGGGTAATGACGGGAATATTCGCGCGGTTCGCCTGTTCCACAGCCGGGGTGATCCCATTGGCGTCAATGGGGTTCAGGATGATGGCGTTCACATGCTGGCTGACCATCTCCTCGACCTGGTTCAACTGCGTGCCCGGGCTGCCGTTGGCGCTGTCAAAAATCAGATGCACCCCCAGGGCTTTGGCCTCTCTCTCAACACCCTGAGTCAAACCGACGAAAAATTGGTTCTGGAGCGTGGAAACCGAATATCCGATCGTAATGTCCTTCAATGGAATCACGTGTGAAGGACTGGCGGCGAACGACGGGGTAGCTCCGTAACCCGAGACCATCATAGCCGCTAATCCAAGACTCGTGATGACTGCAACACTTTTTCTGCGCATTTAACCTCTCCTCCAATTGGCTTGCCATTTTATGGATACTACTTCTTTACACATGGACCGGATGGTCAGGCGCGCATCATTGCCCGTCTCGCCGCATCGCGGTACTTGCAGTACGCAGTACTTAAATATTGGACCAACGAGAACGCTCTCCCTCAACCGTTCCTGGACAGAGGGGGGTGAAAGCTTATGGATGCGCTTTCATCGATTGGTTAGCAAATCCCTGATCGCAAGGCGCTTTACCCGCCGCGTACCCCCGCAACAACGAGCGGAACGTTCGCTTTTCGCATCGTGAGCTCGACCGCCGGATCAATACGGCTGTCTGTCACCACGGCGTCAAACTCAGCCAACGGCGAAACTTTGATCAGCCCACGATGCATTATTTTTGAAGAATCAGCCAAGAGATACCTCTTCTTGCTGTTGCGTAACATCAGTTGCTTCATATGCACTTCGTCCGGGCTATTGTCCATTAGACCCGCATCCAAATCCACCGCAGTTCCCGACACGAATACTTTGGTGAACGCAAATTGCATCACAGTATGTTCAGCCAGCGGACCCACGGTGGAAAAGGCCTCCCTGCGCAAATAACCTCCCGCGAAAACCAACTCAACCGGAGACGAAGCCAATATATTGGCTACCATAAAATTGTTGGTGACCACTGTCACATCTCGCAAGTTGGCGATGTGTTTCGCTAACTCCACAACCGTCGTGCTTGCATCCAGCGCCACGTAATCCCCTGGCTGGATAAACCGCATGGCCTCTTTTGCGATCGCACTTTTTTCCTCGACATTATAAGTCTGGCGCACATCGACATCGTAGTCGCGAAGGATGCCGTCTCGAGCCACCACCCCCCCCTGAGTTCGAACCACAAGGCCTTTTGCTTCAAGTTCCGTCAAATCCCGACGGATCGTCATCGCTGACGTTCCAAAGAGAGCTGCCAGTTCCGCCACCCGGGCGGTTCCTTCTTTTTGGACAATGTCGTAGATTCTAACGAGACGTTCTTTTGGCAGAAAGGCGGAAGACCCCAATCTAGTATTCATACAACCTCCGTACACGATAATATTTGTTCGTTTGTGTGCGACTGATTTCAACTCTAGCAGCGGATCGGCGCGTTTGTCAATAGCCTTTTTTTCGAGTTCGAACAAAATCGTCAGTCATTTGGCTTATCTGAGGGATATCGCGATTCATAAACTCTTGACACGGTCAGCCAGCGTGATTATCATTGCTCTAGGAAATGAACATAATCGCACATGGAGAATCATCGGAAACAAAATACGTCTGCGGTGATTTTTCGGAATCGACTTTCATGCCTGAGTTTTGCGAGGCAAGAGCTCACTTGCGCAGCACCATCAACAGAATGAAAGCTCGCGTGGCCCGAGGCCAAGCAATATTTTTGGAATGGACGAGGAGGAGAGAGCATGCCGGATGTTGATGACGCATCAACGAGCAGATTCTATGAAAATGTCCCCGTTTCCCGAAGGGAGTTCTTTCTGAAAGGCAGCGGTTCCTACGACTGGGGCATGAAAAACCGTTTGGCGCGGATCTTCAGACCGTCAGACGGGCGCACCGTGATGCTGGCCATTGATCACGGATATTTTCAGGGACCTGTGAGAGGACTGGAACGCGTTGACCTGAACATCGTGCCTCTGCTTCCCCAAGTCGATGCACTCATGCTGACACGCGGGATGTTGCGGACCACCGTTCCCGCGGAGGCGCAGAACCCGATTGTGCTGCGAGCCACAGGCGGTCCCAGCATTCTCAAGGAGCTTTCCGACGAAGAAATTGCTGTAGACATCGAGGATGCTGCGAGGCTCAACGTATCGGCTGTGGCCGTGCAAGTCTACGTCGGAGGCGATTACGAGACCAAAACCATACACAGCTTAACCAAACTCGTCGATGCCGGATTAAAGTTTGGGATACCGGTTTTGGGCGTTACAGCGGTAGGACGCAATATGGCGCGCGATGCGAAATACTTCAGATTGGCGTGCCGGATTTGCGCTGAATTGGGGGCGCAGTTTGTAAAAACGTATTATGTTCCAGAGGATTTTGGCACTGTGGTGGCGTCGTGTCCGGTGCCCATCATCGTAGCGGGAGGCAAGAAGGTTGAGGAATTTGAAGCCCTGAAAATGGTGGAACGGGCCATGGAGGAAGGGGCCGCAGGAGTGGACATGGGAAGAAATGTATTTCAGTCCGAAAAACCCCGGACTATGCTCGACGCCCTCAATCACATCGTGCATGATGGATGGACTGCCGACCAAGCCATGCAGCTCTTTCAGTCAAGTTCGGAAGGGTCGTCGGGATCGGCACCCGCGAGGGATGAGTGACGAGGGGATGAACGCGAGGACGCGAGGTCTCAAATGGACATGGAATAACGCCGATCCACAAGACTGGAAGACGGCAGAAAGCAGGCGATTTCATGAGACCTGTGCAAATAGCTCCTTCGATATTGTCGGCTGACCTTGGACATCTTGCCGAGGCCTGCGAGATTGTCGGCAGATCCGCTGACATGTTGCACCTGGACGTCATGGACGGACATTTCGTTCCCAATTTCACTATTGGCCCCGATGTCGTCGCGGCTGTAAGGCGCAGCACATCTCTTCCTCTGGATGTTCATCTCATGGCGGAAGAACCCGAACCATTCTTGTCGTTGTTTCACGACGCAGGAGCAGACAGAATTGCTGTTCATTGGGAAGCGTGCGCGAATCCGGAGCACACGCTCAGCCAGATTCAAAAGCTCGGCGTTTCGGTCGGCATTGCTCTGAAAGTGGACACAGCGGTTGATGTCCTCAAAGACTTGCTGCATGCTGTGGATTACGTCGTCATCTTGAGCGTCGATCTGGAGCCCGGCAAGAAAAATTTTCGACCGTTGGCCGTTGAGAAGGTCAGGCGGTTGGCGACGCTCCGCGGCGATCACTCCCGACCCCTCATCGAGGTTGACGGCGGCGTCAGTCGCGAAACCGCGGCGCTCTTTAAAGCCGCCGGCGGAGACATTCTTGTCGCGGGCGCCGCGGTGTTCCGGGCAGATGATCCCGTGGCAGCGATTCAAATGCTCCGGGATGCGTGGTGACACCTCGCACGAAGAAACGCTGAAACACCAGAAACAGGATGGCGATAGACGGATTTCAAAATCCCTCCAGACCAGCACTTCGGGCGCGGTTTTCAAGTCTTACAAAGGATATCCACCCGATTATAGGCAGCAATAACCCCATCGCAATAATGAAGATGGGCTGGGGAGAGTGGTCCGGCTCCGCTGGCTGCGAAACCGGTTGCGCTTCACTCCCAGATCATCGCGCCGGGCTGGCGCCGCCGGCTACTTCAGTCCCGTCGTGGTGACACCTCGCACGAAGAAACGCTGAAAGACCAGAAACAGGATGGCGATAGGCAGAGTGGCCAGTACGCTGCCCGCCATGAGATAGGGCCAATTGACAAAGTACTCCTGTTGAAACATCACGATGCCAAGAGGCACCGTCCACAAATGGGATCTGTTCGCAACCAACAGAGGTAGAAGGAAATTATTCCAGGACCCCATAAAGATCATCAGCGCCAACGTCATCAGATTCGGGATGACCATGGGCAGAGCAATTTGCCAAAACATACGCAAACGACCCGCCCCATCGATCATCGCCGCATCTTCCAATTCCTGCGGAACGGTCAAAAACGCCTGTCTCATGAGAAACACACCCATCGCAGACACGAGCACGGGAACGATCATTCCACCATAATTGTCTAACAGTCCGAGCCACCTCAGCAAAATGTAAACGGGCAGCATGACCGACTGAAACGGAATCATCAGCATCGAAACGATCCCCAAGTGAAGAACGTTTCTCCCCCGAAATGGAATCCGTGCGAGCGCGTATCCCGCCAGGGAGTCAATAATGAGATTCCCGATCGTAACGCTCACCGCCACTATGGCGCTGTTGAGAAACCAGCGCGCGAGCGGCACCATGGTCCAGATGACGGTAAAATTGCTCCAGTCAAAGGGGTGCGGCCACCAAACAGGAGGATAGGCCATCGATTCGCCCAGCGGCTTTAGGGAAGTCGAGAGGCTCCAAGCAAAAGGAATCAGCATCGCCAAAGCGCCCAGCGTTAGAATCAGCAGATATATGACGCGCACCAGCCTGTAGGAAAACGTGTTGCGGGCGCCAACCACAAGCTTCACCCCCTATAAGTAATCGAGCTTCCGCTTGAACCACCAGTTTGTCGCCAACGTGGCGAGTAAAATAAGCAGGAACAACAGTACAGTAGCAGCAGCGCCATATCCGACTTGTCCATAGGAGAAGATAAATTGGTATATCAATAACACAATGGTGGTCGTTGAGTTGAGTGGACCACCTGTGCCCTGTGACATAATGAAAGACTGATCAAACATTTGCAGTGTGCCAACGATTCCCATCACCACGATGAAGAAGGTAGAGGGACTCAGCAGGGGAACCGTGATTCGCGAGAAGCTTCTCCACCGACCCGCTCCGTCGATGGCCGCCGCTTCGTACATCTCCGCAGGGATTGCCTGCAGCCCTGCCAGGAATACGACCATAAAATAGCCCGATGTCGTCCAGATATTCAAAAGCATGATGGACGACAGGGCAAACGATGGATTGCCCAGCCAGTCCGGTCCGACAATGCCGAAGACAGACAGAAAACCGTTTAGAAGACCAAATTTGTTGTAGATCCACATGAAGATGATCGATATCACAGCCGATGAACTCACTGCCGGAAAGAAGAACGCCAAACGGAAAAAACCGCGCGCCGGAAGATTTTGATTGAGGATCGCCGCCAATAAAAGCGCTACCACGGTTTGCGTGGGCACCACAACTAACGCAAATACAACGGAATTACGAACCGAGATCCAGAACAGAGGCATCTGAAAAAGTTGTACAAAGTTTTGCCAGCCGACAAAATGCATGTGATTCAGCAGCGACCATGAAAAAAAACTCAGATACAGCGAGTACAGCGCCGGACCCAAAGTAAACAGAAAGAGAAGCAAGACTGAGGGCAGGGTAAACATATACCCCACCCCTAACTCACGACGGGCCCGACGGCGAAATGCGTTACCCTTAGGGAACGCCGGGAGTGAAGAACTCCCGGCGCCTTCTATGCTAGCCATTCGAAGTCAGCTCCCTGAATGCAATATGGCCATGCCGCCTTGCTGCATATTGGCCAAAGCCTGGGCAGGCGTCTCTTTGCCCATGATGGCCAGTGTGGTCTCATTGGTCATCGTGGTGCTGGACAATTGCGAGAACCCGGCCGGAAAAGTCCACGGAACTGAGACGGACAGGTCTGCGAGCAACCCTTTCAAGACCGGATGTTGCTTGTAGTACGGCAAAGCCAGCAGGGATTTGCGCGAGGGCAATGCGAGCCCCAGATTCATCCATTTGGTCATGCCTTGCCGACTCGTCAGATAGCGAATCAGATCCCAGGAAGCTTGTGGATTTGTGGAATCTCTGGTAATCCCATAGGCGACGGGGAAGGTGAGCGTTTCCGCATTCTTCGGACCCTTAGGCATGGGCACGACGGCAAAGGGCGTCTTCGGATACGTCTGTTCCAGGAACGGCACCAGCCAGTTTCCGGACAACGTCATCGCGGCCCGCTGCATGCCAAACGCCTGCCCGCCCCAGGGAGCTCCGACGGTTCCAGGAAGAGCCGCCGATCCGTTCCGATAGAGATTCACGAAGAAGCTGAATCCTTGCAGCGCTGCTTTGGTGTTGAGCGTCATCTTGGTCATCGCGGGGTTCATCACGCTTCCGCCCGCCTCATAGACAAATTCTGCCCAGCGCGGCTCCTGCGCGGAATTGATCAAGCCGTAGCGATGCACTTTAACATCCGTCAACCGATGCGCATCGGCCGCAAGTTGGGCCCATGTGGTCGGAGGAGATTTGATCCCTGCCTGGCGGAACATCACCGGGTTATAGAAGAGTGAAAGTGGAGACTGATCCTTGGGAATGCCGTACACGCTTCCATGATAGCGAAACAGATTCAGGGCGCCAGGGAAGAAATCCTGCAACGGAAAGTGCGACGCCTTAATGTATTTGTTTAACGGCAACAAATCCCCATTCTTCATGAAAGAACTGGATTGCCCACCGTTGTTCACGTAGATGACGTCAGGAGCGTCTCCCGCCACAAAACGGGTCTTCAAAATCGCCTCATAGTTGCCGCTGATCGGGCGATAGTTGACGTGGATCCATGGGTACGCCTTTTCGAAGTACGTCAGTTCTTTAGCCATCAATGTCGCTTCCACTGGCGATGATGTCCATCCGCCAAGCGTGATGGTGACCTGAGCATGAGTTGCCTTCGCGGCAGCCTGCTCAGGCAAGCCAAAGCCGACCAGAGCGGTTCCGAGCACGACACAGGCTCCGCCAGCGACCACAGTTGTCCACTTTCTATTGACCTGCTTCATGAATGTTTGACCTCCCCCATATGAATCGAACATGTGACGCATTGACCCTTGTTGCGATGAAACCGCTGCCACGAAGGGCGGGCAGAAACGGCAGTTGCACAGATATTCTCTCTGGTCGCATCACCCCCTTGATAACGTCAACTCTTCGGCTTTTACATACTTCCATCCGGTAGTATTGTTGATCACGGACACCGACAGCCCTTCTGAGGTCGCGCGTTCCACTATAATGTCAACCGTTCCTTCTCCCAGAGCAAGACCTGTCACGGTCAGATGGTTCATACCGGGCAACAGCGAGGGATCGCATGTAAAAGCCGGCCGATCCGGATACACCTTCACGCCCAGCAACGCGCGCAACGTGAGCAGCGGCGCCGCCGACGCCCATGCTTGCGGTGAGCATGACACCCGATACGGTACGGGCGCCTCGTCAGGTTCGGCCGTGTATCCGCCAAACAGTTCCGGCAGACGCATCTGTGGAAAATGTCCGGCCGCGCGCAACAGCCCCTGCGCAACCTGCGCCGTGGCGTCGACGTATCCATATTGCGACATGCCAAACAGGATGAGCGCGTTGTCATGCGGCCAAACGGATCCGTTATGATAACTGAGCGGGTGGTAGGCGGCTTCGAGCGTCGACAACGTCCGCACTCCAAATCCCGAAAACAAATCGGGTTGGAGAAGTCTGGCGACCAGCTTTCCAGCCAAATCGTCAGGCAGAATTCCACTCCACAAAACCTGGCCCATGTTGGATGTCACGACGCGCAGCGGTATTTTGTGGCCGTCCAGGGCAAGAGCCACGATCGAATCATCAGCAATCCAAAACGTTTCGACAAATCGTTCCCGCAGTCTCTGCGCCTTCTGCTCGCAGTGTTGCGCCTCCACAGGCCGCTCCAGGCTTCGGTACAAATGCGCCCAGCTCCGGTAAGCCTTGTACACATACCCCTGCACTTCACACAAGGCGATCGGGCCCGCAGCCAAGCGACCATCTTTATGCATGATCGAGTCTCCCGAATCCTTCCATCCCTGATTGGCGATTCCTCCATCGGCCTGTTGATAATATTCAACAAACCCGTCTCCATCCCGGTCCCCGTAAATTTCAATCCACTCAAAGGCCCGCCTCACATGCTCCAAAAGACCCCTGACAAATGGCTGATCCCCCGTCCAATCTGCGTATTCGGCGGCAAGTACGAGGAACAGCGGCGTTGCGTCGATCGAACCATAATACGGTCCAAACGGAACCTTCCCGGTGCGCGTCATCTCTCCCATGCGCAGTTCATGCATCATTTTGCCGGGTTCTTCGTCACGGCCAACATTGAGTTGCTGTCCTTGAAACGCCGCCATTGTAGCGAGCGTCCCCCTGACCAGTTGTGGTTGAATGTGCAGCGCCTGAAACGCGGTCAGCAAACTATCTCGCCCGAAAGGTACAGCAAACCAGGGAACCCCAGCGACCGGAAAAGGTCCATACCCGATATCGGTCACCAGCATGCGCAGATCCCGCAACCCTTGCCCATACCACCGCTCAAAATCCACCTGCGTTTTAATCTGAGGCGCCGTTGCGCTCCATTCGGCGTAGCTGCTCTGCAGTTCCCGTTCAAGAACAGCAAACGGAACTGCCGCTCCTATCGCAGGCGACGCCGCTCCCGGGGCAGCTCCGCCAACCTCCGCGTTCACCATAACGCGCATCCGCCACGTTGTCGATTGCCTGGCGTCCACGCGAAGTTTACCGCGTATCCGGAGACCTGATTGCGCTGAAGGCACGCCGTCCACTGGTGATTCTTCAGTTGATACGCTGATATCCGCATCGTTCCCCTCACCACACTCCAGACGGACCATGGTGGTCATCACCTGTCCGTCGGACGCCTCATAAGAAAACACGGCGGTTCCGTCGACAGTAGATATCCGAATCGTTTTGGAAAGTGACGCAGAAGAATATCCCCTGACCTCAAACATATCGCTGAAATCCGCGTCCACCAGGTAACTCAGTGGCAGCTCCATATCCTGATCGCCATAATTTTCACAGACCGTTTCCTCGACAAGCCCGCCGTGACCGTCGACCAGTTGACGCCTGCTAATGATCAGCGTGTCCCCGTTTAACGCGGATCCCGTTCCTGACGTTGACACGTCATTGCCATACCGGTATATACCTTCATAATTGCGGCTGGTATCGGCGCCCAACAGGTGGAAAGACACACCGTCGATGAACCAGTAAAACTGGGACAGAACGCGCGTATCCTTTGTAAACAAACCGTAGGCAAAATCGTTGCGTTGCGGATGCCCTACGTCTCCCTGATTGTCTGTGACGAGAAACAGATCGTCTTCCTTGATCACCCGGAACCAATTCATCGCGTTCTCTTCTTTCCAAAACCTTTTGGATTTTTGTCGTGGTGTGTGGTCATTTTCGATCCTCAACGGACTCAACGGACCTTAGAACTCTTCAAGTGGTATCCCTGACAACCAATTCGGGAGCCAGAAGAACACCCTGAGGCGCAGCGTGATCCTTCATCATGGCCACAACCATTTCAGCCGCTCGCATGCCCATCTCGCTGCGTTTTTGACGTATAGTCGTCAAGCGCGGAGTCGAAAATTCCGCCAGTTCAATGTCGTCGTATCCCACAATCGCCAACTCCTCAGGACTGCGGATTCCTGACTCCCGCGCGTACTGGAGACCGCCGATCGCCATCAGGTCGCTGGCGAAAAACACGGCCGTCATGTCAGGATGACACTGCAACAGGTGTTTCAAGCCGTCTGCGCCGCCCTGCAGTGTGAAGTCCGCTTCATGGACCTGCGTATCGTCATACCCGAGACCAGCCTGCAGCATGCCTTCCTCATAACCCCTTTTACGGTCCCGGCTTACAGCCGCCTGACTGTGCCCGTTGACAAAGCCAATCTTACGGTGTCCTCTGCCTGCCAGGTGCCGAATCACCAACTTTGCGCCATGCACGTTATCCGTCATCACATACCCACAGTGGTCGCTGAGCAACGGCAGGTCAATCACGACGCTTGGCAGGGGCGAATCAACCACCTCCTGAATGTACGGGTCATCAAGGCGTATTCCCATGACAATCACTCCATCCAGACGGCGTTCCATGCAAAAATCAAGATAAGACACCAGTCGCTGACGAGCGGTCGTTGTACTGACCAGAATCAGATCATAACCGAGTTCCGCAAGCCGATCATGCATGCCATACAGTACCTGAAACATGAAATAATGCCCTGCGCGCTCCTTCGTCAGCTCCGAAACCAGCAGGCCGACCGTTCTCGTCTGATTCATGACAAGGCTGCGAGCAACCGCACTGGGGCGATAGTTCAACTCTTCTGCAATACGCGTAACCTTTCTGCGCGTCTTTTCACCAACATCGGAGTAGCCGTTTAAAGCCCGCGACACCGTCGTGATGGACACTCCCGCAGCCTTCGCCACATCCCGAATCGTGACTGGCAAGCAATCATCACCTCAATAAACAAACCGCCATAACACTTACAGTCAGTCTAGCTAAAACGTTTTGGATTTGCAACACTTGCAGGCAATTATTTTATAGAAACCCATGTTTGAGTTTTGCGAGCGGGTGAGATTTTGCTTCGCAAAACTCAGACATGAAAGCCTAGCCCCACAGCGCGCCCCATTTCTTCATCTCTTTGAGCACACCGTGAAAGGCGGCGCCCTTCTCGGTCACCGAATACTCTACGGTCACGGGAACGGTCGCAAACGCCCGACGCGAGACGACTCCGTGCTCCTCCAGGTGACGCAGTGCATCTGTCAGGGACTTCGGACTGACTGCGCCCAACTGGCGCCGCAACTCGTTGAACCGTTGCGGTTCGTGGTACAGCTCACGCAGGATGAGAAACGACCATTTGCCGCCAATAATGGCCAATGCTTTCTCGATCGAACACTCCGGAACGGAAACGTCGTCAGACACCGCCTCATCGTCCGCAGCGGAATAGAGAAGCATGGGTGAGTGCGTGTCCACCGCTGAACGATCCGCAACTTCTTCCTGAGCCTCGGTATGTACACCCGGTACAGCACGCACGGCACGCATGCCTGTTACAGTACGACCGCTCAAGACTGCCACCTCACCGTTTTGATATTTAGTATACTATTTGTAATTATATCACCTGTACGATACTCCTTCAAATCGGGTACCAAGCTTGATACAATAGCGGCGGGGAGTCATTTCACCATTCATACGCAAAGGAGAGATCATCATGCGGTACCGCTTTATGGGCAAGACCGGCCTGAAGGTCAGTGAACTGTGCCTGGGGGCCATGACGTTTGGCCGCGAGATGGACACCGGGGAAAGCCACCGCATGCTCGACCGCTTTGTCGAGGCAGGCGGCAACTTTATAGACACGGCTGACGTGTACACGCAAGGGGCGTCGGAGGAGATCGTCGGGTCCTGGCTGAGAGGAAAGAATCGTCACGACTACATCATCGCGACAAAGGTTCGCTTTGCAATGGGAAGTGGTCAAAATGATCTTGGCCTCAGCCGCAAGCATATTCTGGACGGGATCGAGGCCAGCCTGCGCCGGCTGGGTACAGAGTACATAGATCTCTATCAGGTGCATGCGTGGGATCCAGTCGTCCCCTTGGAAGAGACCCTTTCTACACTCAACGACCTGGTCAGACGCGGATTGGTCCGCTACATCGGCGCGAGCAACTTCCGTGCCTGGCAGTTACAGAAGGCCGTCCACATCAGCCGGCAGAACGGCTGGGAAGCGTTCACCTGTTTGCAGCCGCAGTACAATCTGCTGTCGCGCGCGACAGAGTATGAACTGTTGCCACTGTGCGAGGCGGAAGGCCTCGGCGTCATCCCGTGGAGTCCTCTGCGCGGCGGCTGGCTGTCTGGCAAATTTCACCGTGACATGTCAGCGCCCCCGGAAGACACGCGCGTGGCGGCCGCAGAGAAGCACGGATGGGGCGAGAACTGGACCAACTACAACAACGAGTATACCTGGCGTGTTCTCGACGCGCTCTATGCAGTTGCCAAAGAAGCAGAGAGGACGCCGGCGCAAGTGGCGATCAACTGGCTGCTCTCCCGTTCGGCTGTCACCGCGCCGATCATCGGTGCGCGCACCATGGCGCAATTCACCGATAACCTTGGAACTGCTGACTGGTCTCTCTCTGCGGAACAGGTGTCCAGACTGGATCGCGTCAGCGCGCTGCCTGTCACTTATCCGTACGATGACGCAGCTGAACGCCAGCAGCGCGCAGGACGGGAGTAGGCTGCGGTGCGCAAGTGACCGGCGAAACCGTCACCCGTGATTCAAAATGACAACTCACCAAATTTCGGAGGTTGATTCCCATTGAACAAACGTAAACTCGGCAAGACGAATCTGCTCGTATCGGAGATCGGGTACGGCGCATGGGGCATCGGCAACAGCGGCTGGCGCGGCGCGGACGACAAGGAATCGATCAACGCGCTGCACCGTGCGATCGAACTCGGAGTAAATTTCATCGACACAGCCCTGGTCTATGGCGAAGGACATAGCGAGAGGCTCGTAGGCCAAGTGGTGCGCGAGCACTCAGAGACCATTCACGTCGCGTCGAAAGTTCCACCTGCCAACCGGCAGTGGCCTGCCCGTTCCGGAGTTCCGGCCAGCGCGACGTTCTCCGCCGCGCACGTGATTCAGTCCACTGAAACATCGCTGAAGAATCTCGGACTGGACACGATTGACGTGCAACAGTTTCATGTGTGGTCGGATGAATGGATGGGGCAGGGAGACTGGATGGAAGGAGTACGAAAACTGAAAGAGCAGGGTAAAATTCGCTTTTTCGGTGTATCGATTAACGACCACCAGCCGGCCAACGCCCTCCGCCTGATTGAGACTGGTCTTGTCGACACTGTACAGGTGATCTACAACCTGTTTGATCAAAGCCCGGAGGATGAACTGTTTCCAGCATGCCTGAAATACGACATTGGCGTTATCGTGCGCGTTGCACTTGATGAAGGCGGGCTCACCGGCAAGATCACGCCTGAGACCACCTTCCCGGACGATGATTTTCGCAATCGATACTTCAAAGGCGACCGTAAGCGGGAAGTGTACGAGCGGGTGCAGGCGATCACGGCGGACCTTGGCATGAGCATGGAGCAGGCGGCTGAAATCGCCCTGCGCTATACACTGAGCCACAGCGCCGTCTCCACTGTCATCCCGGGAATGCGCACCGTCGCCAATGTGGAACGCAACTGCGCCCTCGGCGACGGCCGCGGGTTGCCGCAAGAGCAGGTGGAGAAGCTCAAAGCGCACCGCTGGATCCGCAACTTCTATCAGGGTGATTGACAGGGTGACGGAAGGCCGGAACCCGAACTCTGAGCTCGTACTCATGGCCGGGGTGCAACCCCCGGCCAAACGGTTCGGTAACGATACACAATCCATCCGTTGAGGATGGCAAGAACGATGGCCGTGCACGCGATCCCCGGCGACCGTTTCTGAATGAAAAATGCAGCCGCATAGGGAAGGCAACGGACACCTCAGCGCTCTGCAAGCCATTCAGCTAGTTCATTCGCACCGCGAATCCTAAACACCGTATCCATATAAGCCGCTTGCTGCTCCCTATTTCTCTGGATCGCACTTTCATCATAAAGTAGCTGTGAGAAAGCAGACTGAGCCTTTTCGTGATCAAACATTTCCACTTTATTTAGGACATCAAAATATGGGTTTCCTGACATGAGCGTCTCCAACTCAGAGATCCATCCATTCGGATAGACGTAAAAGGGATATATCGCGCCTATATAATCATGCCATCTATGAACAATTGCCGACAACTCGTTAGAAACGATCGTGTGTAAGTTCGCAGAAGAAACACTCGAGTTAATCAACGCAATGCCAGGAACATGTCCGAACATCGCTTTGGCAAGGGACGCAGAAGTAATATTATCACTGACAAATAGGTCGCTTGACATCAATAATTCTTGGTAGCGGACGAAGTCTAAAAAAGGTAGATTCACAAAATCCAACTGTCCTAAAGTGCCTGTGTGAAAGCATTTCTCCGGTGAAACGCCCACAACAACCACCTTCTCACAACAATCAGACAAATACGTACTCAACGAATCTCTTAGAAAATCTTCGTAAAAGTAAGGAATGCCAGTAGAACTTTGCGCTTTTTTCATTAGCCTCATTTTTACAGGTAAATGGGCCCACGCTGCTTTTGCGAATACGACAAGTTTATGTCCATCGGCCACACACCCAAATCTACTCCTTACGCTTTGACGAACCCTTGAGTCGATTTCGATGGGTCGATCATACAAGCGCACCGCTTTAATCCGTGATCCTATATCAACCGGGCCATTAAGAGGGCATGTTCTTATGATCTTCATGAAGTCTGGAACTTCTCGAAGCGTCGTTCCCCTTAGCATACGATTACCAGGTAAATCATCGGTAAAAAAGGCATTTTCCAAGCGCTTTGCTTCCGGCGCAAACGCTAATGAATCGATGGTGGCCACAGGAACACGGACATTAGACAGAGTGTCCAATTCTATTAAAGGCGGCTCCAGGTCAAGATTATGATAATCCGCTAAGATGATTGCATGGGGTCGAAAAGTGTTCACATGCTCCGAAATCACTGCTGTTTGCCTCGTCTGTCTGCGCATACCATACGCATCCAAACCACAAGCTCGAATATACGATAGACGTTCCTCACTGGCAAGAAATCGCGTTTTCACCCCTGCATTCTCCATATTGCGAGCCAAAAGTGTTGCGTTATGCAATTCACCAATACTGAACATGCTGGGGGAAATAAACAATATACGCAAACAACATTCCTCCGATTCAATCGCTTTGCACAAGCGAACGATCACTTCGCTATGTCATTTTTTCCTGAGCAATCCGTTAAGGCCGACCACGATCAAAATAATCGGCCACAATTTCCCTGCCAAAGACCATGAAACCAAATTGAACGTCGCCAACAAAAAGTACACACCCAAAATAACAAGCAAAACAGCCCAAGTCTTCTCATTTGTCCAACGCATGTCATCACCCTCTCAGATTGTTTTTAGCACCAGCGACTGATAGTTTCCTCCAGTCGAAAATGAACTTATTAATACGGTCTGTACGTCCTGCTTGCGGTTCTTGTCTACGACATAATCTAATGCAAATTCCCGCAGAGGTCGGCGCAGTCCGCAGATTGAAGGAATGACTCCACCATTTAACGAAAACAAGCCTGTCAATACATTGATGCCACCTGCAGAACCGCTTGTTTCCCCAAACATCCCCTTCGGGGCTGTCACTGGGATTCCCTGCCCAAACACTCGATAAATTGCTGCTGCTTCAGCTAGATCGTAGACGCGATGGCCATTCGCGGCTCCCACAACGAGATCAGCTTCACTCTCAACTATTCCAGCATCCGCGAGTGCCTTACGAAACGACTCTTCCCACTCGACGCCTTGTGGATTTATATCTGAAATACGATAACTATCAGAAGTCATTCCAAACCCACACACCTCCGCATAAATCCTTGCCCCCCTTCTACGTGCGGAGTCGAGGGTTTCTAAAAGAAACGCTGTACTTGCTTCAGCAAGATTTGTGCCACACCGCTCTTCATCAAACGGTCTTAATGCTTCATTCGTTAAACTTCCCCGGATACGGCTGTATCCAACCTGTAAAGGTACATTCAATTCATCTGAACTCACAACTAACATTTGCTCTGTTACCCTATTCTTAAGCAATAACTGCGCATACAGCAGCGCATTTATAAGAGAAACTCCGCCTGTCGTAAGAGTTGAAGTCGGACCCTTAAGTTTAAAGTTCAAACCAATATGCCCTGCCGCAGCATTCATTACAGTATTTGGAAACAGGTTCGCATTTGCCGCCTTTACTCCCTGTTCAACAATCACCCGATGGAAAGACTCAACGGTCTCAATAGGACCGGTTCCAGTTGCAAAGATGACACCAATGTGATCGCGGCTATCTCGAGTTGTCCTAATATCTGCATCGTCCAAAGCCTGCCGACTTGTAGCGACTGCCATCTTACTTATTGAATCCATCCTTCTCAAGAAGATGGGATTAATCCATTTACCATATGGTATAGCGGGTATTTTGCCGCCCAGTTTGAACGGAATCTCTGAATCAAGAAATTCCTTTACTTCTCTGACTTGTGATTCCTGCGAAAGCAATCTTTCATAGAATTCTTTTATACCAACTGCACCAGCAGCTAAGACCCCAACACCACTGATAACAATACGATTCTGCTCAACTGACGATACTGATCTATCACGCAACTTTCCAAAAACGATAGATGCGTTATTACCCCCAAAAGCAAACGAATTGGACAAAACATTCTCTAGGGGTACGCTCCGTGACTCATTGGGAACAAAGTCCATATCAAAGTTCGCATTCTCCGCATGAAAGTTAGCGGTAGGCGGCACGATATCTGATTTGATTGCAAGAACCGAAATTACTGCTTCAATAGCTCCTGCTGCACCAAGTGCATGACCGGTCATTGATTTTGTTGAACTAATCGGTATTGGCTCCCTCCTGATGACAGAGCGAATAGCCTTTGGTTCAGACAAATCATTTGATGGTGTACCGGTGCCGTGACCATTTATATAACTCAGTTCCTCCACGGATACTCCAGCACGGACTAACGCTTCACTCATGGCCCGTATAGCACCACTGCCACCTGGATCGGGTGCCGTCTGATGATAGGCATCTGCCGATAACGAATAACCAAGTACCTCAGACAAAATTTCCGCCCCACGTTGCTGTGCATGTTCTAAACTCTCCAGCATCAGAAAGCCTGCACCTTCACCAATACTCAGTCCTTCACTTTTGCTGTATGGTGAGCAAGGTCCTTTGGACAGAGCCTTCAGACTGTTAAATCCGGCGAAAGAAAACAGGGAAAGTGGATCAACACCTCCCGCTAAAACGCAATCCACGCGATTATCGCAAATAAGTTCAAAGGCAAACCCAATCGCATTAGTCCCAGCCGCGCAGGCGTTCGATATGACAGTTCTAGGACCTGTGATTCCTAAATCATGTGCTACATTATCAGCCGCAGTATGAATCGGATAGGTCAACAACAATGCTGTATTTGCTTTTTTTAGACCCTTCTGAATCCATTGACGATGAAATGCCTCACCGCTCCGCATACCACCAAGCGATGTTCCTACGACGAGCCCTACCCGAAACCTATCTATTGTCTCCAATGATAGCTTAGCATTGTGAACAGCCTCGCGCGCAGCGACGACTGCGTACTGCCCGCATATGTCCATCAGACCCAATTGTTTCTTGGAAAAATGATCGGTTGGAGAAAATCCCGTGATCTCGCCACCAAATTCAGTCATAAGATCAGCAGTACTGATCGAATGGATCGTTTTGATGCCGCTTCGTCCACCCGATATATTCCCCCAAAAATCGCGAACATTACACCCATTTGAACAAATTACTCCCAACCCGGTCACCACGACACGCACAGCAGGTCGCATCGACGCATTCCACCTCCCCTAATGTTTTTGCTCGGGATATTTGACGCTAAAACCACGAGAACTTCTCACGATCACTGTCGGTAGCTTAGCGTGATGGTTGGCACATGCCTCTGAGTGTCGACTCACCCCTTCTGTTCAGTCCGTCAAGGCATGTTTCTCAGTGTTGACAGACGTCTTGACAAGCCCAAACCGGTCTACGTGCTCGGAGCCACGCACCTGTGGATTCGACCTAGCCACAACTGAGTGGCGGTGAGAATAATCCCGTCAAATAACGTGAACGGAGACATCCTAAATCATTTTGATGGACCATGACATAGGAACAACATATGGAGCCGACACCGTAAGGATCTCTGAACGACCACCATCACCGTTGACAACATCAAAAACTAACCCTGGCACCGCAAATGGTAGACGCAGCAGTGCCAACCCGACCAGTTTCTGAAGAATCGGGCTCTCTTGAACCACGATTACTTTCCCAACAAATTGACCATCCACAGATACATCTGCACCATTCTTCATCTGGACGTGCATGTCTGCATTAAATCCAATTAAACGTTCCGAAGCGTCCTCAACTACTTGCCGTAACACCTCATTCCGACCGATAAAATCTTCCTTATTAAAGTCAATTAGCCAGTGCAGACCAGCCTGAATTGGGGAGATATCGAACTGAGACATTTCACGGTTAGGATGCCGCACTTCCGTCATACACATTTCAAGACCCGAATATCCGACGGGTATCCCATCGAATCTCGAGCGAAGTAGTTCCAACATATGATCCCAAAATCCTTGAGCAAGACGGTCCGGAACAAGGATTTTGTAACCATACTCCCCTGTACTGCCCGTCCTAACAAGTAGAAGAGATTTTCCTTCCCACGAAAAATTCAGAAACGTCTGAAATGACAGCGTACTGACTTCGAAATCCAACAGCGTCTGTGCCACTTTCCAAGCATTGGGCCCCTCAAATCCTATCAGACCCAAGTCATAGGATTGATCAATCACCACCGCATCGAACCTGCCCACATACATTTGCAGATGCGTCTTAACTTTTTCATAGTTAGACTGTGAGGTTTCTAAAAGCACACAATCTTCGAGCTTGTACAAAACGACCAAATCAACAAAAGTTCCTTCTACACTCAAAAGCAGTGCGGATATCACTTGACCGTATTCCATAAATTCTATATTTTTTGTAACAAGAAAATTGAGAAAGTCGATGGACTCTCGCCCTTCAATTCGAAATATGCCAGTTGCCGTGTAGTCGAGCAAACCCACCTTCTTGCGCAGTGCATAATACTCACTGATTTGATCTTCAAATACTAATACTCGTTGGGATTCACCCTCCGTTACTCGAGCCAGCTTGTGTGTCTCGTGGCCATTCAGTTTAGTGATTAACACGGTCATATCCCCCCATTTTATTTAACTGAGCGAGAGCTTCCTCGAAAGATTGTGACACAGATAAATCCCAGTACGTGCTATTAGTCAGTTGATCCGATAAAGGAATGAACACGACAATTTGCATCCCGTACCCAGGCCATTCGTATGCGGCAATCTGACTATCACTCTGATTGACCGCCACACTCACAAACATGTTTGACCCTAAACGAATTATTGCTCTTCGATTACTGTATATCTTGTTTCTCACCCCCCCTTCAGTGAATAAAAACCACCGATCTCCACGGAAAAAATAAAATGTAATAGGAAACTTTGCGTTAACAGGTTGAAAATAGAGGTTCCACGCTATAGTTTGCCGTCGTGTATCCACCGAGTGGCGTCGTACCGTTAAGAGGCGGAGAACCGCTTCATCACGCAAGAGAACCACTTCGTTCTTAAATAACGGCGTATCCATGACAAGACCTGCGCGATCCTCTGACCGAAACACTTTTACCGATGAAGGCTTCAATTTTCCCATGTCTTCACGATCAATTACTATCACTCCACGTTGTAGATCAACCTGCCCATCAATCAGTTGAGGATATATCCCTCCCAACCAGATTGGATGCTGTCCAAATACCTTATGGGTAGCCAGATGCTTTGAAAATGCGCATCTAAGCAAATTCAAGCCGCCAAATCTGAGGGAGACCAAACCACCGTTATACTCCGGCGCAACCTCTGCTTCCAGAAACGCACTTCGTATCACGTGGACTGGTTGAAACTTCCTGCTCGTTTCTTCAATGCTGAGTACTCTCTCGTGTGATGGTTCTTCCACTTCTACAAATACGTCTGAGGTGCATCCGGGCGATACAAAGGCAATTACCAGTCGCGCGTGCTGTTGGGGTTCCATATGCAAAAACTCGATCTCCCATTCTTGCGGATTCGATTTCGTAATGTTCTTTACCTCAACAGTAAAACACTCACCAGTCGATATGCGTTCAACCATGATAACCCCAGAATGGGCACCCTCAAGAAGCGTGGACACCGTTCCACTAAGATGAACCCGTTGAATTCCCACAAGCGCATAACATTTTTGGACGGATATCTCGTACCGACCCCGCATAGTGTTCGACCAGGATGCACCCACTAGACCACGGCCATGGGAACCGTATAACTCGACCCACAATGCCCGTATATGTTGGATGCCGCCCGCACCGATGTAGTAACTGTAACGAATTTTGCGATTGAATGGCACCTCATGATGCTTGTCTGCAAATACCAGCGATGGCATCCAGTGCAAACCAAACCGGAATTCATCGGCCCCGTTCCACAAAAGCCCGACAGTCTGATTCTCTGCTTCAAATACTGTCCACTCTTCCAAAAGTTCCTCGCTTCGATAGGGCATCTGGCGACCTCGCAATGCTTCATAGTCGTGAACACTAAACGGGAACTCTTCATAATTCAGGGGAGTTTTCAATAACCCATGACGCAGTGGCACGATTATAGATGCGGTGTTCAACGAGCACCACGAATTCACTTTCAATGTCGTTGGGCAATCACGCGTACTGACACTTAGATGTTGTTCCACATGCAACAAGCCATCCTGTCCCAATGCCAGCTTCTTCGTTAGCGTGTACTCATCTCGCTCCTCAACAACAATCAATTCAGAGCGAGCAGCATCATTCTGGCACGTAGTACACAGCGAACGAGAAATGGATTTTTTTATACCATTTATATAGGGAGGACCAACATCAGACCACGGCTCCTGAATCACCACTTCTCCAGTTAATGGATTGCGAATTATCAATAATCCATTCTCTTGATGCACGCGGACTTGCATTACGCTATTTTCAAGAAGTGCTTCGCGTTCATCACAGAAAGCTATAGGCATCGTAGGCTGGCGAACAGGAATATCACTTTTAGCACAAAAAACTACTCCACTTGATTGAGATTCTAAACTCCAGTCGACACGATACACGCCTTCATGTTCCGGTGCACGAATAGTATACTTGATTGGTACGTTAGCATTTCCCGGTACATGCAAAGGTTCCGTACCTATCGTGACCTCGACTCCCTTAGCATCGGCCACCCGTAAGCGCACCACTTGCATCACTTCTTCTCTATTAATAACGCGGCCGGACAACATATAATCCCGACCGGCCACCAGTGCCGAGATCATCGGCATCTCAACTTCCAGTGGCGCAGAGACCGTAACACCGACTCCTACAGGCAATTGAATAGCGTCAAGAACTATCTCACCGCGAATCATTTTCTTGCCCGTAGTTTCAAACTGGGTCGTAATGACTTTACGTAGGTTCTGCCGAGGTTTAACCAGTCCTTCATAAACCAGTACTTGTTGCCCGACCGATTGATGCAAGTAAATAGCCAACGAGCGTTCTAATTTAGACTTATTCGTAAATTCGCAAATAACATCAATATCTTGTTGAAGATGAAATGACTGCCTATTCGTTACTGTCCACGAAACTTGAAATTCTTCCATTTGGATAGCAACGATCTCCTGTCCAAATACATCCACATGAGCGATGATACGCTCTTTATCAATCCGGAGATCATATTTAACGACCTCAACACCGTTAAATATGAATGAATCCCGATCTAGCGAACGGAGATTCGCCGGAGCAAACAAATCTCGCCAGCCACTCGATAAGCTAACATTTCCATTAAGACCTGCAAGCCTCAATACGGAGTTGAAATAACTCAGCACGTAAGGCAAGTACGATCGAAGTTCAAGATAACCGTCATAGTCTACATAGGATCGGCTTGTTCTGAACAATCCAACTCTCTTATAGAGTGCTAACGCAGATAAATTTTCAGGTGATACCTCACTATCAAGGTACTTAATTCCTTGCTCAGTCATGTAAGCAATCGACCTGGTGAACATGATGCCAGGAATTTGTCCTCTACGAAACTCAGGGTGAATGAAAAAACTGCCAGCCCATATCGCGTCTGGGTCGGCTGCCTTTTGTCCTGATATGGAGAAGAAACCCATAGTACCAACGATGCTTCCCCCATAACTAGCAATCAGGAATAGATGCGTTCCCCGCTCCACAAGCGAGCGCAGTAGATCGTCTGCGGTTAACGAAAAACCCCAAGAGGCGGATCCATATCCGAACCTGTTATATAACGCAACCACCTGCTCAGCATCAGCGGGAACGAATTCGCGGATATCAATCTCCAATGGCACGTTCGCTAGGCCCCCTCATTTGCGGGTCGCTGAGAAACAATCAAAACACCCTCTGCGGCGATCTCGGAACGGATATGAGCAGTAACACTCACTTGCGAAAGTATTCCAAATGTCGATAAGATCCTACTTTTCAATACCAATTGATCTCCAGGCACAGCAGGTCGTTTGAATTTCATTGCTTTAATAGCAACCAAGTAGCCCACCAGCGATGAGATTTGAATGTCCGAAACATCCGGTTCCTTTGCGTCAAATTTTCCAACCAGTGGACCTACGGGCGTCTCCAACTGACTGCTGGTACTTGTCGCCGCAATTTCTGACAACACGCCCTGGCAATATACAATTGCTGTCAACTGAGCTAGTGCCTCGACAATTAAAACTCCAGGCATGATATACTCGTGTGGAAAGTGCCCTTGAAAATACGGCTCGTTGACTGACACATTCTTGATGCCCGTTGCTGCTTTCCCAGGATCCAGTTCAATCACTCGGTCGAGTAGGAGAAACGGCCATCGATGCGGAAGCAGCTGCCTGATTTCATCTGCAGACAACACGGTTCTCATAGTACCGGAACTCCCCCTAATTGGTCTATGATATAATCCGCAAGCTTATTAACTGACCCAAACACCTCCATATCACCATCGTAGATTGATACATTGAACATATCTTCCACGCCGACCACCAATTCAAGCGCATCAATGGAGTCTAATCCTAAGCCTCTTCCGAAGAGTGATTGATCATCAGTCAAGTGATCCAAACTCATATCCAAACCCAGTCGTTCAATCAGAACCGCTTTAATTCTCCTATTAAGTTCCATTCTTTGTATCGCTAATCTTTCAGTTTCCTCGTAAGACAATGTCATACTAACTTCCTCCCTGCGAGTTTAGGTCTAAATTGGGGTTAACCCACCATCAATCACAAAACTCTTACCAGTTATATACGCTGCTTTGTCAGAAACCAAGAAAGACACAAGTGCGGCCACCTCTTCTGGAGTACCTAAACGCCTGAGCGGGATCATCTCGATGTACTTGAGTAGCAACTCTCTCGGAATCTGTTTGGTCATCTCTGTATCAATAAATCCCGGACACACAACATTTGCCCTGATACTGTTCTTGGCAGCTTCCCGAGCCAACCCTTTCGTGAAGGTAATAATCCCCCCTTTAGATGCTGAATAGTTCAATTGACCATCTTGCCCAGTCAATCCACTCGTGGACGAAAGGTTTACGATCACTCCTTTATTCCTGCGTGCCATCAGTTTCATCCCTTCACGACAACACAGAAACACACTTCGCAAATTCGCCGCGATTACTTTATCCCACTTCTGCGAGCTCATCATCATCAGGAATCCGTCATCTGTAATCCCAGCATTATTAACCAGAGCGTGTAACTCACCAAACTTCTGTTTGATCCCACGAAACAGTGATACTACATCCTCTTCCTTCGCCACGTCCGCACACATGGCAAACGCCGTACCACCAGCCTGCGTGATCTCTGCGACAACATTCGCAGCATCAGCCTCCCTGGACTTATAATTTACAAGTACCGTGTATTTCTGTTTTGCTAAATCTAATGCGATGGCACGCCCAATTCCTCGCGAAGCACCGGTAACCAACGCCACCTGTAACGGTTCAGTCAAGGCTCCCGCCTCCAGCCAACAGTTGCTTCAGATTAGCGCGGAAATGAGCCACAGACTCTGTTCCAAGAGTTTTTGCCCTCGTATTAAATGCTCGGTTCAGCCCCTGCAGTCTTCGCGACACACCCGTCTCAACAAAGGTCTCAACACCTTGCTCTACCATAAACTCAACACCAAGCCCCCAACGGACAGGCGAAGTAAATTGTTCAACCAAGTCTTTCTGAATCTTCAATGCATTCGTTTCAGATGCTCCCGTGCTATTCAGGACAACGGGTATCCGTGCATTTTCAAATGATACACTCGTGAGATACTGCTGAAATGCT
The DNA here is from genome assembly GCA_021846285.1 of Bacillota bacterium. Taxonomy (GTDB): domain Bacteria; phylum Bacillota; class Bacilli; order Alicyclobacillales; family SLC66; genus JAKADD01. The sequence goes on from JAJZCB010000004.1 coordinate 58,009, forward strand.
GATTTTGCTTCTTCCATTAAACGGGAGTGAAAAGCATGGCCTACATTCAGCAATACTATTTGTGTACCCCGCCAATCCCTCAGGCGGTCCATCACTCTGCGGATGCGCTTGTCCTCGCCAGAAATAATGATTTGCGATTGTGAATTGTAGCACCCTATTTCCACCGATTCTTCCTCGAGAACAGCGGCCACATCCGCAAGTCGCGCTTCATTTGCAACTGTCACCCCCGCCATTAACCCCGGTGCTTGCACCTGGTTCATTAGTCGACCTCTCTCCCGAACAACCAAAATTGCATCAGCAAACCCGATAACGCCTGCTGTCACTAAAGCAGCAAAGGTTCCAACACTATGACCAGATACATAACAGGGATCAACACCGTTTTCTAAATAGAGAAGGCTTATCGCATAATCCACGGTGACAATTGCAGGCTGTGCATTAATAGTGTGTGTAAGACGAGTGAGTGGTCCAGAAAAACATAAAGTAGCCAAATCGATGCCTAGCACTTCATCGGCCAACTTGAACACTGAAGCAACTGTATCGAATTTCTCAGCAAATTCCTTACCCATTCCAACCTGTTGGGAACCTTGACCTGGATAGAGAAATGCGATCAACATACCTCACCCCTGCAAAAAACAATCAATCGTATACTTAATGTCTATTGGAATGTGCCACAGGACTTCTTGATTTTCCGTCAACAACACATGCGAACTGGACCCCTCTGCCAATAACCGCCTTGCGCGAACACGTTTGATTCTATAAATGAACTCAAATCTTGCTGCCTTAACCGGTTTCAATGCAGTTCCAATAATAATTCTGTCACCGAATTTTGCAGATGCACAAAAGCTACCCTCACAATTAACGACTGGAAATAGAATCGACAACTCCCGCTTCTTGAGTAGTGCATCCAGTCCAGAAGCCTTCGACCATGCTATTCGACCAACTTCAAACCACACAAAATAGTGGCTATGATGAGCAACTCCCATCGGGTCGCATTCAACGTATCGAACGTCAAGTTCTTCAAAGACCCACCGCATCGCTCGACTCCTTTAGTCCCAACGAAATCGCCATAGTGCAATGGAAAAGAATAATAACCCCATGACCACTAGAGCAGTGACTGAAGGTAGTATGGCTGACAGTCCGTTACCATACACCAAAAGCTGATTAAAGCCATCCATCGACCAGGCAGTCAACGTAATATGCGCAAAAGTTTGCATCCAGTGAGGAACGATATACAGCGGCCACCATGATCCACCCAGAGCTGAAGATGTTAAAATAATAAGAATTGACAGCCCTGTCGCCTGTGAGCGCGTCTTCGACAGCGCGGCAATCAACATGCCGAGTCCTGTTGCCGAAAACGCTGTTACAATGATCAACAAACACAGCCCGGCAAGGCTGTTCCCCAACCACATCCCAAATACCAGTCGTCCCACAGCGAAGAGAATCGCGGCTTGCAACAGCGCCACAATAAAATTGCTCGACAGCTTTCCGCCTATAATGTCGACTCTGCGTATGGGCAAACTACGTAATTTTAGCAGCGTTCCCGATTCTTTCTCCGACAGGAGCGAGGCTCCTGCAAAACTCGTTCCAAAAAGCATGAACATGACCGCGTATCCCGGCACATTGGACTGAAAAGCGGATGGCGTATGCGCTGCGTCACTGATCACGCTCTGAGCTTGTATCCGCAGTTGACCATGCGCAATGATCGCCTGCGAACTTCGGGCAATCTGTGCAGGGTTGAGGCGAAAGCGCAACGGATGGCCCACTTGTGCAGACAGCGCGGCAACAGCGTTCGACTCACCCTGTATCTCCGCGCGCACAGCGATGTCATGCAACTGTATGCCTGCAACGATTTTAGACAGGATATTGCTGACAACCGATGGAACCACCTTGTCAGTCGGGTCCTGCAATACGATAAGAGCAGCCTGCTTCCCGTTCGCCACATCCCGAGAGAAACCCTGTGGGATAACGATCGCCGCCTTGTCTGACTGAACCTTGGTCCTGGCTTGCTGAATCGTCAGTGGAACGACTTTCCCGGCTCCGTTCATGGCCGTCGTCTCAATGTGCAACGCAGATAATTTCCTCAAATTCGAGACAATTTGATTGGCAACCTTGCCATGGTCCAATTGCACCACAGGTACAGTGAACACCTGATAGGTGGGATTAAACAAACCCGACAGCGCGAAACTCGCCACCGTGATCACGATGATCGGCGTCACAAACAGCCATATCAGTCCAACCCAATCACCGAGTTGCAAACGGATGTCTTTCCACGCGATAGTAATCCATGCCATACAGCGCACCTCAGTCCCTCAGACTTCGACCTGTAAGCGCCAAGAAAACAGATTCCAAACTCGCGCCGCTGACTCGCAGAGATGTCGGCTGCACAACAGTCCGCAACCGCGCAACCACCGTTCCGACAATATCAACGGCCGAATCGGTGAAGAGTTCCAGACTATTCATTCGCACTACGGCGTTTGACACGTTTGGCAACCCCTTCAGACTCGCCAACACATCCTCAGTCAGTTCGCCGTCAAAACCGATTGTTATCGTCTGTCCACCGCTTCTTGCCACCAAATCTTGCGGTCGATCGCAGGCTGTAATCCGGCCATCGACGTAAATCGCAACGCGATCGCAGAGGTGTTCGGCTTCTTCCATATAGTGTGTCGTATAGATGACCGCAATCTTTCTCTCACGCACCAGATTCTTGATGGATTCGAAAATATGGTTCCGCGACTGAGGATCGACACCCACCGTTGGTTCGTCAAGCAACAGAACCGCGGGTCGATTCAACAGTCCGACTGCCAGGTTCAACCGTCTTTTCATACCTCCCGAATACGTTCTAACCTTTTTGCCCGCCCATCCACTGAGTTGCACAATGTCCAAAACATCCGAGATCCGTTCTGCGCGCTCACGTCCTTTCAGACCATACAGACTCGCAAAAAAAGAAAGGTTTTGATAGCCGCTTAATTCGGGATACACGGCAAGATCCTGCGGAACGAAACCGACAATCTGCTTGACTCTCGCAGAATCCCTGACGATGTCCATTCCCGCAACGAATGCCTGTCCACCGCTCGGTTCCAAAATCCCCGCCAACATGGATACGAGAGAAGTCTTTCCCGCTCCGTTAGGGCCAAGCAGACCGACAATTTCCCCTTCCCGAACAGTAAAATCGACCTCGTTAACGGCTACAAGATTGCCATATCGCTTGGTCAGTCCACGTGTCTCTAAAATCTCCTCCATGCTCAAATACACATCACCACCTTCGCATGCCTGTATTTCTACTTACATACATAATAGTTTTTATTTATACCATTTGCAACAGTCTTTTTGGACTATAGAACCGGGAAATTGGACGCTCGAATGGAGAACAACCAAGAGCGTGGTGGTCGTGACGCTGAAGGTATAGTGGATCCGGTAATTGTAATAGACCTTTCGATCACTTCTTCATCCGCGTAGTCTATTCCGACAATATGATGATTCCTGCCCGCAAGGATGGTGTACTGCAATCCGGTCAATCGTCGCCTCGACGATATTTCCGGACATTGAGAGCCTCCTTCAACGCGAAGCACCGCTCCAGGTCAATCTGGTAAACATTTGCGAGAGCAGCAACATAGTACAATACGTCGGATAACTCTTCCTCAACCGTTCCTTTAATCTCCCCGTCGTCGGTCATCCGGAGATCCTTGCGCAACACCTCAGCCAACTCCCCGACTTCCTCGACCAGTTTCTGAAAGTATCCGTGCCTGGCCTGCAGATTGAAGTCCTTCCCCTGAATATAGTCCTGCAGTGCGCGCAAGGTCATGGCCGAGTTCAACACGCTGTCTCGCCTCCGCTGTCTCGATAAAATCACCACTATTATATCAATACTCAGGAATGAGAACTCACTTGGGGAGACGCTTATTTTTGCCGCCGATGCAACGGCTTCTGAACTGATCCACTCATTCGGATTGTGGCTCTGTGTGAATGTGTTCCGAGGAACGATGTATACCATGCATTTTCCCCTTCATGGGGGGAAGTTCAGTCGATCCAAACGATACGTTCATGGAAGATTTGATATGGACTGTACCTTCCTCAAAAAAACAGCGCATCGTCTTGACATAGGGGGTCTCAACAAAGCGCCACGTCATGATGAAGGAGTTCTCATCCTGCCATGCGCCGCTCGCGACGATGCGGAACACTTGCGGTTGTGCCTCCGTCTCGCTTTCCACCCACTCTTCATGCCCGATCAAAACACGGTGTTCCCCACGTTCATCCCATTGTGTAAAGAGACACTGTCCGTCCGCCTCAAATTGAAACTGGATGAATTCTATCCCGTCAGTGTTCTCCTCCATCTCATACCGCAGACTGGCAGGGTGCACGGGCAGAGCCCGAGCGCCGCGTGCGAAACCCGCCTGTGTTCTCGGAGGGAGAAGGGCCAGGACTTCCAGTTGTTGTCGTAGCGCCGCCTGGGCCACGGTATCTTCGGGCGATATGGAGACTGTTCCCGCATCTCCGAGGGCTGGCAACAAGTGTTCCCAAACGCAATCCAGGACCGCTTGCATATCCCTGACACCCGACGTGATGGCAAGGACGGCATCCTGGTCCGGCATGATCACGCAGAACTGGCCAAACGCGCCGTCTCCGCGGTAGGCGTGATGGCGGCAGCGCCAGAATTGATAACCGTATCCCTGCTCCCAATCGCTGACACTTTCGCTCTGCACGGACAAGAACGGGGAGGTGGCTTCCTCAATCCACGATTCCGAAAGAATGCGGTTCCCCTGCCATAGTCCCTCTTGCAAATACAATTGCCCAAATTTGGCGATGTCTTCGGTCTTCAGGCTGAGTCCAAATGCCCCCATATTGATGCCGCGCGAACACTTGGTCCAGGTGGCGCCGACAATGCCGAGCGGCTGGAACAGGCGAGGTTGCAGGTAGTCGAACAACGTCTGCCCCGATACCTGTTGCACAATTGCAGACAGCATGTATGTCGCGCCATTGTTATAGGAGAAGTGGGTGCCCGGTTCGAACTCTAAGGTGCTGTGCAGGAAGCCTCTTACCAAATGTTGCGGGTGCGTGGCGCTCATGCGAGTCATGGCATCGTCGTCGTGGCCAGTCGTCATGGTGAGCAGATGGCGAACGCGCATGGACGCCATCTGCGCATCGAGATCGCTCGGCAAGTCATCCGGAAAGAAAGACACAACCGGATCATTCACGGACAGAAGTCCTTCGCGAGCGGCCATGCCAATCGCGGTCGACGTGAAACTCTTGCTGAGAGAGTACAGCATATGGGGTAGATTCGCTCTGTACGGATGCCACCAACCTTCTGCCGCGACCTGACCGTGGCGCAGGAGCATAAAACTGTGGAGTTCGAGCTCTTTCGCTTCGACAGCCTTGACAAATTCAGTGATGGCGCGCGATGAAATGGCCTGCTCTTCTGGTAGACTACGAGGCAATGAGTGGAGTTCTGACATGCGCGACATTCCTTCCTGGTTATGTAGTTCGTGTTATCCTGCAGTGGTTGCGACCGTGTGATATTCTTAGTATATCGATTCTCTCGCGTCCAGTGGTCCAGTCCAACAGAATCATTTTCATGGAGGGAAACAATGAATTTACATCAGAGCAACTCATCGTATATCGTATACGTCGGAACCTATGCAGAATTCGATGCACCGGGATTGTACGCGTATTATCTGGATGTCAACGCTGGTGTGTTTCAACCGATCAGTTCTCTCACTGGCATCGAGAATCCTTCATTTCTCGCCGTACACCCTCATGAAAACGTGTTGTACGCAGTAAGCGAACGGGAAACAGGCGCAGAAGTCGTGGCCATCGCCCTGCTGCCGTCAAACCACATGCAGATCCTGAATCGCCAGTCGTGCACGGGATCTGGACCGTGCCATCTGAGCCTGAACAGCACTGGAACACACCTGACCACAGCCAACTACGCGGGCGGCAGCGTCAGTCTCTTTCCCGTGCTGCCAAATGGGCGCATCGGGCCAGAGACTCAGTGTACTGTTCACCAGGGAAGTGGCGCGCATCCGGTTCGTCAGACGGAACCGCACCCGCATGCCGCTGTCTTCGATCCCACGGATCGCCGCGTACTCGTTCCTGACTTGGGAACGGATCGCATAGTCGTTTATGAGATCGGCGACGATGAAACTGGGCTCACGCCCCGTCGCGAGCTCAGAATGCCGGACGGCACGGGCCCGCGGCACATCGCCTTTGCCCCTGATGGTTCGCATATGTACGTGATCAACGAACTGAACTCGACCATCACCGCCTGCGCCTATGACTCTCGCGAGGGAATCATCGAACCCACACAGACACTGGCGACCGTGCACGCCGATGCGCTCACAGACAATTATCCAGCGGGCATCGCAGTCGATGTAAGCGGCGACTTCCTCTATGCGTCCAACCGCGGCCAGGACAGTGTCGCCGTGTTTGCCATCAATCGCGAAACCGGACACCTGCAGTATAAAGAGCATGTTGCGACAATGGGCGCAACCCCAAGGCACTTTACGATGACTCCCGACGGTCGCTATTTGCTCGTGGCCAATCAGGACTCAGACAACATTGCGACGTTCAGGATCGATCCACAGACAGGCAGTCTGGAACCAACCCCATACACGGTCCATGTTCCGAAGCCTGCGTGCGTGATCGTACGCCCGACTTCCGGGCAAAGTTGATATCTCATGATTCAGGAATGTCGGAACCCGCAAGCCATGCACGGGAGCTATCCTATCGCTTTCTGACAAACTCAAAGGAACCTGAAGGCACTTCGAACAGGTCAGCGTTCTGTAACTCGCCCACTTTTCGGGTCCAGCCTGCCCCCTGTACCACCTGCACCGTCGAGGAGAGCGAATCAGTTCCATCATGACCATGGATCCGGGGAACATGGACGAGCCCCATCGTATTGGCTGGAATTTCGACTCGCAGACGCAAGGAATCACCGTGTAACTTCCAGGAGCATTTGATTATTCCGCGAATGCTCCTGTACTCTGCGTTCACCCACTCAATCCCATTGCCCGGTTGCGGTCGAATGTGAATGCGCCTGAATCCCGACTGCTCTGGATCAGGAACGATTCCAGCCACTGTATCAAATAGCCATTCACCGACGGACCCCAGGGAGTAATGATTAAACGAGTTCATGCCGGGATTCTGAAACCCCTTGTGTTCCGTCCACCCATCCCAGCGCTCCCAGATCGTTGTCGCTCCTTGCAGGACGGGATAGAGCCACGATGGAAACCGGGTCTGACACAAGAGACGATACGCGACAGCAAGTTGCCCATTTTGACTCAGTACGGGCAGCAGATAGCGCACACCGAGAAAACCAGTGGATAACCGATCACCCCGTCGTTCGATATCGGCAACGAGATGCTGGATTGCTTTGAACTGTTGATCCGGCTCCAGCAGATCCATGTACAAGGCCAGGACGTACGCAGTCTGCGTTTCACCGAAGATTACACCGTTTTCCGCCACGAATGCGCTTTGAAACGCTCCTCGAATGTGTTGGAAAAGTTCCTTCAGTTCACTGGCGTCCTCAGACTTTCCCAAAACCGTCGCAGTGTGCATGGTGAGATACACGCTGTGTGCGAAATACGCGGTGGCCAACACTTGAAGCGGTGTATCCGCGTCGATGGACAGCCAATCGCCGTATCCAAAGGCTCCGGACTGTACATAATCATGAGCCTCGCCGCGCAAGAACATCACCCATCGAAACATGGCCGGATATTGGATCTCCAGCAGGCGACGGTCGCCGTACATCTGATACAGCGTCCACGGCACGATGACGCCTGCATCTCCCCACCCTGCCGTTCCGTAACCGCGCAAATTGGCATTATGGATTTTCAGCCACTCGATGAATCCGGGATCGGGGGCGACGTCGGTAAACGCCCCGTTGTCCAGTTGGGCATCCCGGACGTCCGTCAGCCATTTGTGAAAAAACAGAGCCACATCCATGTTAAAACAGGCAGTCCTGCAGAAAATGTGCGCATCCCCCATCCAGCCCAACCGCTCATCCCGCTGCGGACAATCCGTCGGAACGTTTACAAAATTCCCTCTCTGCCCCCATTGAATGTTGCTGATCAACTGATTGACGCCGCTATGGGACGTACTCAGAAAGCCCGTTTCATCCATCGCGGAATGGATGACTTCCCCATCGATTGCGTCCAGATTCAACACACCTGGATAGCCCGAGATCTCAACATACCGGAACCCGTGGTAGGTAAAATACGGCGCATACATCTCTTTCCCCGTTCCCCGCAGGATATAGGTGTCTGTTTGCTTGGCGCCGCGCAAATTGTCTGTGTAGATGCGGCCATCCGGATACACCGTCTCCGCATAACGGAGACGAATCGCGCACCCTCGCGGCCCCTCGACGCGGAGTCGCACACGACCCACCATGTTTTGCCCCATGTCAATGACGGCGACCCCCGAATCAATCTCGCGCATCGCAACGGGTCTCACGTGCATAGTTGTGCGCACCGGCGGCCCCTGCTGTGCCACGAGTCTGCCAGGCGCTTCAGGATCGGTCACGGTTACCGGCGCCCAACTCCCCACCTGAGGCCAGGACTCGCTCTCTCTTTGTGCCTCATACCCATTTTTCACCTTCGCTTCGTCTCTGCATGGCGAACCGTCCGCATTCTCGCTTTCGCCTTCGCTCCCCGATTCCGTTTTGCCCTCCGTTTCCGTCTTGCCCTCCGTTTCCGTCTTGCCCTCCGATTTCGTCTTGCCCTCCGATTTCGTCTTGCCCTCCGATTTCGTCTTGCCCTCCGATTTCGTCTTGCCCTCCGATTTCGTCTTGCCCTCCGATTTCGTCTTGCCCTCCGGCTCAATCCCCGGCTCGTCCCACGCCAACACTTCCAGCCGGGCATCGTAAGTTTCCCCGTCCAAGATATCCGCTGCGACGATCGGCCCCCGATGCGTTTCCCAGTCTTCGTCCGTCGTGATCCGCAACATCCGGCCGTCCGCCAACTCAATCTCCAATTGCGCGATTACACTGATCCGTTCACCGTACATCCGCGATCCGAGCATCCCCACCCGCCCCGCATACCAGCCGGGTGCAGCCATAATGCCAATGACATTGCTTCCCTCATGGACAAGATCCGTGACATCGTACGTTTGATACGGGATTCTCTTTGTGTAATCCGTCCATCCCGGCGCCAGAACATCCTCACTCACCGCTTCGCCATTGATTCGGGCTTGGTACACCCCGAGCGCCGTCACATAGAGAATGGCCCTCGCGGGCGTGTGCGCAAGGGAAAATTGACGTCGGAACAACGGATACCCGTGATTCTCCGAACTGCTGATCCACATCGCGCTCCAATCCTGTTCAGCCAACAGTCCGATGGAAAAGTGAGCCGACTCACTCCAGAGCGACTCCTCACCCCGTTCATCCAAGACCCGCACTTTCCACCAGCACACCTTCCGCGATCGTAGCGGAGTTCCGCCGTATGCAATGAAGACCTGATCATCAGATTCGACGCGACCCGAATCCCAGAGATCGCCTTCGTCACACTGCAATCGGTCCGGATGCGACGCGACGATGATCTGATAGGCCGTTTGCCTGGCTCCATATCGTACTTCGTCGAATCTCCAGGAGAATCGCGGATGAAGTTCAGCGAGGCCCAATGGATTTCTTTGATACTCCACCGTAAGAGCGGTTGGACGCATAATGATCCTCTCCTAAGCACGTCTGACCAAGACGATCGTCTGTGAACCAGGTCAGGACTCAATCCAAATATTATGAAAACTAGCGGCGCTAGAAATGTCGTTCGATTCATGGTGAAGTTAGATTCGTAGGAGGCGTCAGCAGTGTTAAGTTTCATCAAATGCGACGCAGCCAAGTATTCGTGACTGGTTTCCGACATCGGCAACCCAAGAACTTGTTGATATGATACCATGACTCTAACAACGATAAGCGAGGAATCCCATCTTGACAACCTGGAAACCGCTGCCTCCTGCGCGTTTTTTCGTTGGCAGCGTACTGTACGCCGCCATGGTCGTCTATCTGGAGAAGGCGGCGCATATCTCCAGCGGTGGAGTCAGTGGACTCAGCATCAGCGCCGCACATTTTTTGCATGTCGGCGTCTGGCTCACCAACGTAAGCATCAAATTTGTGTTATTCGCCGCGATCGGGCTGCTTGCAGGGCGGCGCACAGCCCTCTGGACCATGGTTTCCGCAACAATATCCGCCCTCTTCATGAGCCTGTTTGAGGCGCTCCCGTTGCCTTTTGTCTGGCCAACCTGGCTGGCGTTTTTATTGATCGTGACCGTGTCTTACTTTCCGATTGGGCTGCTCCTGTCCAGAGGTTATTCCACAGGTGGATTCAGCGGAATCGCCCAAGCGTTTCAAGAACGCATGCGCATCCCCCTTTGGGCGACCATGACAGTCCTCAACGGCGTCTCAGTGGCAGCGATGTATCTGGCGTTCGGGAACGTGTCGGGCATACTGACACTGGTGGCCACCGCCTGGGGCGGGTTTTCCATCCACCTGTGGACGCGGCTCGTGCAACGCATGCTGGACGGTCATTAAGTCTATTCACGAGAAAATAGCCCCGCGACGATTTTCATCGCGGATTGTGCCCCGCCATATGAGGCATTAGTGGCAAAATTAGCGTCAAATTTCCCGCCTCTTCGATCATGCCTTACTTCACCGGGCGCCCGCGTTCAATCACGCCATACGTGCCCGGAGCCACATAGAACATGGGCCGGAGATCGACCATTGGATCATCCGCGTCAAGAACCGACTCGTCGACGGACGCCGCTGCCACTCTCAATATGAAGGCGAGTTCGTCGCCAAATGTGAGGACGTCCTCCATAACGCATTCCATGTGCGCGCGGCACTCCACAAGGCGTGGAGGCTTGACCTTTACGGCCGGAATTGTAGCAAACCCGCGCTCCTTCGGTTCCTCGGGTGCGGGCGGAAGAGGGTCCTGGGCGTTCCACACCTTTTGCGCAATATCGTCGCTGGGAAAATTGATCACACATTCGCCGTTTGCGAACAGGTTCATGGCCGTGTGATGCTCGCGGTGGCAGCCCAGGACAAGTCGGAATGGCTTTCCGGAAACGAAGGACACCCAACTCTTCGGGGCAATATTCACCCAGCCGTGACCATTGACTGTCGTCACCAGCACGACCGGACCCGCGAGTGGATTGACCGCCCAGTGACGCAACGCCACATCAAGATCTATCTTGTTCATCCAGAATCCCTCCCGGTCAGCCCCACCATGCACATCCCGGCCCCATGCGCTTCCGACCGTGTGCTCCCGGAGCGCTGAACGCAAGCGGCCATTGAATCCGGAGTCTATCCGTATTGTACACCCTGACCTTTCAACTATGGTGTATGATGGAACCAGCAGAAATCAGAAGCGATGTCTTTCGCGCGAGGGCAGTTGATGGACAGCCATGCAAAGTACACCGAAGGCATGTACTGCGAAATCGTAGGTCAGGGAAGACCAATCGTGGCGCTTCATGGATGGTCGCTCGATCACCGAGTGATGAAAGAGTGCCTGGAACCCACGTTCAGGCGCCGAACCGGGTGGCAGCGGATCTACGTGGAGGATATCTTGCACGCGGCGTCATTCGCGAGAAAATCGAACAAGTGGCGGGTATGTTGCTCGTCTGTCCGATGATCGTTGCCGATCATTCCCTGAGAACCTTGCCGGAATTCCGCATCATCCGGGAGGATCATGAGCTATTGGACCTTCTGCCGGAAGAAGACGCGCAGGAATTTGCGTCCATGACTGTCGTGCAGGGACAACGCGAATGGGAGCGATTCCAGACCGAGATCCTGGCCGGCGCAAGGTTGGCTGACTACGCACTTCTTGATCGGGTTCGCAAACAGGGCTATGGATGTTCCCACAATGTGGACGACTTGCCTCGCTCTTTTGACAAACCTGCGCTCATCGTCACAGGCCGACAGGATGCCAGCGTGGGATATGCCGATGCCTGGCGCATCCTGGACAACTACCCACGGACCACATTTGCGGTGTTGGATCGTGCCGGCCACAATTTGCAAATCGAACAGCCAGACCTGTTGCATGCACTCGTCAGCGAGTGGCTCGACAGGATACAGGAAACGGAACATTCACCCATCATGCAGATTTCCGACTCCACGATGTAACCTTTTTCACCCCGGCAACGTCTACTCTCCAGGTTGCTTTTTTCTCCTATACCCACATGCTCCTGACGGAGCGTGCGATGAGTGTGAAAATGCGCCGAACGCTATTTTCCCGGCAAAGCATGCGCCCGAATAAGGGGACTTCACCATGACCGCCCTGGCTCAAACAACCACCTCCCTGCCGCCCCGGACTCGACGCAGACACGGCGCCCGCCTGCTCATCGGCATCCTGGCGTTGATGGCGATGCTTGGACTTCTATACGCGTTGGCCGTTCTCGACTACGCGGCAACCCCACAGTTTGCCGTACGCTTCACGACCGACACAAACCTGGTGCAGGTGAGACTCATCCCCGGCAATGGCTTGCTGTCGCAGTTCGTGTTCGCGCACTGTCAACTGACTTTGACCACCACTGGCGTTCACGCAACTGCTGTCCGAATCGCCGCCCCCATGCGCTGGTCGGAACGGATCTCGGCGGGCGAGACCGTAAGACTGTTCGCCCATCTGCAGGGGCCATTGCTCGCGCGCCCGCGTCTGCAAAAGACGGTGCGCGCTCCGCTCGGCGCGGCCGTGGCTTCAGAACAGACACTTCGGTGGACAGAGGTCGTGGACTTCACACTGCCTCTCAAATCGGTTCGCGTACTCACCGACCCCGGACACCTCGTACTGTCCCAAACTTCTGACAGCCTCACGCTGCGCCGCCCGATCGTCGCCGTGCGGCCCATCACGCTTGATTTGACCGCGACAAACGGTGAAACGAGTACAGTGCAAGTTGCGCCGCAGCCGATCCCGCCAGTGCCCGAATACTGGTTTGGCGCCTCCTCCGGCCGTCGTATCTACATCACCATCGACGACGGCTGGTTTCCCAGCCGTCGAGTGCTGGCTCTGATGAAGCGCGACCATCTCCCGCTGACCGCCTTCCTGATCGAGCAGGCGGCGCAGGAACATCCAAACTACTGGAAGGCGTTCGTGGCGGCGGGTGGAGTGATCGAAGACCACACCGTCTCCCACCCCTGGCTGACACGTGTTTCCCCACAAGCGGCCGAGGCGCAGTGGGCGGGTCCTGTCCACAGCTACCCTGGCTGGTTCCAGCAGCGCCCCGTAGTGGGTCGGCCCCCTTATGGAGCAGTCGACCGTACGGTGCGATCTGCCGCTCGGGCCGCCCGTTTGCGAGCGATCGTCATGTGGAGCGCGGAGTGGAATCCAACGAACAGGAAAGCGGGGCTGACCACATGGAACCGCCTGCCGCTCGCCCCCGGAGAGATTGTGTTGCTGCACTGGGATCCCGGACTCTACAGGGAGTTGCTGGACGTGTTGGCGATCTGCCGGGCGCAGCATTTGCAGCCAGCACCCCTGTTGGCCGGTCTGCCGGCGAGCGTCAGCGGCAACAGCCAGGTCCCTCGCACGGAATCTGTCGATGCGCACAACTGAATGGGCAGGATGCGAATCCGTGGACGAGGATAAAATGAGCCTTGGGCGCATCGATCAGGAGGGAAGACTTGACATGTCACACAAGTACAGCAAGCATCGCACAGGGCGAACGAACCTTGCTTTCGCGCTCACATTTACCGTTCTCGCAGCAGGTTTTGCACTGTCCGTTTCTCTTCCGGCCCGGCCCTCGCCCTCCTCAACACGAATCTCCACGGGGTCGGCTCGCTTGCGCCCTGTCCAGATCGACAACCTTTCCATGGCGAGTGCAGAAGCGGGATTTGCCATCGGGCAACTGCCCGGTTCCCCGAACCAAGGGGGAATGGTGCTGCGCACAACAGATGGTGGAAGAGTGTGGACGGATATCACGCCCCACTTACCTGCAGATGCCCAGAACAATTTGAATTTGACCGCCGGCTTTGCCGAATCGCGCTCGGCCGCCCTCGTACTGGAGGGGAGGAGCGGAACATTTACCGTTTTCAACACGCTGGACGGCGGACGCATGTGGATTCGCTCGCGCCCCATTCACGCCGGGTATTATGGGGGAATCGTGGAGATCCAGTTTCTTGATCGCCTGCACGGGTTTCTGGAGGTTTCGGATCCGGGAAATTCAATGTTGCCCGGGGCTATGTATGCAACCAAGAACGGCGGACGGACATGGCAGAGGGTTTCCTACTCCGGGGCAACGCAAAATGCAACGGTGGCCGCTTCGGATGCGGCAGCGGGAAAACCGGTGCTTGGCTGGCTTCCATTTGCCGAGGGGTTTTCGTTTCGCACCATAAAGGACGGATGGATCAGCGGCGGTCAGCGAGGAGGGCCGTTTGGCGGAGCTGGTTACGTGTGGCTTTTTCGCACCACGGACGGCGGACGGAGTTGGAGCCACGAGTCGCTGCCCATGCCGCGCGGTTGGTCCAGGGCGTATACAACTCTGAGTGAACCGCAGTGGTTCGGAAACACGGGCTATCTCACCATGACCTGCTGGGGGCTCAAGGCTGCCGCCAGCCAGACATTTCTGTACGTCACGCACGACGCGGGCAGACGGTGGACACAGATTCCGTTTATCCACAATGCAGGTTCCCAGGCTCCGCTCAGTGTGGACTTTGTCACGGCGCAATCCGGGTATGCCATGTTCGGCGGCACTCTGTACAGAACAAAGAACGGCTGGAGAACATGGACCCCAGTCATGCATAACGAGCACCTGCGTTTTGCCGCACTGCAGTTCATCAATCCGTCCGAAGGCTGGCTCTACTGGCCAGGACCTACGGCGGCCCACTGGGAACAAACAAAAGATGGAGGCCGCACATGGACGGCGTGGAACCCCGTGGTTCGGCTGCGCTGACTGAATTTCGGCTATTCTGGGCCTCCTCACACAGCGGGCAGCACTCGCTCCCATTCGCCCTGATCGTTCACGAGAATCCCATCATCATCTACTTCGGTCGCGGATCCGCCTCCTGATATTCGGCGCTCCGGCACAACGCGCGAAGCGGGCACTCACGACAGCGGGGACGTTTTTTCAGGCACAGCGAGTGGCCGAGCGCGTCAATCAGAGCGTGATATTGATTGTACAGAGCAACATCGGCCGTCAAGTGGCGCATGAAGAACGCGCGCAACTCATCGTAAGTCGCCTTGTCATCCGTGAGGCCAAGCCGGGAAAAGATGCGGCGGGTGTACGCATCGATGACGAAGGAAGGCTGATTGGCGGCATATAAAATGATATCGTCGGCGGTCTCTGGACCGACGCCCCAAACGGCGAGCAGCCGCGCGCGCAGTTCATCCGCCGGGAGCGCGAGCATAAGGCCCACGTCGCCTGCGAACTCCGTTTCCACCATAGCGGCGAACGCCTGCAGTTTGCGCGCTTTCATCCGATAGTAGAGTGTTGAAACTATGCATTCCTCCACTTCTTCTATCGCCGTCTCACGAAGAGCGCAAAGAGACAGCCAGCCCTTTTCGCGCAAGCGGGCAATCGCCGTTTCAACGTTCTTCCACGCCACATTCTGCACGAGAATAGCCCCGATAATCACTTCTTCCGGCGTATCGGCCGGCCACCAGCGACGATCGCCGTAGTGTGTGAACAACCGCTCGTAAATGCCCAATAGATGAGCCGTCATGAGACCTTCCGCATGCCCCTTGGAGCGCCTCTGGGCAGGCTTCCCTGGACCTGTGGCACGTGCGGTTTGTGCGGCCGTTGTCGTCGCTTGTTCACTCATGGCGGTCTCCTTCACGTTGACAAGTTCGACCGTTTGCGGGCGGGTGTCGATCAACACGTATACGCCGACGATTAGCGAGGTCCGCTCAGCAACAAAACACTGCCCGCGACGGATATAACTCTCGACGATCTCCTGGGAGGGGTCAGCGAGCAAAAGCAGGAAAAGCGGATACTCCTCATGAACGCGCAAAGCGCGAATATGCACACCCAAAAATCCATTTTCAGGAGTTTCCTACCGTGTTTCGTAGTGAAGGACTTCAACGAGCGGAATCCGATGAAAGTCTCCGTCTGCAGTGAGTACGGGCAAAGCATAGCATATGGCCGTCGCAGCAATCATGAGATCATTTTTTCCTGTTATGCTTCCTGATTTCATCATGTCCGCAACAATTTTCCCATAGATACGCGCCGCATGTTCCTCGAACGGGAGAATTTTTATGGTGCTAAAGAGTGCGTCATAGTACTGTTCCTTTCGTCGAATACGGTCTGGGGCATTGGAGCGATAGATGCCAGCATACAGTTCGCCCACCGTAACGGCGCTCACGAACATTGGAGCGTACGCCTTCAATTCCTCAACTTTAAGATGGTGCTCTCTACGCTCCCACGCGACGATAACATTCGTGTCAATTAAAACTCCCATGGTAACCCGACCACGCCCGACGATGTTAAGTTATCCAGCCGATCAAATTCCTCTGTAAATCTCGTCATGTCTTCAGCATCTTCTGGGGAGAGACTGTGTGTTTCAAAAAAATGCATAAGATCCTCCGCCGATGTGCCAGAAGTCGGCAGAGGAATCGGATCAACGCGATCCACCTCACCCTTCAGTGAAGACAACAATCTAAATGCCTTATCGATGGTATGCTCGTCCGTAGCCACCTCGTCAATCAAGTGATGTAAGTCCTTCTTCGTGACGGCCACAACCAAACCCCCGTTCTTTTGGTTCGCTGTCTTAAGTGTACCATGCCAACCACGTCCTGCGCAGCGCTGCAAACGATCACATTTTGAGCCTGTACTCCCATCCCGAAAAATCGCCGCAGGCGTATTTTTTATACGGTTGTTGGTGCTGCGTAGCAGCATGAAAGTCTATCCCGAAAAATCGCCGCAGGCGTATTTCTCTTCCCGATTGTTGGTGGCGCGCGAAAAGTCTATCCTTGAACACCACCAACAAAGGCGTTCAAAAGTGTACGGAGAGGCGCACCATATCCCGACACTGGATTCCGTTCTCATAGATGGGTTCGGCATAATGCCTGACGAAAAAATCCGTATCGACGCCGACGATGCGAAATCCGCACTTCTGATAGAGCGCCAGTTGTCCAACGCTGGAATTACCGGTCCCGACTTCCATTGTCTTGCAGCCCATGGAACGAGCGGTCTCGATGGCGTGGCACACCATGCGTTTGCCTACGCCCTTTCCCCGCTCCTCTTCTGCAACCGCCACATTGACAAGTTCTACCGTTTGCGGGCGGGTGTCGATCAGTACATACACGCCGACGATCTTCGTGTTCCGATCAGCGACAAAACACTGCCCCCGATGGATGTAACTCTCCACAACCTCCAGGGAGGGGTCGGCGAGCAAAAGCAGAGAAATCGGATACTCCTCGTCAACCCGCAAAGCGCGAATATGCACGCCTTCCACCAAACTGTCACCCCCTGGTTCACCCACGGGCGACCACATTGTATCATCTACCCTTTCACACTTCCTGCGGTCAGGCCGCTGACGATATATTTTCCAAAGAAAAGGACGATCAGTACGGGCGGAATGGCTGACAGAACTCCTCCGGCCGCAATCTCGTTGTTTAAGTGCAGGTACTGTCCGCTCAGCGAATAGATGAAAAAGGGCAGATTGTAGGCGCTCGAATCCGGACCAAGGACGAGCGGCAATATAAAGTTATCCCAGGACATCAGGAACGTCAACAAACCGGTCGCAAGCAGACCCGGAACCGTAAGCGGCAGAATGATGCGAATCAGTGAGACCAATCGGCTCGCCCCGTCCACCCGAGCCGCCTCCTCTAACTCGATCGGAATCGATCCAAAGTATCCCCGCATAATCCAGATGACCAAACCGAGCGAAAACGAGGTGTACAAAATCACCATCAAGGTATTGGTGTCGTAAAGGTGCAGTCCGCTCAGGTAGGTGACCGTCAGGACATAAAAGGGAATGATCAGCGCCACCGTAGGCAGCAGGTTGGAAGCCAGAAAGATCATCGTGATCGCATTTTTCCCGCGCATGCGCGCCCGCGCCAGCACATAGGCGGCCGCCGATCCAAAGACCAGATTAAGCACGGTGGTCGCCGTGGAGGCGATGACGGAATTGCGCAGGGCGTGCAAGAAGCGATAGCTGATGCTGTCCGGGCTATAGTTGGTAAACATGATCGCATAATTATTCCAGGTAAACGGCGTGGGCAGCCAGGGCAAAGGATACGCGATGGTTCCCACGTATTGCTTGAGACTTGTGATTACCAGAAAGTACAGGGGAGCGAGCGTCCATGTCAAGACCAGGAGGACGAGCGCGTACACGCCGACCCGACTCCACTTGATTGTGCGCCGGGGGCGCGCTTGATGAGGTTGTGCGGCCATTGCGTCCATTAGAGTTCCTCCCGGTACAGACGTTTGATGTAAAAGTACGCGATGACAAGGGCGATGAGCCCGATGAGAAACGACACGGCCGAACCCATGCCAAAAGAGCCAAAGGAAAACGCCTGTTGGTACGCCTGAATCGAAAGTACAGGCAGGCCAAATTGCTCCAGAGTGAAAATGAGCGTAAACGCGCGCATGAGTTGCATGGTGCGCAGGATCAGTACGACCGTCAGAACCGGCGCGATGAGCGGCAAGGTAATCTGGCGAAACTGCCGCCAGGCGGAAGCGCCCTCGACCCGCGCCGCCTCGTAGTACTCGTGAGGGATGGTTTGCAGACCAGCCAGCACGAGGATGGCCACAATCGGGAGAGTTTTCCACTCGTCGCCAACAATGATCGAGTTCATGGCGAGGTTCGAGCCCAGGTAGGACAGAGCGTTTGACAGCCAGGGAATCTGCGGGAACAGCGCCGACGGGTTGAGCCAGACGATCGGACTTTGAATCACATGCCATTGCAGCAAAAGATCGTTCAGCGCCCCAAAATTGTCGCCGTCAAAGATCATTCCCCACAGCATGGCGTTGACCACCGTGGGGATGGCCCAGGGAATAAACACGATGACGCGAAAGATCCGGCGGCCAAAGAACGATTGATTCATGAGCACCGCCATCCCGATGCCTACCGTAACCTCGATGAAAATGGACACGACCCAAAAATACAGGGTCTCGCGCAACGCCTGCCAAAAAATCGGATTTTGCAACAGGGAGAGATAGTTTTGCAACCCAACCCACTGATTGCTGATGGTGCCCCGCCCGCCGAGAACGACGATACTGGTGTTGCCGAGGCTCATCTGGAAGGCAAACAGCATCGGGATCAAGATGACCGCGACCAGGATCAGGAGGGAAGGCAGCAATAACAGATACAGCCAGAAGTATTCGCCTGAGAGCGTGCGAAATAACCGATGACGCAAAGTGGCGCGTTTTGGTGGGCTCTCCACGGGCATAGACGTCATGATGTTCTCCTTACTCATTCTTCATGAAACGCACGAAGCCTCGGTGCGTTCGTGCGTTTCATGAGAATGTATGATATTCGTGGTTTTGATCGTCCTGTCAACGCGCTGTTGTTACTTGGGCAGCGACTCGATCTGTTGCACCATGTCGTTGGCCGCCGTTTTGACCGGTATCGTTCCGGAGATGGCTTCGTGTACGTACTGCTGGATGATGCTGCTGACCGTCAGATAGTTGGAGACGGCCGGACGGTTGTACACCGCGTTCAGGTTTTGCTGATACACTTTGTACCAGGGATTCAGGTGTTTCTCTTGGGGCGAAGTGGCCACGGACGACCATATGGGCCACTCGCTGTGCAGGTGTTGCGCTTGCACGGCCGGCGATGTCGCAAACTGAATCCACTTCCACGCCCACGGCTTCAGGCTCGCGGGAGTATTGGCGGCAATCGCGAGTCCCTGGAACCCGGAGATGCTCGCCGACAGTGTGGCCCGGTTGGTGCCCGGCGCCACAGGGAATCCACTGACCACGCCCTGCCCCACGATCTTGGACTCGGACTTGTTGTTCATGATCCCCGTGACAAATGTCCAGTTGGTGTTAAATGCGGCTTGACCCGACGCAAACGCGTTGGCCGCGGTGGGTTCGTCGGCCGCCAGCGAGTTGGGGTTGGCGAGTCCGTCTTTGTACAGCATGCGCATCCACTCGAGCGCCTTAAGCGCGGCGCCCTGATTCATGATCGGCTGACCCTTTGCGTTAAACAGGTTGCCATTGCCGAATTCCCCTGCGGTGCGCACATAATCGCAGACCAGCCCCTCCGCCTGCAGCCACGAGTCTTCATAGGGATACTGAACAATATGTTTGGCCTTCAGCACTTCCATCTGATGCAACCACTGAGCCATGGTTTTCGGACCTGACTTGAAGCCCGCCTCGGCCAGCATCTTCTTGTTGTAATAGAAGTTTTGGAAGTTGGCCAGGAACGGCATGGCCATCACTTTCCCGCCGACGGACAAACCGTTCCAGACTGATTGCGGAATTCCCTTGGGATTCTTGATGTATTGGCGAATATAGTTGTTCAGCGGAACGGTGTATCCTTTGGCGGCGAATTCACCGGTCCAGATCAGGTCAGACAGCACCACGTCATACTGCGCGACAGGCGCCGCGGCCGACGTGAGAATGGCGCTGTGCAACTGGGGATACGGGAGAAAAGTAAATTCGATGGTCACGTTGGGGTGCTCTTTATGAAATTCCGCTCCCATCTTATTCAGGACGGTTGTGCTGTATCCCTGTTGACTCATGTACAAAACCTTTAAAACCACGGGCTGTGGCGCTGCCTTCGCCTTTGCCATCGCCGCGCTGCTTGCTCCGGTCAGCAGTAGACTCGCGCTCATGGCGCTCATCAGAACCTTGGTCCACTTGTTTCTCATTCTCTTACCCTCCTGTTATGAAATACAGCTAACGCGTCCGCGACGACGTGATCCACTCCCTGATCGGATGGGTAATCGGTTTCATCTCGATCACCCCCATTTCCATCGATCACGTAAATGACGGGTCGTTCTGCTTGTATACTATATGACGCACTCTACGATTGCAATAAGTTTTTTTCTAGAGTTATATCATTACGAAAAAAATTTTGATATACTTGACTTGTGGGTTTGATATATTTACATTGCAATGGAGTTCTGAATAGCGGCTGAACCTGTTGGGTATATAGACGAGTCAATCGAGATCGAGGTGAATGGCGTTGCTGGACGGTACAGGGAGCATCTATACGCGGATCCGTGCCATGGCGGAGAAACTGCCTGCGACAGAAGCGCGGATTGCGCGCTATATATTGGAACATCCCGATGAGGTGATTCGGCAGTCCATCACGGAAATAGCCGAAACATGCGGTTGTGCGGAGGCCACGATCTTCCGGCTGTCCAAGCGGTTGGGGTTGCAGGGATTTCAGGCTCTGAAGATTGCGCTCGCCTCGGAAACGAGCGAACCATCCCTCGGTATTCACGAAGAAGTCCATGAAACGGACGCTATTTTATCTGTTGCTGAAAAGATATTCCGAGCGAATATACAGAGTATCGAGGATACCCTCAGCTTATTGGACGCCGGTTTGATGGAGAAGGCGGTCTCTTTGATTTCCGGCGCGAGACGACTGGAGTTTTACGGTTGCGGCGGTTCCGCCATGCTGGCGCAAGACGGTTATCACAAGTTCATGCGCACGGGAATCCCTTGCATCGCGCAGACGGACAGTCACTTTCAGGTGATGTCCGCCGCATTGCTCGGACCCCAGGACGTGGTTATCGCGATTTCACACTCAGGCACCAATAAAGATATTTATGAGGCTGTCGCAATCGCCGCCTCCCGAGGGGCAAAAACGATCAGCGTAACCGATTATTCCAAGACGCCCATCGGGAGGATTTCCGATGTCTGTCTGGTCGCCACGAGCCGGGAGAGCCGCTATCGGACGGAATCCATGGCGGCCCGCTTTGCCCAACTGAGCATACTGGATGCTCTGTATGTCGCTGTAGCGATCCGGCGACAACAGGAAACCATCACAAATCTCGCCGAAATCCGCAAAGTAATCGCAAAAAAGCGCTTTTAGCGCCTCCCAAGGTTAACCAACGAATCACGGTACTGGGAAAACTGAAGTGACTCGCCAGAACGGATCATGCATTGCACTGCAGCGAGTTTTGCGGCCTTTGGGCCGCACATGTTTGAGCGGCAGTGCAATGCATGATCCGTCCTGGCCCGGCAGGGCCCCCCCGCGTGTTCGGGTTCTGACACACAGTCGAGGTGACATCATGGCAGAAAAAGTTATCCTGGGCATCGACCTTGGCACGACAAGCGTAAAGGCAGTTGCATTCCTGCATACCGGAGAAGAGGTCGCGCAGTGTCAAGTATTCTACACGCATCGCCACCCGCAGCCAGGATGGACGGAGCAGGACCCGCGCGAACTCGCTGACGGCGTATGGGAAGCCACTCGCTGCGCGGCGAGCAAGGCGGCTGCGCGCGGCGCAGTGATCGAGGCGATCAGTTTCAGCGCGATGATGCACGGTATATTGGCTGTCTCAAGCGAGGGCTCGCCGCTAACTCCGATGTTGACCTGGGCGGATACGCGCAGCGCTTCGCAAATGGAACAAATTCGCTCCCGGTTGGGCCTGGCGTTATACAGGAGAACAGGCACGCCGCTGCATCCGATGTCCCCGATCTCAAAACTGGCCTGGATGCGCGATGAACGTCCTGATGTCTACCGCGACGCGGCTCGGTTCGTATCGATCAAGGAATGGATCATCTGGCTGCTGACCGGGGAGTGGTTGGTCGATTACTCAACTGCTTCGGCCACAGGGCTGTTCAATATTCACTCCTTAACATGGGATGAGGAGGCCTTGAAGTATCTCGGATTGGATGCGTCGCGTCTCAGTAGACCGGTGTCAACGACAACTGTGCTGTCGATCGTCGACCAAACTTTGCGTCAGTCATTGAATTTGCCGGACGGGGTGCTGATCGTCATCGGCGCCACCGATGGCGTGCTTGCGAATTTGGGCACGGGGGTCATTCACCCGTATGAGATGTCCCTGACCATGGGCACCAGCGGCGCGGTGCGAATGGCTGTTGGGTCGCCATGGACAGATATTTCAGGGAGAACATTCTGTTATGCCTTAACCGAAGATCACTGGGTCATTGGAGGTGCGGTCAACAGCGGTGGACTCACCCTGCAGTGGCTGGCCGACCACCTGGCGTCACCGGAACCGGATGATCTGTTTCCGACAGACAGCCGCACGGCGCTCGACAAACACCTGTTTGCAGTGGCGGCGCAGGCGCCCGTCGGATCGGAAGGTCTGCTGTTTCTGCCGTACCTGGCAGGAGAACGGGCGCCGATTTGGGATGAGCGGGCCCGCGGTGTTCTGTTTGGCCTGGGACTTCATCACACCCGCGCACATATGATCCGCGCGGCGCTTGAAGGGATGGCGTATGCTCTGTACTCAGTATACGCCGTGCTCTCTGAGCAGGGTTCACAGGCCGGAATCGTCAAAGCGTCAGGGGGATTTGCGCGGTCGCCTCTCTGGCGCGAGATGATTTGCGACTTGTTTGACATAGAACTGCACGTGCCGACGATCGAGGAAGCGTCCTGTTTTGGCGCCGCCGCGTTGGCCCTGCATGCTCTTGGATACATGGAACGCTTGACAGAAGTAAGCAGACTCATCCGTATAGCAAGCGTTCATTCCCCGCAAACGAGAAATACGGAGATTTATCGCTCGTACTACCCGCTGTTTAGTCGTTTGTACGATCAAATAAAAGATTCCTACAGGGAACTCGGCATCCTCATGGCAAGACTGAATTCGACCACCGGGAGGCAGGACAGGTGAACTTGAGTCTGATTGGTTTAGGGAAAATGGGTGTCGGTCTCGGCCGGAACATGGTTGCGCATGGATATGATGTCGTTGCGTATGATCAGGACCCTGCGGTTCGCGCGGCGGCGCGAGAATATCTGCGTGTCGTGGATACACTGCGCGATACAAAACAAGGATCCGGATCGACGGTATACTGGTTGATGATTCCAGCCGGCAAGCCGGTGGATGACGTATTGGAAGGATTGCAGGATGTGCTCACGCCAGGAGATCTCGTGATCGACGGCGGGAACTCGAATTACAAGGACACATTGCGTCGACATCAAGGGTTGCTTGAGCGGGGGATTCACTTTCTCGACGTGGGTGTAAGCGGCGGAACTGACGGGGCCTTGCATGGCTGTTGCGTGATGGCTGGAGGAGACGAAACCGTCATCGCGCAGGTTCAGGCGCTGCT
>JAJZCB010000079.1 GCA_021846285.1 Bacillota bacterium
TTCTGTCATGTAAAACATCATGGTGGCGTCTCCCGCCATCTGCTGAAGCCCTGCCAACCCATCCGTGTCCACATTGAATGACGCCTTTAAAAAGCGAATGGCCATCGGACTCTTTGACAATATTTCCCGCGCCCAAGCGACAGCCTCATCCTGCAGTTGCCGGACAGGAACAACTGCATTGACCAACCCCATATCAAGCGCCTCCTGTGCGGAGTACTGTCGACACAGGAACCAGATCTCTTTTGCTTTCTTGACGCCGACCGCTCTGGTCATCAGGCCCGTGCCGTACCCAGCGTCAAAACTGCCTACCTTTGGACCCGTTTGACCGAACACCGCGTTTTCGGCTGCTATTGTCAAATCGCACACCAGGTGCAGCACATGACCGCCGCCAATGGCATATCCCGCCACCGCCGCGATCACCGCCTTTGGCAACAACCGAATTTGCCGTTGCAGATCAAGTACATTCAACCTTGGAACCTGATCCCCGCCTATGTAGCCGCCATGTCCGCGCACCCTCTGATCGCCGCCAGAGCAAAACGCCTGATCACCCTGTCCCGTGAAAATCACAACGCCGACATTGGCGTCATCCCTGACGCGCGCAAACGCGTTCATGAGTTCACTGACAGTCTCCGGACGAAATGCGTTGCGCACCTCTGGTCTGTTGATCGTAATGCGGGCAATGCCCTCTGCCTGTTCATAAATGATATCCTCATAGTCATGCGCTTTACTCCACGCGATCGCCATCGCTGAGACCTCCCGTTCCTGGCAAAAGCCGCAAACAGACCAGCCAGTCTGTACTGTCTCCAGTATAACAGACTGGCTGGTCTGCGCCAACCGTCTCCGTTTCTCTTGTCCAAATGCGAATCATCTGCTATCATCCAGTGAATCCTTCAATGAGGTGGCAAATCCCTTGCATGTCCATTACGTTCGCATCGGGTGGAAGCTTCTGCGACCACCCACCCTGACCGCATCCATCACCCCGGTACTCGTTGGCGCGGGGCTGGCGATTCAGCAGCACGCTCTTCGCGTTCCCGTGTTTATCGCCATGCTCGTTGCTGCCATGCTGATCCAGGCCGCAGCCAATATGCTCAACGAGTACTACGATTTTCGGCGTGGTCTGGACAACGCCGAGATGGTTGGAATCGCGGGAACCATCGTACGCGACAATGTGTCGCCCCGGAACGTGCTTGTCATCGCGCTGTCGACGCTTGCAGCTTCCCTTCTTCTGGGTGTGTACATCTGCGCCAGTTCCTCGTGGTGGGTCGCCGTTGCGGGCGTCGGCAGCATGCTATTCATGTATCTGTATTCGGGCGGCCCGTTTCCGATCTCGTACACCCCGCTCGGCGAGATCACGGCAGGCGTCATCATGGGCCCGGTCATCATACTAATCACGTACTTCACCCAGACCCAAACTCTCTCCTGGACCGCCGCGCTCGCTTCGCTGCCGATCGGAGTATTGATTGGCGCCATTTTGCTCGCCAACAACATTCGCGATATCGAGCATGATCGCGCTGGCGGACGCAAAACACTGCCGATCGTTGCCGGTCGCAGCCGCGCGATTCGCATCCTGGGCGCAGCATTCGCCCTGGCGTTTCTATCCGTGCCCGTCCTGGTGCTCGCGCAACGCTTGCCTGCCTGGACCTTGCTTACACTTCTGATGGCTCCGCTCACAGCGCGCGTACCGAGACTGTTCGCGACAACTCACGCACACCAGGAGCTTCAGGGAGCATTTAAGGCTACATCGCAGACGCTGATTGGGTTCGGCCTTCTGCTCTTTGTCGGACTGCTGCTGGCAAAGGCATAGGCGATTCTCCAGTCTCCCGCTCACACATATGGACACCTATGAACATAAAAGCGGCCTGCAGGCAGGATTCATATGCCGTGCCCCTGCTCAGACACGGCTGCGCCGAACTCGCGACGGGCACGGCATAGGAATCCTGGTGATCAGGGCCGCGCTGGTTCGTGTTCCTTGGCGGACTGCGACCAGTCGTGCGAACTCGAACTCTCGAGGTGCTTCTCCACGTCCATAGCGGCCTTGCATCCTGATCCGGCCGCCGTAATCGCCTGGCGATAGCGTGAATCCATCACATCCCCGCACGCAAATACGCCCGGCACGCTCGTCGCGGAGCTAAATCCATCCGTTTTGATGTAACCTACCTCGTCGAGATCGATTTGCCCGCGCAAAAATGCGGTGTTGGGAGAATGGCCAATCGCGACAAATACGCCTTGCGTTTCAATGACGCGATTTTCGCCCGTCGCCGCATCGCGCACCAAAAGACCAGTCACTTTCTTACCGTCCGACTTGACGGAAACTGGCGTCGCACTCAGTTCCCACTTGATTTTCGGATTCTGGCGCGCCCGCTCCTGCATGACCTTGGACGCCCGCAACGTGTCGCGACGATGAACAATCGTGACCTCGGACGCGAACTTTGTAAGAAATGTCGCTTCCTCCATGGCCGAATCCCCGCCGCCAACGACCAGAATATTTTTCCCGCGAAAGAAGAAGCCGTCGCACGTAGCGCAGGTGGACACTCCCCGTCCGATAAGCTCCGACTCGCCGTCGATGCCAAGCAGTTTTGCGGAAGCGCCCGTTGAAATGATCAGAGCGTCTGCTTCGTAGGAATCCTGTTCATTGACGGTCACGCGAAACGGACGGACCGAAAGATCGACGTCCGTCACCCAGCCGGTCTCAAACTGCGCTCCGAACCGTTCCGCCTGCCTCCTCATCTGTTCCATCAGAGTTGGACCCATAATCCCGTCTTCAAATCCCGGAAAGTTCTCCACTTCCGTGGTCAAAGTCAGCTGTCCGCCCGGTTCGTTGCCCTCGACGACAAGCGGCTGCAAATTCGCCCTTGCCGCATAGATGGCCGCGGTTAAACCCGCAGGCCCCGTTCCCAGAATCATCACCTTGCGCTTATCCATAATGTCACCTCTTGGCTTTCTCACCTTGCCCGCTGTGCAGACAGCTCAAGTCGACTGTCGCCTGTACGGCGAGAGCTTATCTCGTTCAGTATACCTCTTTGCGCCAGGTATGACCAATGGCCGCAAAGGAATTGGAGTTTCCGACAACGAAAAACCTGATTCGATGCACATGTGCAATTTTTGGTATACTATGCCTATGTTCCATGAAATCCGGACCGCCGGACGTAAGGAGGAAGTACTTTGCCAAAGCCTGTCCGAGCCCGTTCCATTGACGGCATCCTGGACGATGTGTTTAGACAGTACCGCGACTATTTTGGACCGCTGCTGTTGATCAGTCTGATCTTCATGACACCCATCGCCGTCATGAACGCGGTCGCTGGCACTCTTGTTCCAACCATCAACTATCAGCTTCTGCTGCACGGTCAGGCGGGGATATCAGCGCTAGTCAACCAATTGCGCCAACCGCAATCCTTGGGAGCGAGAACGGCCTTTGCAGGCATGGAGGTTGTTATTGGTCTTGTGGCCATGAATGTCGTGACCCCTCTTTTGCAAGGTACATACTACTCCCTGGGAGCGGACACCGTCGCGTACGGTTCCGTCAAATACCCGATATGGACTTACTTCCGCCGCGCGGTCAAGCGCTGGGGCGCTTATCTGGCAACCATTTGGTTAATAGTCGGACTCAGCGCAGCGGCTGCGGTCGTCCTGGGTGGTGCGCTGATCGCCATCATTATTGCCGGTGGAGCGAAGTCAGGTGCATTTTTGGCCGTCTTGTTGATCATATACTTGATTGTCGTGATCCTTGCGATTTGGTTGAACGTTCGCCTGCTCTTTACCTTCCCTTGCGTGGTTGTGGAGAATCTGCGCAACTGGCGCGCGATTCGAAGGTCCTGGGCGCTGACGAAAGGGTCGTTCTGGCGGCTATTTTTCATCTCTCTGATCGCATCCATCGTACTGGGGCTTGCCAGCGCAGGACTGTCGTTTCTGATTGAACTGCTGCCAAGCAACTCATTGCGGTTGCTCGGCACAGGCCTCATCAGTATCGTACTCGCGCCATTCTATGCCCTATTGATCGCCAATCTGTATATCGACATGCGCATCCGACGCGACGGATACGACATAGAACTCATGACGGAAAAGGACTAACGATGCATGCAAGACTCCCTGTTTTGGCACCGCAGACTACAGGCCATTCTCTCGGAGCCCTCCTATCATGCGCGAGAGCAAAACAGTTCATGGCTGCAAACTCTATTCGGCCTGTTGGCGAAACTTGTCCGTCAACTGCATCTTCACATGACCGTCGGGCCGCCGCCGCGCAGTATTGGATGGATCGTTCTGGCGTTGTCCGCGGTTGGCCTGACACTGCTGCTGAGCCAGTTTCGACGCAATCGAAGCGCAAAAGCGGAGACGGCGCCGCGCGTCTACCAGCAACCGATCGACGCGGCAGGCTGGTTTCGCCTCGCGGACCAGCATGTTGCGGCGAGCGAGTACCACGAGGCGGCTCGTTGTTATTTTCTGGCGTCTGTCAACCACCTGCAAAGCGTTCGCGAACTGAACGTTAACCCTAACAAGACCAATGGTGAATACGCCCAGGAATTGCTGCGCCGCCGATCCCCAGTCAGCGGTCCTTTCCTTGCGCTCGCCCGGGCGTGCGACGAACTGCTCTATCAAAACCCTGACGGTTCTGGCGAAGCGCTGGTGAAACTGTCACAGTCACTGGCTGACACTGCGCGCGCATCCGCTTCCCTGATCATGAAAAGGGAGCGTGCCCCATCATGAAGCGACGTACAGTCTGGGCTTTAATCGCCTGCGTGCTCATTTTTTATCTGTCGACCGCCACTCTGCTTTCACCGACATCGAACACAGCCCCGCTGCCAGCGGGCACGTCGTACAGTCACCTGCCTGACGGCGCATCCGCACTGTATTCGCTGTTTCACGGATCTCCCGCCGCAGGATCCTGGCGGCTGCTGACAGAGCCTCAGCTTGGTGTGCCGGCGCATACAACAGTGCTCATTGTTCAGCCGCAAACGGACGATACGACCACAATGGCGAAAGCCTGGATTCAGTATGTCCATTCCGGCGGACGGGTGGTCGCCCTGCTTGACCATCCTTCCGCCCTGGCGACAGCTCTGGGTTTGCGAATCGCTCCCGCGCCCGCGACGAACGGCTCCTCGCGTTTGACGCTGCTGCAGGCGAACGACTCTCACCGCGCCGTCACGACATTTGGCGTCTCCAGTTTTGGGCTGTATGCGACACTGGTTGGCAACCTTCACGGCGGAGCGCCATGGCTGCTGACCTTGCCCGACGGAGCGCGTGAGACAGTGGGTGTCACTGAGCGCATCGGACAAGGTTCTATCACGCTGCTTGGGTTGCCGGCTCTGGCCTTCAATGGGGTCGTCGCCAAATCCGGCAACCTGCAGGTATTGTTGACTCTTTTGCAGCCGACACACACTCAGGTCGCTTTTGTCGAAACAGTGCACGGCTATTCCATCGAACCAGGTCCTACGGCCGTGTTTGGTACCGGCGTCAATGTAGCGTTTGCGCTCCTGTGCGCAGCGACTGTCATTTGGCTATGGGGTGAAAGCAGACGCTTCGGGCGACCCGCGGCGCCTGCGCAACCTGCCCAGTCCGCCAGTCTCCAGTTGGCGCAGGCCATGGCGAATCATTACAGGAGAACAGGCAGCTTCAACACTCTGCTTACACAGTTGACTCGGTTGGCGCACGCGCGCGGCGTTTCCCTGTCACTGCCAAAACACTCCAGGGATCCCCGTCCGAAGGCGTTCATTGCAGAGTGCAATACCTTCATTTCGGCTCTGCGGGGTCGGGAGAAGTCCTCGACAACCAAGCGGCGCTAGCATACAATCGCCACAAACAGGCCACATGAGGCGCAGACACGCAGGACCTGCACATTGGCAGACCATGGGGAGTTGACACATGCTAATCAACACGGTACGGCAAACATTAACCGAGACAGTCAAGGGGCAGGAGAACGTCATCGAAGAAATTCTGCTGACACTGCTGGCTGGCGGTCACTCACTGCTTGAAGGAGTTCCGGGAATCGGAAAGACACTGCTGGCCACAACCTTGGCGAAGTCACTGGGCATGAGTTTTAAACGAATTCAGTTTACGCCCGATATGCTGCCAAGCGATGTCGTGGGCAGCGTCATGTATGATTTGCGCGAGGGTTCATTTCGAGTCGAGCGCGGACCGCTCTTTGCCAATATTGTATTGGCCGATGAGATCAACCGCACCCCGCCAAAGACTCAGGCTGCGTTGCTCGAGGCCATGGAAGAGCGCCAAGTGACACTCTATGGCGAGACTCTGAGGCTGCCTCAGCCATTTTTCGTGATCGCCACACAAAACCCGGTCGAGTACGAGGGAACCTACCCTCTGCCTGAAGCACAACTGGACCGCTTCCTGATGAAAATTGAAATCCACTACCCGGACAGCGCTGCGCAAGTGGCTGCCCTGTTAGCCCATAGACCACGTCACCTGGCCCACACCGATGCGCCCACGGACAGGTCGCCTGGCGCCGCTCCCGCGACATGGCCGGAACACACCCTGGACGAGTCACAAAACGAGTCGCGCCACGAGAGTGCTGCACACAGCCTCCTGACTGCACAGCAAGCTGTGGCCGCGATCGAAGCGACAGAGGACGTCATTCGGTATATTGTGGAGCTTATATCTCGATCACGCACTCTTGCGAGCGTCTCTCTTGGAGGGAGTCCTCGCGCCGCCGCGGCGTTGCTCATGGCGAGCAAGGCCTCTGCGTATCTTGAAGAGCGCAGATTTGTCACGCCGGACGACGTGAAACGCGTCATCGGCCCCGTGCTTCGTCATCGCCTTATGATCACACCTGCCGCGCAGCTTGAAGGAGCATCCGCCAATGACATCATCGAGGAACTGGTTCAGCAAGTGGCTGTTCCGCGCTAACAGTTGGCTGCCCACTCGCAGACTGGCATACATTGTGGCTGTCAGCGCGATCCCTGCGCCATTCCTGCACAACAGTGAAGTGCTGGACTTCTATCTGACTCTCGATATCGCCGTTTTGCTTGGGCTGTGCATGACGGATATCACGAGTTTGCCGAGGCTCACGGCAATATCCGCAACCAGGTTGGCGCCTCGCTTACAGGTGAGTGAACGGGCGCGGATTTCTCTTTGCGTCACAGTAGACGCTGCCGGGCGCGCTTGGGCGGATGCAACTTTTCGGCGAGCGCGGATCAGGGATGATCTGCCGTCATTGACCCATGCAGAGTCCGATACGCGCGAGGCGCTGCTGGCCGTCGGAGATACGACGATGGCCTACGATCTGGTGCCTCTGCAAAGGGGCAACGTTTCGTTTGGGAACATCCATATCAGACTGTTTGGCCGACTCGGCCTGATGTGCCGGCAGTATCGCGCTGAAGCGGCAAAAACGGTGACAGTCTGGCCCGATCTGCGGATGACCTCCGAGAGACAGGCGGCTCTGGAACAGGTGCTGTTGCGCGAAGGCTCACACCTTCGGCGCACAGGATCCGGGCAGACCGAGTTTTCCCATATCAGCAACTATGCTGCCGGCGATGACCCGCGGCATATCAACTGGCACGCGACTGCCCGCAAGGGATTTCCCATGAAAAATGCGTATCAACCCGAACGCGGACAACACATCATTCTTGCCATGGACTGCGGCCGCGGTATGGGCGTGATCCAACAGAGCGGAAAGACACGACTGGATCTGGCGCTTGAGGCCGCCCTTCTGCTGGCTGGAGGGGCGCTCAAAAACGGTGACGAAGTGACTGCAATCACCTATTCCGATCGCGTTCACACGCATGTACGCAGAGTTAAGGGTGAAGCGGGAATTCGCGAGTTGGTTGATTCCCTGTCCGACGTGGCGCCTCATCCTGTATACACGGGCGTGCACACCTTGATCGATATCGTGTTTTCGCATTATAAACGCCGATCACTGCTGCTTCTGTTCTCCGATTTAACTGATCTCGCAGCCAATGATCTATTCTTGCGCAGAATGGCCATTCTTGAACGACGTCACAGTTGCGTGGTAGCGTCGTTTACCGATGAGGCTCTCGAGGGCGCCATGATCACGCCGGTCAGGAATGTCGCAGAGTCAACCGCCCTGGGAGCGGCCGCCGGTTTGCTAAATCGTCGGCGTGAATACAAGGAGCAGTTAACGGCGCGAGGAATTGACGTGATAGAAACCAGAACGGAGTTATTGCCGGACGTGGCAAGAGCATACGCCCGTTTCAAAAACTCTCGTCGCTCCTGACCCACATCTGGAACACTCATCCCTGACAAGGAGGACTCTCTCAGCAACCATGGAACGGACTCTATCAATTACTACGCCGGAACAGGCGACTTTGGAATGGCAGATCGCGGGCATTGGGAGTCGCGCCATCGCCGCGTTGATCGATGCTGGTTTTCTGCTTTTGTGCTACGTCCTGCTGCTGGTAGGTCTGTTTGCCGCGAACCGCGCGGGAGCAGGGCGCCCGCTGGCGTTGTCGGGCATGACCACGCCGGGCAACTACGAGATCGCTCTCTATATCTTGCTCCTCGTCTTTTTGCCCCTGCTCTACTTCGTACTGTTTGAGGGACTATGGAACGGTCAGACTCCTGGCAAACGGCTGATCAAACTGCGCGTTGTGAGTCAGTCGGGGCAGTCCATCAGCTTTTTTTCGGCACTAGCGCGCAATATTGTAAGAATTGTCGACTTTCTTCCGACGGGCTATCTGATCGGCATGATATGCATTCTCCTGACCAAGAGAGAACAACGACTGGGGGACCTGGCGGCGGGAACCGTTGTCATCATGGACCGCAGATCGACCTCCCTGTCGTATAGACCCGCCTCTGTGCAGTCGGATCTCCGTAAGGGCACATCTCGCAATCACGCCAACGTAACGCAGACCGCGCCCATCCCTGTTCCCTACGAGGCGGCACAACTGGCCTTACGCTGTTCAGACCGCACCCGCGAACTGGTGACTGCATTTTTGGCCAGAGAATCGCGATTGCAGAACAGTCGCAGGATATTCCTCGCGGAACGGCTGATGCAGTATGTGATCAGCGAAGGGCTGGGGGACGGGCTCGGACACCCTCCGGCATTCACTGATTGGGCGTCGACGCAGCCTGCACTCGCATTGCTCAAAGAGTTGGACGCCGCCTGGAAGCAGTCGCCATAAACCGTTGAAACGCTCTGCTCCGCCGAACTCGTTCCTGATCAGTCGAGACTTCCCGATTGCAAAAGCAACACGACCTTCGACCGCCAGGCCTCTGCAGTCATCGACCACCCGATGAGCGACGCTATGACAGACAGTAGAAGTGAGGCGCCAAGACCGAGTGCCACGCGCCACACGGGACTGCCGCCCATCAGCCAACCGAAAGGCAGCGCTATCGGGAGAAAGGGCAGGCTGGCCACTGCCGTTGCGACCGACTGTACCAACAGGTAAGGCAGCAGCACAAGCAGATAAAATCCTGACGTTCGCGTCACATATACATTTCTCTGACCGACACGGCGCACTTTGAACGCAGCGGAGTGTACGGCAAATGGCAGTGTGAGCGCGGTTGCGCTTGGCACCAACCACAGTCCTGTAACCGCCAGTATGCCAACCAACGGGTACGGAGCCACTCCCAGGACTCCGAGAAGAATGGCAAGCAGTTCCCACCAGATGGCCGTCGGAAGAGAACTGTAAAGCCACTTTCCCGCAACGATTTGACTGACGCTTGCAGGCGACTGCATATATACCCAGATCTGCTCACCTTCGATTCCAAAACTGGCGATTGGAATGCGACCCATCGTACTTGTCAGCACGAGTAAAAATAGCGGCACAAGCGCGGCTATGGACTGACTGCCAGAGGAAGGGCGC
Organism: Bacillota bacterium; assembly: GCA_021846285.1. Lineage (GTDB taxonomy): Bacteria > Bacillota > Bacilli > Alicyclobacillales > SLC66 > JAKADD01. The sequence continues at coordinate 9,774 of JAJZCB010000079.1, forward strand.
TGAAAGAGAAAATAGAGCAGATATATGGACGGAAACAGATAGCTCACAAGATCCCCTGGAGTCCTTTTCAGGCGCAACAGGTCCTTTTTCCCAATGGCGATAACGGCGGACGGAAACCCCCACCGCGGTTGCGCGCCGCCATGCGTCTGGTCCACGACGACCCGCGCCGTCGTTGTCGGACCTTGGACGGACGCCGAGCGCCGTTTCCGGCGCCGCACATCCTTTTCATCAGTCATGCGCGTCAATCTTTCATGCAAGGATCGCTGACCAATCCATAAGCTCAACGCCATCGATACGATAGTGATGCATAACGACAGCGCCGCATACAGGACACTGACTGTCGCGCCTCCGGACAGCGCAATCAATCCTCGGGCAAACCACAACAGAGGCAAAACATAAAAAACAGGCGCTTGCCAAAACTGACCCGACATGGTAACACCCACATGCCCAGCCGCCAACAAACGCGGTGCAACAAAGACCACCGCAGCCAGTACAGAACTGACTACGGCAAGAAAATCTCTGGAAATCCTTCGCCGCAGGATGAGCATCAGGAGCATGACAATAGCCAGAGCCAACGCCGTTACCATAAGACTTTCGAGAACCAGGAACATAGTGGCCAGGGGATAGTACACAACTGGAACATGTGATGCCATACCGTATGCGATCACCAGAGGCAGACCCGCCAATGCGTACACCAAGGATAATCGAAAACCGCCTGCCACGCGAGCCATCAGAACAGTTCTTCCGTTGATGGGCGCTGTGAGCAATAACTCCGAGTTGGCGACCACGATCCTGTTATACATCAGCAGCATCTGTAGATAGAGTAGAAATGCGCCTGCAAACAGTGACAACATCATGAGAAAGTCACTACGCGCACCTGCATTCTCAGTGCTGGCAAAGAGAGGAGTTACCGTCGTCACCGCAATGGCGGAAAAAAATATCACGAGAGCCGCCCAGCCGACTACACGCCTCACTTTTCCAATAGTGAGTGTGCGTTTCGCAACAATCCGTTCCCAACGAACGATCTGACCTGCACGGCGAACATCGGACATCAGGTCCAATCTGGCGCATCCCCTTTTTCGCCGTCTGTCAACCGTAAGAACAGATCTTCCAACCCCGCGTCCGTCTGATACGCACTCTGCAGTTCGGAGATCGTTCCCTGTGCGATCAGTCTTCCCTTGTCCATGATGCCCACACGGTCGCACATCATCTCTGCCACGGGCAGCAGGTGCGTCGATATCAGAATCGTCAGGCCCTCATCGCAAAACCGCCGCAAGGCGTTTCGCAGAGTTCTCGCTCCTTTTGGATCCAGCCCGACTGTAGGCTCGTCGAGTAACAACACCTTGGGACGATGAACGAGTTGACCGATCAAAGAGATCTTTTGCTTCATCCCGTGTGAATAGGTGGAGATCAGACTATCTGCCGCATCCCGTAAATCAAAGTCGGCAAACCACTGGTCGGCGATCGCCTCCGCTCCCTTAGGCAACTCATACAGCGCCGCCATGAAACGGACAAACTCCCGACCTGTGAGTTTTTCGTATACAAGCGGCCGATCAGGAACATACCCGAGCAACCGTTTGGCCTCGATGGGATTGCGCTGCAAGTCCGCGTCGCCGATCCACACCCGCCCGCTGCTAGGCGTGAGCAGCCCCGCCATCAGGCGAATGGTTGTGGTTTTCCCCGCCCCGTTTGGACCCAAAAACCCAAACAGTTCACCTTCTCGCAACGACAGCGTCACGTCGTCGACGGCTACGGTGGAACCGAATTCTTTGTGTAAATGTTCTGCCCTAAGCACAGGCGCCCTCCTCCAAAAAACGTTGGACCTGCCAGATGAGAACTCTGCTCATCGATTCGTTCACCCTGCTCCATGTGAGCGGCGAAATGAGCCGCGTCTTCCGGCAAAAGCGAAATACAATACCAGCAACACTGCCGTACACGCGGCGAAGGCGTACTTGAAACTGATCGACAGCGCGGACGGCGTCAAAAATCCCTCGATGGTACCCGCAACGACAAGCATGACCATGGCGCCCGCGAGCAAGCGTGCGCCGGTCAGGGCCGCCATCCGAAAACTCTCGCGCCGGGTCAATCGACCCGGAACAAGCAAGCGATAGGCGAGAAGCAGACCTGCGGTTCCCGCAATGGAAATAGCCGTAAGTTCAATGAACCCGTGTGGCAAAATGAGAGACCAAAACATGAACGAGCGATGGTCGTGTGAAAAGAGAGCGGCAAGGGCGCCGAGCAGCAGGCCGTTGAAGTAGAGTTCATAGATTGTGAACAGACCGAGCGTAAAAGCCCCGAGAAACGACAGGACAGTCACTTCAATGTTGTGCGACATGATGGAGCTAGCCATGAGAGGTGCATTCACAACGTGCGGCCCGGCCTCAGAGGGATGAAACAGATGGACGAAACTGGCGGGCAAAAATGCGTACAGCGAGTTTCGCGAGAGCAAAACTGCGATAAACCCGACGGCCATCCCGCTCAACATGATCAGCCACGACAGGGCAAAAAAGGCGCCGCAGGAACGAACTGCGGCAGGAAAGTCGGCGGAAAAGAAGTGACCAGCGTTTCGCCACTGCCCTCCCTGTTTCCCGTACAGAACCAAATGCGCTCGCGCTGCCAGCGCATTGAGATAGACCGTCACATCGTGATCGGGAAAGTAGGCGCGGGCGTACGACAAATGGCTCGTCACTTCCTGATACAGACGCGTCAGTTCCCCGATGCGATCTCCCTGCAACATGGCTGCACGTCCACGCATCCTGCCTCTCAGCAGATCTTCCAACGCCTTCCACTCACCTTCATAACGGCGCCGAAAGGACAAGACATCCACGCTGATCGACACCCCTTCCCGTTTCGAATTGAATCCTGTCAACGCAAAGAGAACCCATGTCCTAGTCAATGCTCTCCATGATGACTGTGGCGTGCGTTCGCGTAATCGTAAGGTTCAGCTGCAGGCAGAGATCCACTTCCCCCGGTTCCACAGGTTCTCCATCGGGTCCTTTCACAACAAGCACGACGGGTCGCGACGGCACATTTTCATGGATTCGCACGACAAGCGCGGCGGTTCCATCACTGAGTTGTACGGTGGAACCGAGCGGGTACATGGCCACTTTCTGGCTAAAGAGTGAAACGAGATCAAGATCATACTCCGTGGCTGCCCTGGAAAACAGATACTCCATCACGTCGGCGGGCGGGAAGCCTGCCCGATAGGGTCTGTGCATCACCATGGCGTCGTATACGTCGACAACCGCGAGAATTTTTCCGAACTGGTGCATCTCATCTCCCGTCAGTCCACGCGGATACCCGCTGCCATTCAGACGCTCATGGTGTTGGTAGGCGCAGTGAGCCACAAGATAGGACAACTCCGTCTGTTTTGCGAGCACATGGTGACCCCACTCTGCGTGGCGTTGCATGACCGCCATCTCAGGAGCAGTCAGCGGACCCTGTTTATTGATGACTTCGGCGGGCACCCACAATTTGCCGATGTCGTGCAGCATCGCCCCGATGCCAAGGTCGATGAGCAGAGACTCGGGAAGTTGCAGCGCATGGCCGAGCATCATTGCGTATATAGCTACGTTCATGGAGTGAACGTACGTACCATTGTCAAATGACGCAAGCGTCGAGAGATCTTCCCGGATCACCGACGTATTCGATACGATCTGCAGCAGCGTTTTCATCTGCTCCCTCAGCCCACGGGCAAAACCCGGTTGCAGCGTCAGGCGCTCAAACGAAGCATGCTGCCCCCAATGTTCCCACTGGCGAGACAGGGTTTGTTGCATGGCCAAACGGATCTCCACGGGTACTGTTTCGGCCAGATCGATCCCTGCCGACAGCTCGTCCTCAATATAAATCGATGCAAACATATTTCTAATTTTCTTTATGTACTGCTCTCGAATCACCATGCCTCTTTGCAGCAACACCCGGCCCTGCGCATCGTACAGCGTGCGCCCAAGAATCATGTCAGATCTCAGAAGAACCGTCGACATCTGTCTTGCCAACCGCCAGCCTCCCCCCTCAGTTCCGAAAAAGTCATGGGCGCTGCAATGACTCCAACTCCAGCCTTGGCGACTGATATCTCCATGTGTTGCCATCATATCATGAAAAAGACCAAATTACAGGAAGAATCGGGGGAGCACAAAAGCAGGAGGGCGAACGGACACATCCATTCGCCCTCTGTCGCGCACTCACTCACATCAACCGAACTTATAGGTAATGCCATGCCCGCCCTTTGGGTATACCCACTCAATGTTATACGCAGGGCAGCCAATCCTGCACGTACCGCATTCGATGCAATTTTCAAAGGCGACGCTCGTCATTTTTTCCTTTTCAATCCAGTGGTACACATCGGCGGGACAGAAGTCCTGGCACTCCTTGGTTTGGCAATTAAGGCACGTCTTCTGATCTTTAATAATCAGATGCGACTGTTCATCGACTTTGTAGCGAATCGTGTAGAGTTTTTCGGCTAGTGAGCTCATCCGTTAATCGCCCTCCATCCCTTAATCCCGAGTTTAACCAAATTCATGGTTCCCCCCGCAACACCCGTAAGACCGCGAATCGCCATACGCTGTTTTTCCGCCTTCGACACCCCGTCGATCAGCAACATCTGATAGGCGGCCTCATTGACCGCGCGAGGCAATTTGTCAAACAGCAAACCGGGATCGACATCGCGCATCATCGCATGCATGCCGCGATATTTCTTCAAATCCTTATGAACAAATGACCCCTGGACGCGCCGATCATATCCCATCAGTCCCGCTCGGCTGAAATTGCCCGCCGCATGCGCCTCAATGATCGCTTCCGCCGCGAAGCGACCCGATGTCATGGCCAGGTTGGTTCCTTCTCTGTGGACGAAGTTTACGAGTTGGGCCGCATCGCCGCAGATCAGCCAACCGTCCCCCGAGAGCGGTGGTATGGAGTGGTATCCGCCCTCCGGAATGAGATGCCCGGAGTATTCCTTGGTCTCCCCACCCTGAAGAACCCGCTTCAGCATCGGATGCTGTTTGACGCTCTCCAGCAATTCATACGGTTTAACATGTGTGCGCTTCAGATCGCTGACCATGACGCCCACACCAAAAGACAACGTGTCCTGATTGGTGTACAGAAAGCCCAATCCTGCCATCCCACCGGTCTGCCCCACAAATTCAATGGTCACCCCTTCATTGTCCTCCAGGTTGAACCGGTCGAGGATTTTCTCCTTTGGCATCGCAATGACTTCCTTGACAGCCAGCGACACCTCATCGGGTTTCCATTCGCGATGCACGCCGAGCGACTTGCCGAGCAGTGAGTTGACGCCGTCTGCAACCACAACCACATTGGCGTACAGATCCCCTTCCTCGCGATCCGTGCGCACGCCAACGACTTTATTGCCCTCCCGCAACAACTCCGTGACCACGGTCTCGTAAATGTTGAGCGAACCAGCCTGTTCCGCCTTGCCCGCAAACCACTGATCAAACTTGACTCGAAGTCCGGTCCAGCAATTGGCGGGCTCTTTGAACGCTTCGTTGCGATGGCCGAACGTGACCACGGACTGATCTCCGAGGAGCCACAGTCTCTGTTCAACGATCTGACGTTCGAGCGGCGCTTCTTTCCAGAATTCAGGAATGATTTCTTCAAGCTGTTTCCGATAGATGACTCCGCCAAAAATGTTCTTCGCGCCCGGAAATTCTCCCCGTTCAATCAACACCACGTTCAACCCGGCCTTAGCCATCGTATATGCGGCCGCGCTGCCTGCCGGGCCAGCACCTATAACAATCGCGTCAAAACGCTCGTTGGCCATGCTCACTCCCCCTGACGGTCTTTCCAGCGATATTGAAAACAGCTTCTCATCCAGATGTCGCAGCGACAGCTTCCACTACGGATGATTTGGACTCAAACGGAAGTTGACGGCGCTCTCTCACAGCTTTCGTGATGGCTGGCACGATGGCGAACAGATCCCCAACGATTCCGAAATTGGCGACTTTAAAGATCGGCGCATCCGGATCGCGATTGATGGCAACAATCACATCGGAATGCTGCATGCCGACCACATGCTGCACGGCGCCTGAGATACCGATAGCAAAGTATAGTTTGGGACGAACCGTCGATCCTGTTTGCCCTACCTGATGGTCGTGTCCGATCCAGCCGGCGTCAACCGCCGGACGTGAAGCGCCCACCACGCCGCCGAGCGCATCGGCGAGTTCCTGAAGCAGGGCAAACGGTTCGGGACCGCCGAGACCTCGTCCACCCGCTACGATAATCTCCGCGTCTTCGAGATTGACGCGTTCCGTTTGTTCAAGGAACGCAAGCACTTCGGTCGCGATCTCATCAGCCGTCATTTGCGCGGGTATCGGGATAATTGCGCCGGAGCGCGACGGATCCCTCGGGAGCGCCAAAAAGACACCGGAACGGGCGGTCGCCATTTGCGGTTTATACTGTTTGCACAAGATAGTGGCCAGCATCTTTTCGGAAAACGCGGGACGACTGGCCATCAATAGACGATTTTCATCCACGTCAAGCTGCGTGCAATCAGCCGTCAGTCCTGTTGGCAAATGAGTGGCGATCGCGCCTGCCAGATCGCGGCCCCAGTATGTCGCCCCAATCAGTACGATCTCGGGTTTGACAGTTGCAATCGCATGCAGACATATCTGGCTGTATGGCCTGGTTCGGTAATCGCGAAGTTCCTCCGAGTCGCATAGGTAGACCTTGTCCGCCCCGCGATAAATGGCTTCCTGCGCAAGCTCGCCGACATCGGAACCGATGACAAGCGCCATCAGTTCTGTGTCCAGTTTCTGCGCAAGCTTGCGTCCCTCGCCAAGCAGTTGCCACGACACCTTTTTCCCCAAACCGGCTCGCTGTTCCACAACGATCAGGATGCCTCTGTAATCCGAGAAATCAGGTGTGTCAAGGACAATTTTCTCACGGCGCGGTTTGACGCCCGCAGCAGGTTGCCCGGCGGCATCGTCAACTCCAGTGACCTTCTCTGTTTCCATATGGACTCCTCCTATGACCAGCCCAGACGGGTTGGCAAGTCTGTGTTCCACAGTTTGTCGATCAGGGCCGCACTCAAGGCTTCAACACCGTCGGCCGCAATCATCTCCGTATTCACTTTGCGCGGTTCCGGCACCCACGTCTTGGAGACGATGGTGGGAGATCCCTTAAGACCGATTTTCGAGCGGTCCAGATCCGGAAAATCGTTGGTTGACCACACGATTGGCTTGTATTTGGCTGCGCGTAACACCCCAGGCAAACTGGCGCGCCTGGGCTTGTTGAGTTCCGTGAGCACAGTGATCAACACCGGCAGTTTCGTTTTTACAACCTCCACGCCGTCTTCAAGATGCCGATGCACCGTGACCGTCCGTTCTCCCTCGTTGAGTTCCACAACTTTCTCGACGTAAGTCATTTGCTCGTAGTCGAGTCGGCAGGCCACGCCGGGTCCGACCTGACCGGTATCGCCGTCAAGAGTCTGCTTGCCGCAAAAGACTATGTCCACGGGTTCCATTTCCGCTGCAACCTTCTGGACGGTCATGGCGATAACATACGAGGTGGCTAGCGTATCGGCGCCGGCAAAACCCCGATCGCTGACGAGCACCGCTTCGTCGGCGCCCATCGATATGCACTGTCGCAATGCTTTCTCCGCAGATGGCGGGCCCATCGACACAACAGTAACGCGCGCGCCCATTTCATCCTTGAAGCGCAAAGCCTCTTCCAGTCCGTGTAGATCATAGTAGTTGACGATAGCGGGTACGCCCTGCCTGACAAGTGTGTTCGTCACAGGATCTATGCGAATTTCACGACTGTCTGGCACCTGCTTGATACAGACTACGATGTGCATGCGTCATTCCTCTCCCACATTGAGTCATTTTTCACATAATACATTGTGAATGATTGCACATAATGTGACCGCAGATAGTCTTCCGTTGTGCATAGCAACCTCACTTATGACTATCACGAACGCTTACATGGCATCGCATTCAGACTACTCCAATCTGGTCAATTTGGCAACAGGCAATTTGTCATGTTGTCATCAGTATTCGCACGCCGTTCAGCAAAACTCAGTATGGCTCCAACAAATCGCCCAACGCTGCGGACAGCACCCCGTAGCGAAACGAGAAACCATCGGCCAGAGCTTTTTCCGGAACTACACGCTGCCCTGTCAGGACGAGATCAGCCATTTCTCCGAGTAACGCCCGTAGGGCGAATGCCGGCATCGGCAAAAAGTGCGGAACACGAACAATCTGCGCAAGCGTCTTGCCAAACTCCTGCATCTGAACAGGCGCCGGCGCAGTGACGTTCAGCGGCCCTGCCATATTCGCGTGGTCCAGGCTCCAGAGAATCATGCGCGCGGCGTCCTCAACATGAACCCAGGACACCCACTGGCGACCTGAGCCGATCGGCCCTCCAATGTAAAAACGGTAGGGCAAGGCCATCTTGCCAAGCGCGCCTCCATCGACGCCAAGAACCATCCCAAAACGCGCACAGACCACCCGCGTTCCGAACTCTGCGGCATGATTCGCTTCCTGCTCCCACATGGCTGTCACATCCGCCAGAAAATCGCGTCTCTCAGGTTCGGTCTGTTCTGTGAATGTGCTTGAGTCACTAGCGCCGTAAAACCCGATCGCCGATGCATTGACCAATACTTCAGGGCGGGGGCTCAGTTGTCTGAGCAGTTCTACGATGTCGCGCGTTCCCCTTTGACGGCTCTCAAAAATCGCTCGTTTGCGGTCCGGGGTCCAACGTCCGGAACTGAGCGATTCGCCAGCGAGGTTGATGACTGCGTCAAAGCGCATCCGGGAAGCTCCGTCCGACCTGTGCAGGTCCAAGGCGGTCACCGCATGGTCAAACAGATCTTCTGCACGTGCGGGATCTCTGGAAGCCACGACCACAGTGTCGCCTCTATCCAGTAGCAGCCGAATGATATGCCTGCCGATAAAACCGGTTCCACCTGTCACCAGCACACGGGCCACAAGAAACACGCCCCCTCCGCGGCAGTCGCTCGATATCCGGCTAGTCTGTAGCTCTGACCAACGTGTAGCCGCAGGAGCGCACGGTGTTTCTGACCGCTTTCGCCGTTGCCACAGCGGTTGGTTCATCGCCATGAACACAGATTGTATCTACCGTAACAGCCACTGTTTCGCCTGTTCTGCTCCGGATGGCGCCTCGTTGCAAAGACTGGCTCAGTCTCTCTGCCACGTCGACTGGATCGCGCAGCAGCGCAAGCGGGTGGGTACGCGCCGTCAGAGTGCCGTCGGGTTCATAATTGCGATCCGCGAATATCTCCTGCCAGACCGACTGTCCTGCGGCGGCGGCCGTCTGAACCATGGGACTGCCGGCAGGGGCGTACAGGATCAGGTTTCGCCGCAATCCGCGCAAAGCTTCGACAACGGCAGTGGCGATCTCTTCGTCATACGCTGCCCAATTGTACAGCGCGCCATGCAGTTTTACATGCCGAAGAGGCGCTCCAGCCGACTCCGCGAGAAGCGCCAACGCTCCAACCTGATACAGTACGATATCTCTGACCTCTTGCGCAGACATGGGGATACGCCGTCTCCCGAATCCTTGTAAATCAGGGAATCCGGGGTGAGCGCCAACACGCACTCCCATCTCGACACAGCGGCTTACCGTGCTGGCCATGACGTGCGGATCGCCGGCGTGAAACCCGCAGGCAATATTGGCTGACGAGATAATGCCCAACAAGGCGCCGTCGTCGCCAACCCTGTAGCGTCCGAACGCTTCACCAAGGTCTGCGTTTACGTCGATAATCGGCATGGCCGCATTCGCATTCCTTTCATGCTGTTTCGGAAGATGCTGTGAAACCCAGTACAATCACCAGTATACAGGAAGGTTCTGGACGCGCAAGACGGCCTGTTGCTCACGATTTTTTATCATGGTCTTGTGTATGGTACACTTATCCGTATGAACGGAACGGGAGGCGAAGAATCATGCAGCGGTCACATCAGCGGCCTCCGGGACGCCCTCGGGTCAGTTCGGAGGA
>JAJZCB010000080.1 GCA_021846285.1 Bacillota bacterium
GGGATGTACCCGTGGTTGGTTCCGGTCATGGCCAGCACCCGACCGATCTTGCCGGCGCGGACGATCTTTCGCAGTTCAGCGGCGGCGCGCACGAAACGGACCGGCAGCGCCATATAGAGCGGCGCGCACGCCGACTCAGCCGCCTTCACCATAGCCGTCGCATCCGCGACGCTTGTTGCAATCGGTTTTTCGCACAATATGGCAACACCACGCGCCGCTGACTGCTCCACGTAACGCCGATGGTCTGCGTTGGCCGCGGCGATCAGCACCGCATCAGATTCGCCAAGGAGAGCATCCATTTCACCTAGAAAGGGCACGCCGTGCGCTCCGCAAAACTGCCGCCCGCGCTCTGTGTCTTCATCGTAAACCCCTGTGACCGTCACATCCTGCAACGTCTCGATAGCCGATATGTAACTGTGCGCGTGCATGTGCGCGGTCGATACAATTCCTATGCGAGTCAAACCGGTTTCCTCCCTCTTGCGTTTTACAGGTCAACGGGCATCCCGGTCAAAGCCGATTGTTCTACAGCCAAACCTATGCGCAGCGCCTCCAGCGCGTCGTGCGCCGTGACGTAAAAAGGTCTGTCATGGACGATCGCGTCGAGAAAGTCTTCGATTTCCAACCGATAGGGACTCTTGTGGGCATGAGTTCTGGGCGCCTGAATGCCCTGCGTTACATCGAACGCTTGCGGAACCGTCGCCTCGTGAAACACCGTGCCCGCTTTAAAGCTGTCATGCTCCAGTAAACCCAGGCTGCCGGCCAGTTCAAAGCGAGTGCCAAACCCCGTGTGGGCCCATGATCCGGTCACATGCGCGATCACGCCACTGTGGAAACGAAGTGTGGCAAGAGTCAGTTCAATTCGATTCGACTCACCGTATGTAGACTTTGCGAACACCCGGGCAACCGGTCCAAACAGCCAGCGCAAAAAGTCAAAATCGTGCACCATCAGATCGACGCAAACGCCGCCGCTCCAATGCCGGTTGGCATACCAGTCCTGCCAGGTATCCGTCGGAGGAAACGATCCGCCGCGAAACAGTCGGGCAATCGCAACGCGACCTATCCGGCCCGCATCGACCAGTTCCTTGGCTCGCCTGTATTCGGGAAAATAGCGCACACAGTGTCCAATCATCAGGCGTACGCCACTCTGTTCACACGCCGCAATCATCGCTTCGGCATCAGCCAGTGTTCTGGCAATCGGCTTTTCGCAGAGAATGTGCTTGTGATTTTTCGCGATTTCGACCACCATCTCGCGATGCCAGGGCGTCGGCGCGCATACGTGCGCCACATCGAACGCAGTCCAGTCCACCTCGCTCAGGCTCTCGCTGTATGAAACATGCAGATCAGCGGCCAACTGCCTGCCTCTGACGTCTGGATCGACCACCCCTACGACGCTGGCATCGACCAGTTGGGTGTAGATTTCGGCATGTGTCCGCGCCATGGCGCCGCCGCCAATAATGAGCGCGCGCAACAAATCGATCAGCTCCTTGTCCTGCTCATGTCTCTCGTCCAGAACTTTCTCTTATCAGTCGGAATCAGGATTGTTCCAACAGAGCCCTGGCATTTTTCAAACCTTCCTCGGAAGCCAGGCGACTCTCCTCCAGGCCCTCGAATTCTACCGATACGAATCCATCGTACTTCGCCCGTTTGACGGCCGCGACAATATCGCGCAACCGCACGTCACCGTGCCCCACCATCGCCCCTCGCAGGAAATGTCCGCCGGCGGTGGAGAACCATCCATGGCCGGGACTCGTTTGGTCATAACGCACGTAAAAGTCCTTCAGATGAACCATGGCTGCATATGGCAAACATTTCTGCACAGCAGCGACAGGATCTTCATCCACGCAGAGAAAGTTGCCCACATCCACCGTCAGGCGAAAATTCGGCCGATTGACCGCCTGAACCAACCGTATCACACGATCGCTATGTTGCACAAAGTAGCCGTGATTCTCCACCGTCGTTACGATGCCAAGCGATTGCGCATAGTCTGCAATCCTTTGACAGGCGGCCACAATCCGGGGCAAATCTTCTTCAAACTGCCAAATGGATGCGTCGGCAGGCGGCCGCCACGCCACATCGTGGCGCATGAGCGATACTCCCAATCGCTTTGCGACATCAACCTGACGCATCACCCGTTCCACTTCGCGCTCGTACGCGGCCCCATCGTTCTTGATGAAGTCAGCGCCTATCAGGTAATTGGAGATTTCTATATTGAGGTGTCTCGCCCGTTCCCGAAACTGATCCGCCATATCGTCCGTCACTTCAAATCCGATCGGAACGATCTCTACATGAGCGCCGCCTCGCGCCGCGATCCAATCGAGTAGATCGAGGGGAGCCAGCGCCCCGCTCTTAACCGCCTGCAACAGACTGTACGTGCTGAGACCAATCTTCATCCATTTCATCTCCTTGCTGCTCTGTTTCCACTGGTCGCTTCGCGTCTAAGAGGGGGAGTGCGCGGATAGCCCGTTCAGGCAAAACAGGATACTCATGTATACGAATGACTGATGCATACTATACAGTTACCACTTGCAGGCGACGCTCCTCAAACTGTCTTAGAGCTGTGTCCGACAGACCCTGACTGGTGATCAGTCCCTTGATACCGTTCCAACTGCTGAAACGATGGAGGCGAACCTGGTTGTACTTACTGTGTGTAGCCAGCACCCAGACACTCTCACAGGCCTCAACCGCAACTTCTTTAAAGGAAGCGTCATCTTCATCGGGCACCTCAAAACCCCGCTGCGGACTGAAGCCCTCAGTGCCCAGATAAGATTTGTCCACCCGCAGTTCCTGCAAGACACGATTGGCCAGCGGTCCGAGAAAAGTTTGTGACGTTCCGCGAAACATGCCCCCGATAGCTATCAGGCGGATGCCGCGATCATTGGACAGCACGTTAATGACATTCAGCGCGTTGGTGACGACGGTCAAATTGCGGCCAAGCAGGTGTTTTGCCATGGCTCCGACTGTCGTGCCGCCATCGAGCAGGATCGTGTCGCCGTCGCGGATTTGCGAAACGGCGTAACGGGCGATCCGCTCCTTGGCGTCCGCCTCTTCGTTCAGTTTGGCGTGATAGATCGGCTCAAACGTGGCGGATGACTGCAGCAACATAACACCGCCGCGGGTTGCCTGCACCAGACCCTGCCTGGCCAATTCAGCGACATCGCGGCGCACCGTTATGGGTGAAACCTGCAGGATGTCGCTGAGGTCAGAAATCCTTCCCTTGCCGTCCCGGTCTTTAAGCCAGTTGAGGACTTTAGCGTACCGCTCCACCTTCAGTAGACGTTCCGGGTTTCCCGTCTGTTGATACATATGGACTGACTCTCCCTTCCCCTGTCTTGCCTGCCTAGGATGAACAGGAATACAGATGACAGTTGACTCGATGCCCTTCCGCCACAGTCGCCCAGTCCGGCAGTTCAGACACACACACTGCCATCCGGTGCGGGCAGCGGCTGGCAAAGGAACAGCCCTGCTCTGCAGACTGTGTGTCCACGGGTGACGGGATGTCCTCCAGACCAGTGATATCTCGTGTCAGCGCATTCATCAAAATCTGCGTGTAGGGATGCGAGGGAGAACTCAGCAGGACCCCGGAGAGCCCCTCTTCGACAATCATGCCGCGGTACATCACCATGATCCGGTCGGCCATGTAATGCGCTCCCGACAGATCGTGCGTGATATACAGCATGCCCAGTTGACGCTTGTCCCGCAAATCCAGCAGGAGGTTCATGATGTCCAGACGGAGCGATACATCCAGCATGGAAGTCGGTTCATCCGCCACCAGCAGTTCAGGATTCGTCGCAAGCACCCTGGCGATACCCACCCGTTGGCGTTGACCGCCCGATAACTGGTGAGGCATCTTGCGCAAATAGTTTGCGGCAGGCTGCAACCCCACCGCTTCCAACAGACCTTCCGCCGCCTGAAGAGCCACAGCGCGCGATGCAGCCACTTTATGAATCAACAGAGGACGCATCAAATGATACCCTATCGTATGAACAGGATTCAACGATGAAAACGGATCCTGGAATATGATCTGTACGCGCCGCCGATAATCTTTCAACCGATCGCCGGACAGCCTGGACGGCAGAGTGTCGCCGACAAATACCACACTGCCAGAAGTCGGTGTCTCAAGCCCCGCAATGATGGCCCCGGTCGTCGACTTGCCGCTGCCGCTTTCGCCAACCAGAGCGACAACTTCCCCGGGCCGTATGGCCAGATTGACAGAGCGCATGGCATAGGTGTCGCGGGCGGAGCCAGCCGTCCGGCGCCGATACCGCTTGCTCACATTTTGCAGTTCAATCAGAGCCTGTGTGCGATTCATTCGGAATCTCCCTCCACCGGATACAGCGTACCCTCTGGTCGCCTGCGCCCTCCACCGCTTCCCATACGGGCAGGTCGCTGCCACAGCGTTCGCTGCTGTGCGAGCAGCGCGGGTGAAAGCGGCACCCGCCAGGCGGATTGGCCGGATCTGGAGGGTAGCCGGGGATCCCGCGCCTGCGTTCTGCGCCGACAGCGCCGATCGCGGGAAACGACTGCAGCAGCGCCCGGCTGTAGGGGTGCAAAGGATGGGCAAACTCCTGAACGGAACCGATTTCCATCAAGTATCCGCCGTACATGATCGCCACCCTGTCCGCCATTCGCAAAAGAAGATCCAGGTCATGGGAAATAAACAGCACAGAAAAGCCAAACTGGCGTTGCAGGCGTTTGATCTCAGACACGATCTCCCGTTCCACAATCACATCCAGCGCTGTCGTAGGTTCATCCATGATCACCAGGTCTGGATGAAACAACAAGGCCATGGCTATCGCCACCCGCTGCTTCATCCCGCCTGACAGTTGGTGGGGAAAGGCATCCAGCACTTCCGCCGACAAAGACACCATCTCTATCAGTTCACACATGCGCGCGAAGTTCTTCTGGCGATTCCGTTGCCCGTGGGACTGGAGGATGTCGTCAAACTGACTCCTGATGCGCAATACAGGATTCAGCGAGTTCATGGCGCTCTGCGCTACGATCGATACCTTTTTCCACTTGATGTGGCGCAAAGCTTTACGGTCCAGCTGTGCGATGTTCTCATCCTGCAGCCAGACATCTCCGCCCATTCGTCCCACTGTCGGTCGAATGAGCCGGGTGACGGCCTGGGCCACCGTCGATTTGCCGCTGCCCGATTCACCCGCCAAACCGAGAATTTCCCCCCGCCGAATTTCGAATGACACGTCTTGCACCACCCGGATCGGCCCACTGCGAGTGTAATAATCGACCCACAGACTGTCAACGCGTAGAACGGTGTTGTCCGTCAACTCATGGCCCCTCCCTTCGCAACCGGGGGTTGGTCAACTCATCGATACCAAAGTTAATCAGCGCAAAAGCCGCCCCCAACAACCCAATGGCCAGGCCGGGAGGGAGAAACCACCACCAGGCTCCGATCATCAGGGCGTTGCTGTTGTTGGCCCAATACAGGATGCTCCCCCAACTGATTGCGTTAATATTGCCGAGCCCCAAAAACTGCAGTGACGCTACGGTCACCACGGCGTACAGGCACGTAAAGAAGAAGTTGGCGGCGACCAGTGAGAACATATTGGGCAGAATCTCAAAAAACGCGACGCGGAAATGGTTTTCTCCAGAGGCGATGGCAGCCTTGACAAAGTCCTTTGATTTCAGATGAAGCGTCTGCGCGCGAATGACCCGGGCCCCCCAAGGCCAACTGGTCAGGGCGATGATGAAACTGATTGTCACATCACTGGCAGCCGAGATATAGGAAGATATGACGATGACGAGAACGATGCTGGGCAGAACCAGAACGATATTGGTGGCCAGCATGAGAATTTCGTCAATGATTCCCTCCAGCAGGCCCGCCAGGATACCGATCGCCACCGCCACAAGCATCGTGATAGATCCGGTGGTGAGCGATACATCCAGACTCGGTCTGGTGCCCCAGATCAACTGCGAAAGAATGTCCTGCCCGCTTCGCGTGGTGCCAAGCAGGTGCGCGGGGGACGGCGACGCGCCCAGCGAAAAGCCTGTATAGGTTGGACTATAGGGAGAAATCACAGGCGCCAGAACAGCCAGCAACACAAACGCAAGCAACAGTCCCACGCCGATTCGCGCCTTGATGTTGGGCAATATTCTGCTGTTTCGTTCTCTGAATTTCCGGAACGCCCCCTGTGCGGGAGTGCTGGACGGAGATGCGGCGCTCATTGGTTACCACCTACCCTTACGCGCGGATCAAGTAAAGAGTACGTGACATCGGCGACAAAATTGGCAGCCAGCACGGAAAAGGAAATGATCATGAGGATCCCCTGAATGAGCGGGTAGTCTTCTTGCTGAACGGCCTGGAATAAAAGGTTTCCCAGCCCGGGATAAGAAAACACGATCTCAGTCAGGATGGCTCCCCCCACGATAAAGCCCATCGACATGGCAAATCCAGTGATATTCGGCAGAATCGCGTTGCGCCCCGCGTACCGCAGCAAGATCCTTCTTAATGTAATCCCCTTTGCTTCCGCCATGGTTACATAGTCTTCTGCCAGGGTGGTGATGGTGGTGTTGCGCATGTTAACCGCCCAATATCCAACGGACGTGAAGATAATCGTCAGCGACGGCAAAATGGCATGACGAATCACATTGAACACAAAAGAACCCGACAGAGTGGGCACCAAGTCCATGGAATAAGCCCCGCTGATCGGAAATACACCCCACAGATAACCAATCAGGTACAGACACGCGAGGGCTATCCAGAAGTAGGGGAACGCATAAGTAAAGGTAAAAAACGTCGACATGAAGGTGTCAAACGCCCCGCCAAACCGCCACGCGGATATGGAACCAATAATGATGCCGATGACAAAGCTGATGATGGTCGACAACCCGACCAAAAACAGCGTCCAGGGCAATGCAGTGCCGATCAGGCCACTGACTGAGGCAGGGTAATAGGCCAGCGAAGTACCCAGATTGCCGTGCAGGAGTTGCCCCAAATACTGCAGATACTGATTCCAGATCGGTTCGTGTTCATGCAGTCCAAAGGCGATCTCGATCGATTTGAGGGCCAGCGGGTTCAACCGTCCGCCAAACTTGGACATCAGAGCCTCGGCGGGATTACCCGGCATAGCGCGTGGCAGGAAAAAATTGATTGTGATCGTCGCGACAAACGCGACCACGTAGAAAATAATCCGGCGCATCAAATAGCGCATAGGCCCATTCCCTTTTCCCTGTGTTTGTAAGGAGTTGCCCGGGAGCGCAGGGCTGCCCGGGCAACACACGTTTCCTTGAATCAGTTAGGCCGGATATTCAGCAGCGTCAACTCCAGCGCCGTGTCATTGGGTCCTGGATCTGTGTAAGGATTTTGCGGCGTCGGCCAACCAGTAAAGTTCTGCGTGCTGTACTCGTTCCAGAAGGCCCCCCATACCACCGGAATGGACGGCATCGTTTTTACCCACAACTGTTCCAGCTTATTCATAAGCCCTGCTTGCACTTGAGGGTTCGATGTGCTGTTGTATTCTTTCAGGTACTGATCCGCCAACTTCGACTTATAGCGCTGGAAGTTGGTCGAAGCCACGCTCCCCACTGGAGCGGTCATGGCCGAGTTCATCGCATAATTGAAGAAATAGTATGGATTGGGGCCGCTGAACGACCAGCCGATGGCCGTGTCGAATGTTCCGTGCTGCAGATCCGAATAGTAGGCGGCGTACTGCAACTGCTTGACCTGAGCGTTGATCCCGATGTTTTGCAGGTCGCCGGCCATCACCGTGACGTCCTGCACCCAGTCGGAGTATGGAGCGACGACGAGCATCTGCATGCTGAAAGGTTTTCCGTTTGGCATCAGGAGCTGTCCCTGGGCATTTTTCTTGAAGCCCACCGACTTCAGGATCGCCAGCGCCTTTTTCGGATTGTACTGAGTCGGCGCCTGGGACTGCGCCTGCGCGTTGATATAGCTCTTCTGTCCCGGCGGGATGCCCAGCGCGCTGGCCGGCTGTTCATACCCGTATTCTCCCGATTGCGAGACTGCCGAGCGGTTGATCGCGTAACTCAAAGCGATGCGCACCTGAGGCATGTTGAACGGATACTTGGCATCGTTGGTAAACAGCATGACCGGGGCGCCCTGGGCAAACCAGTAATTGTGATGCGCCGGATTGGTGGCGACGTATGTCTTTTGAATGTCAGGCGCAAACAGCGAGCCCCAGTCGACCTGCCCCCGCGACAGCGCGAGTTCCACGCTGCTGTTGGAGGTGTAGGCCGGGAAAGACAGCCCCGATACATAGGGCCGACCCTTTTGCCAATAATGCGGGTTTTTCGCGAGCAGGTAATCTTGCGAGCTGAACCGCTGCAGCATGAAGGGGCCTGTCGCGACGGGAGAAGGGTTGTTGTAGGTTACGGGATTCTTGATCTTGCTCCAGACCGACTGCGGCACGGGCAATACGCTGGTCAGATAGTAAAACGCGGCAATGTCCGGCTGCTTCAGCGTGAAAACGACAGTGGACGGATTGGGCGCAGAGACGGAACTCAGAAACTGCCATACGCCGTTGCCATCGAGAGCCGGGTATTTTTTCATGAGATCAAAGGTGAACACCACGTCGTTGGCGCTGAATGCAGTGCCATTCGACCATTCGATCCCCTTGCGCACATTTAAGGTGAGCGTCTTGTTCCCGTTCGACCAATGAAACCCGTTGATCAGCCAATCCTGGTATTTCCCGCTGACCATGAAGAATTGCACCAAGGGTTCATACATGGCGCCCGCCGTTCCAGGCAGGGCGTTGGGCGAAAACGGATTGTAGTTCTCGGCCCATGATCCCTGCGGATAGACAACAATCGTGACTGGTTTCGTGGTGGCGGCGCTCGCTGGCGCGGAGGCCATACCTACACCCGTCAGCGCGATCGTTACACTGGCCGCTGCGGCAATGACACTGTTCATTCCCTTGCCCCGTTTCCTGACTATCTGTTTCATGTCGATCCCCCTATTTGTAAACTCTACTCGTTTCTGACCACTGACTGCCTGGAACACTTTCGAACATTCTCGATCACAAATGTTTTAATTTGAATGATTACTGCACTCCTTGATCCAGTCACCCGAACTTGCACACATATCGGGTTTGGACTCTCATAGTGCACTAAATCACATCTTCCATCACTCCTTCGGAAAACATACCGCCAAGTCATAGAATCAATTTGGATCATGACATGACGTTTACTTTTGATTGATTCGAGTATATTTCATTTGTTCCTTCTTCGTCAATATGAATTTTTAATATTTGACCTTTTGAATCTACTGTCAGGAGTCTGTGAATGTGTCTGAGCATTCAGTATCTCTCCCCAAAAACGATAGGGGCGCGCATGAAGCCGTGCGCCCCTATCGTTTTTGGGGTTTGTCGTGAAAACGACACTCATGTCAGGTTCCTGTTGGAACGTTCAGCCCCTGCGCCATAAACCTGTACTGGATCGTGTTCCCAGGTAATAATAGACAAGACCGACGGCAAATATGCCTGCGCTGATCAGTAAATCTCTATGCGTCTGTTGTGTCAGGGCGAGCACCACTCCCACGAGAGCGATGACAGGCGGCACTGGCCAAAACCACATGGTAAATGGAATCTCCCGTCCGCGCATGCGAAGGCGATTCACGATCGCCGCCACGGCGATGAGCGCGTACAGCGCGATGATCATGACAGACGTAAACGTGATGGCGGAAACCACTGATCCAAACAGCGTGAGAATCGCTCCCAGCAGGCCGACGAACAGCACGGACGCCCAAGGGGTTTTATACCGCGGATGCACCTGCGCGAGCAAGCGGTTGATCGGACCTGGCCAGGACTGATCGCGCGCCGTCGAGTAAATGACGCGAGAGAACTGCAGAACAATCGCCAGTGTCGCGTTCAGAACGGCAAGGATTACCCCGGCCACCACGATATTGGCCCCCACGGATCCCAGGTACGACTTTACAAAGTAGTAGATAGGCAGCGGGGAACCGAAGAACGTTGACAACACGGGCGCTCCCAGTAATACCGCGACCGAGGCCACGACCTGAAACAAGACACCAAGCAAGGCGGCGTTCATCACGGAACGGCCCACATTTTTTGCGGAGCCGTTCGTCTCCTCGCTAAAATTGATCGCGCTGTCGTATCCGTTGTACGAAAACAGCGCGACCGCCACCGCCGACAGAATGACAGAAAAGGAGACTGGGCTGACGCCTTTTGCCGTGACTAACTGCGGTCGCAGGAGCGCGCCGAAGCTGTTGACCGGATGAACAAAACCAACAATGGCCACGATAAGAATCACAATCAATTCCACTGTGAGAAACACACCTGTGATGTTAGCGTTGGTTTTTACGCGAAACACAGCGACTCCGGTAACGAGCAACATCAGGATTGTGGCCCAGATATTGGCGTTTACATTGGGAATCAGCATCTGCATGTAGCTCCCGATGCCTAGCGCGATCGCCGCAGGCAAAAAGATGGCCTGCACCACGTAGTCTGTCATGGCCAAAAACCCGATCGGCTTTCCGAGCACTCGCGTGACAATAGAATAGAGTCCGCCCGCAATCGGATACACAGAACCCAGTTCGGCCATACTTGCAGCCACACTCAGCGCGATGAGTCCGGCCAGAAGGAAGGTCCAGAACGCTCCCGTGCCCGTCATAGGATACACCTGCGCCGCAATGACAAAAAACGACGCAGTGGGAGTGATGTCTGACAGAGCGAGGCCCACTGTTTGCAGGACAGTGAGAACACGCGCGAGTTCCTGATGGTACCCTTCGTGCTCCAATAACTGTTCAGAATCAATGCCGTGTTGATCCATGCCATGTTGGTCCATGTATGCCGCTCCCCTCCATGTGCTCCCCAACTGCGCAAGACTTAGCGCGCGCCGCGCAGCAAGGTCAGCCCTTCATCTATCGGAAATGCATAGAGGCAGTGTCCATCTCGACCCTCCGTCGTCACCGCTTGCACCAAGGCGTTCAGAACCGCCTCCTCGCTGGCCTCCACAGCAGCGTCAAATAACCGGTCAATCGGCGCTCCGAGTGTCCAGAACTGTCCATCCACCAGATGCTGTGACGCGAGTGGTCGCGCGGACTCGCGCGCAATGGTCTGCGCGGTGCTGAATGCAAGAAAAATCTCCCCGCTGCCGTCGTTGCCCACAGAACCGGTGCGCACCAAGCCGAGCCCCACCCGCTTGGCAAGCCGTTTGAGCTGATTGGGAAGAAGCGGCGCGTCGGTCGCGAGAATGCCGATACAGGAGCCTTCCTTCTCGTAGCGGGGCATATTTTGCGTCAGCATCCGCCCGAGAGGAACACCTTGCACTTGCAGTTGATGGCGGGAACCAAAGTTGGTGTTGAGCAATACGCCAACCGTATACGTTTTTTCCCCTATCACAACCCGCCGGGAAGATGTGCCAATCCCCCCCTTAAAGCCGAACAATTGCGTTCCCGCACCCGCTCCCACGCATCCCTCTTGCACAGAACCAGACTGGGCGTTTGCGAGCGCCTCCGCAAATACTGACAGCGGCGTGGCTTGTTCACGGTTGTCATTGAGAAATCCGTCGTCGCACTCAGCCACGTGCGGCATGAGCACATCGAGATCGCCGACGCCTTCGTCCAGAAGGTTGAAATACTGCACAGACGCCTCGTACCCCATTCCGATACTACGGGTGTTGCACAAGACGATCGGCGCGCCGATCATACCCCACTCCTCGATGACGGCGCGCCCCGTCATAATGCCATACCCATTGAGAATCCACGTGCCGGCGAACACACGATCGCGAAACGGATTGCCGCCATGCGGCCAAACGACCGTCACACCCGTGCGATGAACAGCATCCCCATCGGTCCAGTAGGTCTTTTGACCGACTCGTACACCCGGAACGTCCGTGATCGCATTGAACGCTCCCGTGGGCAAATATCCAACCGTAAAGCCATGGTCCCGAAAACGCACATGCCCGCCTCCTCACGCAACACTTGCGCGCATACTCTTGCAACAAATTGAACGATTGCCGCATTCGCTGATCCAGTCGCCAGAGCCGCACTAATGTCGAATATCTACGACATGCATGCACAAAGTCACATTCTTCATCACTCCCTTGAACAACACACCGCCAAGTCATAGGATCAGTTTAAATCATGACATGACGTCTGTTTTTGATTGAACAGAGTATATTTCATTGGCCGATCTTTCGTCAATGTGAATTTTTAATATTTGGTCTTTTGGATTTGCAATAATTCGCGGCACTAATGCGGTTTGTGAGGATGTACGATATGGGGTCCCAAAAAACGTTGACCAAGTTACCCATCCCTGCAGTCGTAAACGTTCAGGGGCAAACGCCTCGCCGCGTTTGCCCCTGAACTGGCATCGCTGCTTACTGCTGAGGGTTTTGCGCCATGACCTCATTGCCCTGCTGCTGCGCCTTCTGCAGCGCCTGCTTGGCTGTCATTTTGCCTTCTTCAAACAGCGTGAAGATGGGAATCGTGACGTTGCCTTCCAGCGGGAAGTACCCCGGAACGGCAGGCCGCGTCTTGGCGTACTTGAGTGTTTCCAGAAATGGCTTGATGTACGGGTTTTTAGTGAAGTAGGGCTCTTGCCCTGCGATGATGTTGCCGGGCAGGTTGCTGCTCTCCTTACCCCAGTATGCGTCATTGGCTGCATTGGCAATCCACCACTTTTCAAATACCCACGCCGCCTGCTTGTTCTTGGCGGCTGCGGGAATCGCCATGCCGAATCCGCCCATCATGCTGGCGCGGCGACCGGCTGGACCCGGACCCTTGGGAGGCTGTACCACGCCAAAATTAAGTTTGTTGCCATACTGCTCATACGTGCCGAGCATCCACGGACCATTGAGTTCCATGGCAGCCTGTCCGACGCCAAACGCATCCTCGCCGTTGGGGAGTCCGGAGTCAAAGCCGATTTGGTATACTTTGTCGGTGAAGAGCAATTGGTGCCAGAAGTTCAGCACGGCCAGCCCCTTGGCGTTGTTGAAGTTGGTTTTCTTGTTATTTGGCGTCAGCATCGAACCGCCCGCCTGCTGCAGCCACATATTGAAGTCGCCCGCCTGCGGGCCGAGAAAGCCCGCCTGTACCAGCTTGCCGTTTTTCCAGATCGTCAGCTTTTTCGCGTCAGCCGCCAGTTGAGCCCAGGTCTGAGGCGGATTCTTGATGCCCGCTTTGGCAAACAAAGTCTTGTTGTAGAAAAGAGCCCGCGCGTCGACAGTGAGCGGCAAGCCGTAAAGATTGCCGTTCCACGTGAGTTCGTTCAGCGCCTGTTGATAGAAGTCTTTCAGGTTGACGTTATCCTGCTTGACAAAGTTGTTGATCGGGTAGAGCACACCTTTGGGCGCATACAGAGCCGTCTGCCAGCGGTCCCATTCCATGATGTCCGGTACATTGCCCGACGTGGCGCCCGTAAGGAATTTTGTGATCATGTTGCTTTGCACGACGTCCTTGACCTGGATGTTCTTGTGCGTCGCGTTAAACTTGTCGACCATTTTCATCATCTGTTGCTGCCCCTGGCCAGTCCAGTCCTCCCAGAAGATGACGGTCGTGACTCCACTGGCATGTTTGGCCGTCGTTTGCGCGGCGGCCTCGGTAAGAGTGGCCCCAACCATTCCGAGCACTGCAGGAATCATGGCCAGCGACATTCCGTATTTCCACTTTTTCGACATGTTGTTCGCCCCTTTATTTTTACAAGTTTGCGCCACTTTCTTTCTGTATCTGCCAAGCGGCCCACTATGACCCCCGCATTCCCCCTTTCACGGCCTCTCCTTACTGAACGATGGCGAGCGAGGTCGCCGCTTCCACCATGGCCGCCTGATCAAGCAGACAACGGACATCCGTTTCTGCCTCGCGGGTGGGAACGCCCCAATCGCGACCGAACAGTCCGCGTTCATCCGGTCCGTGTTGCCAGGCCAGGCGAACGTAGGATCGAAAAGCGTTCACGCAACGCTCGCCAGTCTCCCGATCGATATCTCGCAGGGCGAGGTACCCCCGCAGCAGCACCACGTTGAACCAGGGCATCACGGGAAAGAAGACCCCGTCTCCCTTGACCGCGGCAAAGTGTCGCAGACTTGCATCTGCCAACCGATGGGCTTCCGACAACGCTTCGACGTTCCCCGTATGCCGATAGAGCAACGCGTGAGCATGCAGGACACTACCTGTGTTGTAGGTCCAAGTCGTGAGATCCACCGTACCATCTGTCTTTAGATGATCCCAGTAGACCCCTGTGTCCGGGTCTTTAAGACGCGCCGTCCAGTCGAGCAACCTTCGGGCCCAATCCAGGTACTCCGGCTGCGGGTCCACTTCGTAGAGTTGCAACGCGAGCACGGCGCCCGGTCCATTGGAACACGTGTTTTTCGAGTCGCGGCAGCCCTCTTTCCAATACAGCCCGCCACCCATCTCCTCACTCCAGCCGCTGACGGCAAAGCGGAAGGCAAGGCGCGCGCGTTCCAGCAATCGATCATCGCGCAATAATCGGCTGGCTTGTAGAAGCGCCATGCCCAACCACTCGTTGTCATCGTAAAACCGCCCATCAGGCCCATATCGCATAACGCAGGAATCATAACCGGGCACGGGTCCCGCCGGATTCCAGTACTCCTCAAGGGAATCCGCCAGCTCCCGAACGTCGGAGAGGAACCGCTCACCGTACTCGGAGTGACTGGCCAAGGCGTTGACGGCAGTCATCACGCCCGAGTAAGGCCAGACAAAGGCGTACGGACGATCATTCGCTTGTCGCGGATCGTGTTCTCGATAAAGCCGAGCCTTCTCATCGTAAAAGCTGGCGCGCAAAGATTCGTAAGCCTTGAGGGCAAATTGCCATTCTGGTGTCGCATCTGTTTCTGACTTCATTGGATAATCCCCCTTGCCTCGCAGGCTATGACTTTACTTGGCGCCGGTTTACTTGGTGCCCGAAAAGGCGATCCCCTGCGTCATGTACTTCTGCGCATAGATGAAGATGAGGACGAGCGGCAACATGACCACGATGGAAGCCGCCATGAGCGGACCGAAGTCGGTGTTATGGTTGTAGGAGAACGCCTGCAATCCCATCTGTACTGTCGCCAGTTGCCCGTTGGTGAACACGATGAGCGGCCATAGAAACGAATTCCAACCAGCCTGAAAGGTGAAGACGCCCAGTGTGGCAAGCGCCGGTTTGCAGAGAGGAAGATAGATATTCCAAAAAATCCGAAACTCGCCGCACCCGTCGATCTTCGCCGCCTCGCCAAGATCGGTGGGGAGCGTCATAAAGAACTGGCGCATCATGAATACGGCAAAAGCGCCGGCCGCCCCCGGGAGGATGACCGCCCAGTACGTATTGAGCAGGCCGAAACCGCCTTGCCCGAACAGGTTGTTGCCGCCCATCAGGGGAAACGAACGGATGATGATGAATGTCGGGATCAGCGTCACAACGCCCGGCACCATCATGGATGTGAGCAGGATGCGAAACATCGCCTGACGGCCGCGAAACACCATTCGGGCAAATGCGTAGCCAGCCAGGGAACCGAAGAACAGGTTGGTCGCCACACCCGAGATGGCAAGGATGAACGAGTTGAGAAAGTACCGACCAAACGGCGCGGTGGTAAACGCCTTCACGTAGTGCGCAAAGGTGAAGTGCGCAGGAAACCAGTGCAGCGGAATCGTGAAGATGTCCTTGTCCGGCTGAAACGACGTGCTGAGGGCCCATTCAAACGGCAGAAACATAACTAACCCGAAGGCGGTCAGAAGGAGGTAAAACAGCGTCTCTCTTGCGATCCGTGCAGATGTCCAGCGGGCTTTCATCGTCCATTCACCACCTATACCAGGTTTTGTTCGCGGTTAACGCGAAGATTGATCATCGAAACGATGATGATGATGACAAAGAGGGTAAACGCTTGCGCCGACGCATAGCCCATCTGCAGTTGTTCGAAGCCGTTGTTGTAAATGTTGTAAACCGGAGTCAGCGTGGAATTGCCTGGTCCACCCTGCGTCATGACATATGCCTGGTCAAATAGTTGAAAGGCGCCTATGAATGATGTGGTGGTAACGAAAAAGGTGGTGGTGCGCAGCGACGGCCAAATGATGTAGCGGAACATCTGCCACTTGTTTGCGCCATCAAGCGTGGCCGCTTCGTACAGATATTCTGGAATGCCCTGAAGACCCGCCAGATAGATGATCATGTTGCCGCCCAGGCCCTGCCAGATCGTGACGATGACGATCGCGACCATCGCCGAGTTGACGTCAAACAACCAGTTGGGACCATTGATGCCAAACAGACCGAGGATCTGGTTGATGACACCATAGTTCTGGTTAAACAGCCACATCCAGACTGTGGATGCCGCCACTGGTGACGAGATGACCGGCAGGTAGTAGATCGTGCGGAAGAATTTCATGCCGGGCATCTTCCGGTTCAGCGCCAATGCGACCAGAAGCGACAGGGTGATCATAAACGGGATGTACAGCACGACGTAGTAAAGAATGTTCCCAAGCGTCTGCTGGAACACCTGATCCTGCAAGATTCGCGCGTAATTGACCAGTCCAGTCCATTGCGGCGGGTTGAGAATGTCGTAATTGGTGAAACTCAGCACCAGCGCCGCCACGGCGGGGAGCAGGGCGAAGATGAAAAACAGGAGCATCGCCGGACTGACAAACAGATAGGCCATTCTCGACTCATGCGCGTTCAAGCGCGAAGCCTGCATGGTACGTTCACGCGGCACGGTGAGCACCTCACTGCGCGACGGTTTGACCATTGGCGATCACCTGCCCTCTTTCTGGTCCGGCCTTCGCCAGCCAGGCACCGACGATCTCACCGAAGAGACTGTTGGCCCAGGCGAACCACGGACGCGTAAACTGCCCCGGATCATTCGGGTCGAAGCTCTCGTGCATGAACCCCGTGCCCGCCGTCGCCTCCAGCATGTTGATGAGAGCGGCGCGCTCCTCCGGCACGATAGAGGTCAGCCCCTGCATGATCAGGCCGATTGGCCAGACATAGCCGGGGGGAGTATGCGGACGTTGAAAGCGTTTGCATAGGGGTCGTGCAAGAGGCATAGGGATTGACGCCGAATCAGTTCCTTGACAAGCGCCCGCACATCCGGATCGTCACCGACGAGATGGATGTAGGGGCGAACCTGCGCCGAAGAGTCACGCAACCACATCGCAGGAATGTCCCCTGTTACAACGAACGGAGATTCGTTTTCCGCACGGATGATGGTGGTCTCAAGAGTATTGGGGAAGCATTGCCGGAACATGTGCGCCAGTTGCGGGCGATCGCTCAGCTGCAATACGGTCTCCTCGATGAGTCGATAGACCTTTTCATACGCCGCCACAGTAGACCACCTCTATCAGACCGACAACCTTATATACTAGGTATATCAGCATGATATAGTAGTATTCTTGATATGTCAACATTCTAAGAAAACTTTTTGATAGATCTTCCCTGGACCATCTGGAATTGAACAGTATGATACAGTGGCGGCTCCTCCCCTTCAACTTGGCTCATCAGAATATCGACGGCCGTTCTGCCTATCATGTTTTCATCCTGCGCAATATGCGTGAACAGAGGAACGTCGAACACATGCGGAGTAGAATCGAAACACGCGACGGAGTAATCATCTGGAAGGCGCCGCCCCATCTTCGTGAGCGTTTCCCAGAGCAAGAGAGCCAGGTTGTATTCACTGGCCACAAATGCGGTAACTTCGGGATGCGCTTGGGTGAATTCGCGTATGATGTCTTCATCCGCACGGATATGCACCATGTTGAAAGACGAAGTGGGCAGTGTGCTGCGGAGTTGGGTGACCAGGTATTGCGGGTTTAGCAGCAATCCGTTAGCCAAATACGCATCCATGAAGCCGTTCAGTCGATCCTCGATGGTGGAGGTGTGTTCTGTCGGCGGAGACATAAAGGCGATGCGTTTGTGGCCTTGCTGGAAGAGATGGCTGGTCAGTTCCTGAGCAGCCTGACGGTTGTCTGTGTATACAGAGCAGGCCGGTATGCCCTTGAGATAGCGGTCGATCAGGACCACAGGGAAGCGATTCAGCACCAGGCGCAGCAGACCGGTGTTGTAGTGTTCGCCGTGTACGGGGAAAATGATCAGGCCATCAACCCCGAGTTCCATGAAACTGTCAATGGCGCTCTCCTCCTCATCCTGACGACCGTACGATCGCTTCAGCAGGAGCCGCATGCCAAGTTCGGAACAGCGTTCTTCAATTGCATATACCAGACCCAGCCCGAAGGATTCGGAGAAGTCCGGCAAGATCAAGCCAAATAAACGTTTGGCTGCGATAGCGGCAGATCCCGGAATTGCTTCCTCAGGAATTCCATTTGCAGGTACACTCTCATGGCTGTCGCCGTCAGGCGCGTCCGGCCCCTCTGCCACATATGTTCCCTTCCCCTTGATGCGCAGAACCACACCTGACTGGGCCAATTTTTCCAGCGCACTCTTGGATGTGATCCGGCTCACGCCGAACTGGTCAGCAAGCTCCTTTTCAGACGGTACGCGGTCGCCCGGACGCAGGCGCCCTTCCTTCACTTCGTTGAGCACATGCTCGTAGATCTGCTCGTACAGCGGTATATCCATGATTTACAGCTCCTTAGAGAACATCGAGTCACTATGACACCTATGTGAATATGCCAAGTATATCATGTTATGCAACAAAGGAACGCGCCATCTTGGGGTAATGCCAGCGTTCCTGTCATCACGGGCAAACACGTAGACAAAATCGGAACGAGAAAGAAACTCCGCGCCCTGATTGGGGTGGGAGTCCTCTTTGTTCACCATCACATGTGTCTTCGACTGTGAGCAACGAAACGTTTGGAGCCACTTGCCTTCTTCCGCCCAACCCGGTGACTTAACCTCACTAAAATGAAAGGCAAAGTCATAATAAGCATCAGGATAAGAATTATGGATGTCACTGAAAGGGGGTTAAATAGT
Organism: Bacillota bacterium; assembly: GCA_021846285.1. GTDB lineage: Bacteria > Bacillota > Bacilli > Alicyclobacillales > SLC66 > JAKADD01. The sequence goes on from JAJZCB010000080.1 coordinate 18,849, forward strand.
TCAGCTTCAAGAGTAGATTCGTATGTTATGCTATTTGGGGTATGTGATTCGATAACAACGAACTCGCCGTCCGCTGCGAAGGTCTTTGAGTCGGCCGGAATAGTAACGGGTTCGTACCCATTGTAGAACACTAGATTTCCTTGTGCGTTTTCTCCATCGTATTGCCAGGCGCCGACTACATTCTCCCCAATGGTAGCTATGGACGCCAGCGGATTTGTGCTCTGAAAGGGGTTTAATGAAAACAGGAGTATAATGACGAGTACGGATATGAGAGCAAATTCGAAAACTAGTATTAACCGTATCTTTTTGCCTGGTTTTCTACTATTGGTTCTATAACGATTCAACTTCATCCTTCCCCTTAGAGACTTCATTCGCTTCCCCCCCACGTCTGGATACTATGAAGAATATGACGAAGAGTATGCCTATCCCGGAAAATCGCCGCAGGCGTATTTTCTTCCCGGTTGTTGGTGCTGCGAAGCAGCATGGATGTCTATCCCGGGAAATCGATCGCCTCTGCCCGCCGGAATCGTATGCTGCGCCGCTTCTCAAACACGGCTGCGCCGAACTCGCCTCGGCACAGCATACGATTCCGGCCAAGCGGGTTTTTCATCCCGGTCGTTGGCGTCGTGCAGCGCTCTGGATTTGGCTGTGCAAGACTCAGACATGAAAGACTACTGCGGTTGCTGAACTGGCGCGACGGACTTTGCGGCGTGTTTATAGGCGCCGAGCAGTCCCGTCGCCGCAAACGTAACCACGGCTACGAGGGCATAGGGGAGACTCGGGCGCAGTTCATAAAGCGTCGTGGCTAGAAGAGGCCCTACGATTCGCGCCAGGTTATCCAGGGACGACAGCAGGCCGTTGGCCA
>JAJZCB010000081.1 GCA_021846285.1 Bacillota bacterium
TGATTCAGGCCGTGCCTGACGTTATCACCGTCGAGTAAATATGTACGGATGCCTGCGTTATGGAGTTGCAGCTCTAGCGAGTTGGCGATCGTCGATTTGCCTGCGCCAGACAGACCAGTAAACCAGATTGCGCAACTGGTGTGACCGTGTTGTCGTTCACGCGCGGCTCTCGAGACTTTATTGTCGTTCCAGGTCAAATTGCGAAAGGTATCCACTGTAGCCTCCTGATGCAATTATGTGAATTGAAATTCTCATAGCAAGATCAAGTATAACCGTGAAATCTCAAAAATGCATTAAAGTTATTTGACAAAAATGTGTTAGAACGGCAAGGGAACTATGTTCAGAAGCGAACACGCAGGGCCGCGTGCGGTCCTGCGTGTTCGCTTCTGAAAGCAGATAGGGATCAATTTTTTGTAGAGGCGACCGTTTGATTGTGAACACTGCTTAGAAACTGCGCGATCGTCGATTGATACGCGGGATTGGACTGTTCGTTGTTGATGATGATCTCACGAACTCCGGCAGCAATGGGCGAGACGTACAGCGTATACGTCATGGAGCCTGGCATAAGGAAAGAAAGCTCTCTGCCATAGGCGGTTTTACGATCCAGGAGCAACTGATCTTGCGCAAAAGCAAGTTTAAGGCGCCTTACTTCCTGTGCTGCAGTGATACCAGGCTGTGAGTTGATTTCCACCCCCAGCAATAACTTATACGCCGTTTGCGCGGTATTTAGCAGGGCGCCGCCAGTCAGTTGAACGTGAGGGCCGGCATCGCTCGCATCGACGAAGTTCGAGGGATAGGAAAACGTCACTACATGTCCGACCGTATGCATGGTCCACGGAACAGTGTTTTGCGCAGAGCGCCGGGCCGCGCCTGCCGCAGACGCCGGTATCGCCAAACCGACGCACAGCAGGATGGTGCCCAGAACAACAGCCGCGCGGATCCAAATTTTGCTGTTCAAACGATCGGTCAACATGTTTCATCGCCTCGAGTTGTGATGCATTGCTGCAGTGAGTAGAGATCTTTATTATATAGACGAATCCCGTTAGGAAAAGTTTCGGCTTTTTTGCGGATTCGTAAACGGAAACAGTAAATTTTTTTGTGAGGCAAGGGTCCGCTGGCAGCGACTGTATATGGATCCTCACAGGTTCGCATACTGCCCTGTGAGGAGTGATGGGAATGACGACTGCCATGGAGTCTCTGGAGAGTATTATTATATCATCCAGCCTGAAGAATAACGACGATTTTCTAAAGGAATTGCTCGGCATCGGGGTCAGTTGGGATCTGATCGCGAAACCGTTTGTCTTTGCAGATGTCAAAATGACGGCCTACACGGCGAACGGCTATTTTCTAACTATGAATATGGTGCTGATTGTTGAAAACCTGGAGACGACGATCAAGGAATTTGTTGCCCGACATCCGGACGGGTCGTTTGCCATGGGTGAACTCGCCAATTATCTGAATGTCACAGTAGGCTTCGTGCAGGTGCAAATCGTCAGTAAGATGAAAGACGCCGTGCGGTTCATTCTGTCTGGTCCTCTGGTGATATTCATCGATGGTTATGAAGATGTGCTTGTCATTGACACCCGGATCTACCCGATGCGCGGTATCGAGGAACCAGAGGTTGAGCGCGTTGTTCGGGGTCCTCGCGACGGTTTCACGGAAACCATGCTAATGAATGTAGCTCTGATCCGGCGACGCTTGCGCGACCCGCGCTTGCGTATAGAACTCCTTCAGATCGGCACAAGATCACAAACCGACGTCAGTTTGGTCTATTTGCAGGATGTGACCGATGACAGGCTGGTCGCCCAGTTTCGAAAGAAACTCCAGTCGATCTCATCGGACATCGTCTCCATGGGAGAACAATCTGTGACGGAATGGCTGGGCGGAGTGAAATGGAATCCATACCCTATCGTTCGCTTGACTGAACGTCCGGACGTGGCCGCAACGGGTCTTCTCGAGGGGCAAGTGGTGGTGATTGTCGACACAACACCTGAAGCGATTATCGGACCGACGACCTTGTTTCACCACATTCATCACCCGGAAGACTATCATGTATATCCCGCAGTGGGCGTTTATATGCGGGTTGTCATTTTAACTGGCAGTCTGCTGTCCCTGCTGTCCCCCTCATTTTTTATTGTTCTTGCAACTGCGCACAATCATCTCCCCAAAGCATTGTCCTTTCTCGCAACACCCAAAAATTTGCTTTTGCCGTTAGGGTTCCAATTTTTGCTCGCGCAACTTGGCGTTGATCTCTTCGAACGCGCGGTCATCAACACGCCCACCGCGCTGGGCGCCGCCATAGGCGTGGTGGCCGCCCTGGTGTTCGGTCAGTTTGCGGTCATGATGAACCTGGTTACCCCGGAAGTTCTGGTGTTTATGGGAACTGCGGCAATCGCTCAATTTGCCACGTCGTCAAGGGAACTCGCCGCTGCAAATCGGTTGATGCGGGCGCTTCTGATTGTGCTTGCATGGCTGTTTGGCGGTATCGGGTATGCAGCAGGCATTATCTTCATCCTCATTGTACTGGGACGCACCAGAGCCATGGGGATTCCGTATCTGTGGCCAGTGGTTCCCTTTGATTGGAGGGGTCTGAAGTCGTTGATTGTTCGTCCGCCGTTGTATGATGTCAAAAACCGATCGAGTATCTTTCATCCCAAAGACTGAGAAGTTCCGAAACCGCTGTGCGTTCATTGCCGTTCCTGGCCTTTTGCGGGTAAAATAGAGAAAGATCGGCTGCGGCGGATGTGTCGAAAGTGAGTGAAGCGCGTGTCAACTGTTATAGGGAACCTCTTTCTGGCCATGCTAAAATCAGGATTGTTGGGCTACGGCGGCGGGCCTGCATCGATTCCCATCATCCAGTCCCAGGTTGTTGGAACGTATCACTTTATGACACAGGAACAATTTACCGACGCCTTGGCGTTGGCAAACACGCTGCCTGGGCCAATCGCGACCAAACTGGCCACATTTATCGGGTATCAAACGGGCGGCCTGTTAGGCGGATTTGCGGCGCTTGTAGGGATGGTGGGGCCTACTTCCATTGGAATTGTCCTGCTTGTCAATGTGCTCGCCGCATTGAAAGGAAATCCGCATCTTGCGGGATTGATCGCGGCCGTTCGTCCGGTGGTGGTCGTGTTGCTGCTGCAGACTGCCTGGATGTCATCGAAAGGTTCCTTTCCCGACTGGCGGGCGTTTGCTATCGCTGTTGCCGCTGCGCTGGCCCTTTTCGTGTTTCGCGTATCAACGCCTATCGTTATTGTCGCGGCGATGGTCTTGGGGGTGTTTTGGCTGGCGCCTGCCAAGTAGACGGAAGGAGCGACTGCAGCGCGCCTGAAAGCGGTGCAACGCTCCTATGCGTAAGGATGTGCCGGTTACCCCCGTCTACGCTTCACGTCGATCGCGAAACAACAAACCGATGCTGTAGATGCCGGCCAAGCCGATTAAAGTATATACGATTCGGCTAAGAAGGGCCGCTTGGCCTCCAAAAATGGCGACCACCAGGTCAAATTGGAACAAACCAACCAACAGCCAGTTAAGCGCCCCTATAATAACAAGAACCAGCGCGAATTTCGTCATTGAACAATCCCTCCTGTCCTTAAGATAGTATCTCCAGGCGCCGTGTTTTATCACTTGTCGCCCCGGATGTGCAAACATTTCCTATACAGGCCCGTCTCTTTGTGAGTCCTGTTTACAAGTGCTGTATAATAGATGCGAAAGGTGGTTGGGTATGTATGGAACATTTTAAGCAAAGCATGCTGGAATTAATCGTTGACACTTCCACGAATTTGCCGCCGGATGTGCGACGGGCGCTGGCTCGGGCGCAACTCCGGGAAGAAGCGGGTACGCGGGCGGCGCTGGCGCTCGATACCATCGCGGACAATGTGCTTTCGGCGGAGGCGGATCAGGGTCCGATCTGTCAGGATACGGGGATGCCCACATTTGAGATCCATACGCCAGTAAACTGTAACCAGCTTGCTCTTGAACGCGATATCAGGGAAGCGGTAGCGGAGGCCACGCGGCTCGGAAAGTTGCGCACAAACTCGGTCGATTCTCTCACTGGTGTGAACAGCGGCGACAACCTTGGTCCAGGAACGCCTGTGATCCATTTTCACCAATGGGAGCGAGACGATATAGAAGTCAGGCTCATCTTAAAGGGAGGCGGTTGTGAGAACAAAAACATTCAGTACAGCCTGCCGATGGAACTGGAGGGATTAGGAAAGGTCGGCAGGGATCTCGACGGCGTTCGCAAATGCGTTATGCACGCGGTGTACCAGGCGCAGGGGCATGGTTGCGCTGCGGGTGTTGTCGGGGTGTCTGTCGGAGGGGACCGCACGAGTGGATACCAGCATGCGAAGGAACAGTTGTTCCGCTCTCTGGACGATGTCAATCCGGCCGCTGAACTGCGCGATTTGGAGCAATATGTGATGGACAACGCCAACGAGCTGGGCATCGGAACCATGGGATTTGGCGGCGCCGTGACGCTCCTGGGATGTAAAGTTGGTGTTCAGAACCGCCTGCCGGCCAGCTTCTTTGTATCGGTGGCCTACAACTGCTGGGCGTTTCGACGGCAGGGAGTCACGATCGACGCGCAGACTGGGGTCATCACTTCGTGGTTGTATAAGGACGGCTCAGCAAAGCTTGAGAAACTCTCCGGAATCGCCGCCGATGGAGCGGTCGTTCTGCGGGCGCCGATTTCAGAGGAACAGATCAGGGCGCTCAAAGTCGGCGATGTCGTTCTTCTCGATGGGGAGATACATACGGGCCGAGACGCATTGCACAAATACATGCTCGATCACGACGCACCAGTGGAGTTGGAAGGCGGCGTGCTGTACCACTGCGGACCTGTCATGTTGCGCGATGAGTCGGGTTGGCGCGTGAAAGCGGCGGGCCCCACTACGAGTTCTCGGGAAGAGCCTTATCAGGCGGACATCATCCACAAGTTTGGTCTGCGGGTCGTTATGGGAAAGGGGGGCATGGGCGCCAGGACTTTGCAAGCCCTGAGTGAACAGGGGGCTGTCTATCTTAATGCGATTGGCGGCGCTGCGCAGTACTACGCTCATTGTGTGACCGGAGTCGACGGGGTTCATTTCCTTGACGAGTTTGGCATTCCTGAGGCCATGTGGCATCTACAGGTCAAAAATTTTCCGGCCATCGTTACTATGGATGCGCATGGCAATAGTCTGCATGCGGATGTACTGAACAGTTCCAGGAAGAAACTGGAGGAGTTTGCCGAACCCGTGTTCAGGTAGGCGTCTTATAGAAAGGGCCAAAGGGGCGACAGCACAAGCTCTCCCAGTTTCTGCGCAAGCGGTCGGCGCATCCACTCGTCCAGTTGCAATTCTCGACAGTGCTGCAGATCGTCGGTAAAAACCTGCTCCATCTGTTTTGCCAGGACCGGATGGATAAATTCCATATTGAGCTCGTAGTTGCCGACCAAACTGAGGCGATCCAGGTTAGCCGTGCCGACAGTGGTCCAGGCGCCGTCGATCGTCGCCGTTTTTGCGTGGATCATGGCGGCCTGATACAAAAAGACGCGAATTCCCTGCCGCAGACAATCGGTGAAGTAGGTGCGCGCCAGCCAGTCAGCCAGCAGATGATTGGATTCTTCCGGTACCATAAGGCGCACATCTACTCCACGACGGGCAGCGCGAACCAATGAACTCAGTACGTAGCGATCCGGGATAAAATACGGGGTGGTGAGGAGCACCCGTTCTTTTGCCAGGTCGATGGCTTCTATGTACATGGAGCGGATAGGGAACATAAGCCGTTTTGGATCATTGGAGTACATTCTCATATATGGCAGAAGGGACGCCGAGGATTTGAGCGGTTGCCGGCTCTCGGGCGCATGCTCATTCCAAAATTCTACAAATGAAGCATATAGATTTCTGGCCGCCTCTCCTTCGATGCGCACATGCGTATCCCGCCACTTTGCTCCATACAGGTCGCCGATGTTATAACCGCCGCTATACCCGATTTTTTCGTCGATCACCAAGAGTTTGCGATGGTCGCGGGCCAGGTTGCGCGGATCAAAGATATCCCAGAGACGCGTCCACGCCTTGTAGCGGAGCAGGTGGACAGTCGGCGGGAATTTTTTGAATTGCCGCGGCACCACAAGATTCGCGAAGTCATCGAAGATGGCGTAAACTTTAACGCCTTCCTGAGCCTTGCGGAGGATGGCTTCCTTAATCTCGGAACCGATTGTGTCACCCTTCCATATGAATGATTCAATGCAAATCGAATCATGGGCCGCACGAATGTCGGTGAGCATCGATTCATATAGGCTGACTCCATATGTATAGATTCTCACGCGACTGTGCCCGATGATTATTTCCGGAAGACGCAGGTGCCCCAGGGTAACACTGGTGCGACGTCGGCGAAACCGTGTGCTGACGGCCGAACTTGCAATGACGATGATCTGGAGGGTCAATATGATGGCCACAGCTATAAAAAAGCCGTCTTCGAGGCGCGTAGTGAGTGACACGTTGTCATCGCTCCTTAACGCAATCCTGAACTACACTATTCTACCGTATTCTTCTACATGCTGTCAAAGAATCATCGACCTGCGCAGGAACCGCGATTAGGTCGAATAGGGGGGAGGGGGGTTGGGTTGTCAGGCACTCGGAGGACGCAGCTCCCGCATTGTCTTTGCCGCCTGCGTCAGTACGCGGTGACGCGCGTCGTCGTCCCGGTCAAACACCTGCAGGATGACAACGATCGAATAGGCGGTGGGATAGAGGTCGGCCACCATGATTTTCGGACCGGACGCGCCCTGATCCGGGAACTCCTGGGCAAGGAGTGATTCAAGCCGTTCAACCAGGGCGCCCGGATCATAGTCGAAAGACACGTCAAAACGCACACGCAATAGATGCGAATCTGGCTTTGACCGGTTTTCGATGATGGCCTGTACGAGAATGCCGTTTGGGATTACCTGAGGATATTCTTCGACTGTTTCAAGTAACGTATACATGAGGTTGATGTCCTTGACGCGGCCAGAATATATGGGGCGCATGGCTTCATGTGGGAAACTTGGCATCAGAATCGGGTACTGCCACGTGATAAAGGAAATCGAATCGCCTACGCGAAATGGATGGAAGATTACGATCCATATTCCGGCGATCAGATTCGAAAACATCGTCTGTCCTGCCAACCCCACAATGACGGTCAGAAACGCGCCGCCAAAGACAACGCTGGAAAGACCAACACCCACGGCGCCCAATGCGGCAAGGGCAATGGTCACGTAGAGAATCAATCGGGTAGCATAACGAACGGTTGTTGCCGACTGAGCGCCTAGCCTGTCGACAGACAGGCGAAAGACATGCCGTTCCAAAACCTTTGACACGACAATTCCGATTGTCAGCACGAGCGCCAACCGGAAGATCTGTACAAATCCGAGTGGCACATCTTTGAGCAGACCGGCCTCAGGTCCTACCAGGATAGTGATGAGAACACCCGCAACGATCAACAGAGCAAGCTGCGACGCCGTTTTTTTCCATGGAGCCTTGTCCGGGTCGCGGTCTGAACTGGTCTTGGGCATGTCGGTTCCTCCTCACAGACAGTACAGACAGTGTGAGATTACAGGAAACAGCAGGGCAGGCTATTTGCACAGCCTGCCTCAGAGCGCTCATACTTCAATCACATTCATTTCGTCAGGCAGTTTGACCTTTTCTACATTGCCACGAAACAGGGATATGAGCAAAGCAACGACTCCGAACAGCGTCACTCCGATGAACGTCCAGCGAAAACCGGTGACAAGCGGTATGGGAGGCGCGTTATGAGGTGTAAAATGATAGATCAGAATGACTCCCTGGAAAATGGCAAATGCATAGGCGATGCCCACACTTTGCCCCAATGACCGGGCCATATTCAACATGCCTGAAGATACTCCCAATCGGTTGCGGGGTGTACTTCCCATCACTGAACTGTTGTTGGGAGGAGTGAACACGCCCATTCCCACACCGACAAAAAATAAGGCGACGATAATGTACGGAAGCCCTGTCTGATCATTAATAAAGGCGAGCAGCACCGTGCCCACGGTAGCAATGGCCATGCCGGCGACAGTAGGGATTTTGGACCCCAGTCTGTCGGCGATGGTTCCCGCTATTGGCGTTAGCAACATCATTCCGATGGGCAGGGGAGTCGTCAGGATGCCCGATTGCGACGATGGCTTCTTGAGAACGAGTTCAAAGAAATAGGGGATGACATACAGCACGCCATACATAACTCCATAAGACAGCGAACCCGTGATGTTGCCCCATGTAAGTTGGGGGATCCTGAACAGGCTCAAATCAATCAGAGGCGAGGGATGGCGTTTTTCCTGATAGACGAACAGGAATGCCAGCGCAATGCCAACCGCAAAATACCCAATGATCAAGGGCGATCCCCACCCCTGATCATTTCCCTGATTCAGTCCGAGCAGCAATAGCACAAGACTGACAGCCATAATGACGGCTCCCACAAAGTCGAATTTGCTCCACAGTTCTGCCGTGTTGGATTTCAGTTGTTTGTCCCGGGGAAGGATCATGGAAGCAAGCGTCGTTCCGATAATGCCTACCGGCACATTGACATAAAAAATGGAACGCCAGCCGAAAAGTCCAATAAGCAGTCCCCCGATGGCCGGGCCCAGAGACAAGCCCACTGCCAGGGCAGAACCCTGAATTCCGATTGCCTTTCCACGCACTCGTTCCGGCACGGCCGCGGTGACGATGGCCACACTGTTTGCTTGCAGCATGGTGGCGCCAATGCCTTGCAGAACCCGCGCCGCAATCAGGAATCCAAGACTGGGGGATGCGCCGCAGAGCGCCGAACCAACGATAAACACAGTAAACCCGATTGTATATAGGGGTCTTCTACCTACGATATCCGCGATTCGGCCAAACATCGCGAGCAGCGCGGTGAGTGTCAATAAATAGGCGAGCGCGACCCACGCACTGGCGCTCACGTTTACATTAAACTGTTGATCGATGGTGGGAAGCGCCACTGTGATGATGCTTCCATCAAGCGCCGCCATAAACGCGCCCATACACACCGTCGCCACCACAAACCAGTGATAATTGCGTTTTTCTGTGAAAAATGACAAAGGCATCACATGTTGTTGCGCACTGAACATATCATTCATTGTGTTGGCCCAAGCTTATGCGCTTGGGATCCCCCCCTTTAACGAGTTTGGAATGTCTTTATGGATTGGACTTACGGTTTTCTGGTCAATCGCACTCTGTATTCGTAAGCGTCCCCGCGGTAATTCGCCACGGCGTACTCGATAGGGCGCCCGCTGCGATCCTTGGTTGTGCGCGTAATCTGGATGATGGGGCTGCCGACTGAACATCCGAGTTTGTCCGCAATATCCGACGTCGCCATCTCCGCCCGAAGAACTTGCTCCCCAGACGCAATGGTCACTCCTTCACCTTCAAGGACCGAATAGATCGACGAGTGTCTCAGACGGTCCTCAGACAAAAGCTGGTGCATGGTCTGCGGCAGATAACTCTCGTCAAAGAAAATCGGCTCATCGTGTTCTCCCACGGTGCGAGCTACTTTAAGGACGGCTGTCGATACTGGGATGCGAAGGTGGGTTGCGACGGCGATGTCAGCCGCCACTATCCCGATTGTCAAATCAAGCAGACAGACCGGGCGCCCCAAAAAATCCAATTCTTCCTTGAACCCATACAAGGGCGAGGAAGACAACAAGTGTTCCGGTCTGGCTACAAATGTACCCCGACCCTGACGCCTGATAAGGTCGCCAGAAGCTACAAGATCGAGGACTGCCTGTCGCACTGTGGTTCGCGAGACTCCGTGCGCTGTCATGAGTTCCTGTTCAGTTGGAATCATGGTGCCTTCAGGCCATTCATTGGACTCGATCTTTTCAAGCAGCCATGACTTCAACTGCATATAAAGCGGAAAACCGACCCGCGCCATTGTCATGATCTCACCTCCGTGGCATCCTGGATGGTTACGACGTTACATTGTTATGATGTTTGTTTCTATTGTACTCGAACGTTGATTCGAGTCACTTGTCGAATTTGTGAAATATTTAAGGGACCCGCGTTAGCGGGTCCCAGTTGTTACTCAGTGCGGGAAGGTCCAGGAACGGGCAGGTACTCAGAAATTGCTCCTGTTCTTCGCCGGACGATCTCCCATGTTGCGATGCCCACACCTGCTCCAAGAAGCAGGGCCGGCAACGCACCCATCGCCGACTGTCTGCGATCCGGTTTCCCAAAACCACGCGTGACGTTTTGCATCAACTCCCACATGGTCGCATCACCCCCGGTTATAGCATGCGCCCATGTCAGGCGCGCATGCGTCCGCAACCGGGGCTTATTGTTCCAGCGCATACGCGATATGGTACACTGGCCTCATGGAACATTACTGCTCTTTAAGGGGGAATTGCAGAGTGCGTGATCACAGGGCCCAGCAACTGGCCCGCACCATCGTTCAGTACGCTTGCGCCGCCAAAGACGGGGACAAAATCCTGATTGAGATATTCGGTTCCTCAGGCGATCTCGGACGGGAGATCGTCGAGGCCGCGTATGAGGCAGGCGCGCTCCCCTTTGTACACATCAGGGATCAGCATGTGTGGCGTTCATGGCTGAGAGACATCACGACAGAACAATTGGATGTGGCGGCAGGTATTGATCGGACCTTGATGGAACAGATGGATTGTTATGTGGGATTGCGGGGCAGTGACAACATCAGTGAATACGCGGATGTGCCGAGTGAGCGGCTGGCGCTGTTCGACGCAAGGTACAACACACCTGTTCATAGCGAAGCGAGGGTCAAGGGAACACGTTGGTGCGTGCTTCGTTATCCGAACGATTCGATGGCTCAGTTGGCAAATATGAGCACCGAAGCATTTGAAGATTTTTACTATCGCGTCTGTACTCTCGATTATGCCCGTATGGGCAACGCCATGAAGGCGTTGAAATCTCTGATGGAAGCCACCGATGTGGTGCGCGTCAAAGGACCCGGAACCGATCTGACATTTAGCATCAAAGGAATCCCGGCGATCATTTGCGCTGGCGAACGCAATATTCCAGATGGGGAAGTCTACACCGCGCCCGTTCGCGATTCGGTCAGGGGTGTCATCCAGTTCAACACGCCATCTCCCTATCGTGGCTACGTGTTCGAAAATATCCGGCTCACGTTTGACAAAGGTCGTATTGTTAAGGCGGAGGCTAACGACAATGGCCGCATCGCCAAAGTATTCGATACTGACGAGGGTGCGCGGTATGTGGGTGAGTTCAGCTTAGGACTCAACCCGTACATTAAAGAACCTATGAAGGACATTCTGTTTGACGAAAAGATCGATGGCAGTTTCCATTTTACACCTGGAAATTGCTACGATGAGGCATATAATGGCAACCATTCCGCAATTCACTGGGATCTGGTTTCCATACAACGTCCGGACTATGGCGGCGGCGAAATCTGGTTCGATGATCGACTGATCCGAAAAGATGGCAGGTTCGTGGTTCCTGAGCTGCTTGCCCTCAATCCGGAACATCTGATCTGAACATGCGAGTTGGTTCCCTGACTCGTCGTCGCGGGGGCTGAATATCCTGTCATGTCCTGCTCGTGCGCGAATGCGCTGTACATGTCGCCTCAGTGACGATTGCGCGCGTCCGCGTCATCCTTTCGGTCGTACTGCTCACCCTCTTCAGGAGAATAGGCGACCAGTACGATTGCTTCTCCCGCTTCCATGGCCAGTTCCCGTTCCAGTTCACGCAGACGCGACAGGGTGGACGGCGGTAAATCTGCAGCTCTAAATTCGGTCATTGTTTGACCCCCCTTTAGTTGCCATTATACGCAATGACAGGAAAGTTTATTCTTTAATGCGACAGCGCGGCAAGGGGATACTTTTATGAAGGCGGACGCCATCACGGAGGATCTTATACGCTGGTACGACGCAGTACGCAGGAATCTCCCCTGGCGCTGCGACAGTGATCCGTATAAAATCTGGGTGTCAGAAGTCATGTTGCAGCAGACGCGGGTAGAGGCGGTCATCCCTTATTTCGAGCGATTCATCGGTCGTTTTCCAACGCTATATGCCCTGGCCGAAGCGGATGGAGATGAAGTCGACAAATTTTGGGAGGGGCTTGGCTACTACTCGCGAGCCAGGCGTCTTCACAGCGCCGTGCGTGAAGTATGCGAACGGTATGGAGGAGCCGTTCCTTCGTCTTATGACGACTTTCGCTCTCTTCCGGGTGTCGGGGAATACACGGCTGGCGCCGTCCTCTCTATAGCCTACAATCAGCGTCTTCCCGCCGTCGATGGCAATGTTTTGCGGGTAATCGCAAGGTTGTTCGCGATTCCCGATGATATCATGTCACAAACGACGAGGAAATCAGTAGTTGGCATCGTGTCTGGACTGCTCCCTGCTGATCGGCCATCGGAGTTCAATCAGGCATTGATGGAGCTTGGCGCTTTGGTATGCGTACCAAAGACTCCCCGGTGCGCCGAGTGTCCCGTAGCACATAGTTGCGCAGCGAGGAAACGTGGATGGCAGACCTCATTGCCGGTCAGAGTCAGGAAAAGAGCGCCTGAAGAGGTATATCTCACAACGGTGCTGGTTCAAGCAGCGGATGGATCGATTCTCGTGCGCAGGCGACCAGCCACAGGGTTGCTCGCAGGCCTGTGGGAACTCCCCAACTGGGCTAAGCCTGACACCGAGTGCGCCGATGCAGAGACGAGGGCCCTGCCGGGCGATCACTCTCACGCGTTGTCGCGCGTGGATGCTCTTGGCATTTGGCGTCCGGAAGGAATGCGCTGCTTAGGGGAGTACACGCATACGTTTTCACATCGAAGGTGGATTATGTCAGTGTACTACGTGAAAGTCGATGCGCGATCCCCGTGCGGGGAACCGTACCGTTGGGTGGATCGTCAGGAAAGAACGATGTGCACTTTCGGACAGGTGTTTAATAAAATATTTATGGAACATCTGATTCAGTAACAGGAAGGGGGCGAAAGGATGACGCAGGCGGTGATTATGATCAGCGAAGATGGCGCGCGCCGAATCAAGGACATTTTGCGGGAAGAACAGGCTGAGACGCTTTCGGTTCGCATTGCGGCGTCCCCTGGGTGAGGGGGTGTGCGCTTCTCGCTCGCTCTGGATGAGCGGGCAGAACGGGACAGACAATTTGAGTCGCATGGCGTTTCATTTGTCCTGGATCCCTTTACGGCGGCTCTTGTTCAACAAAGAGTCAAGATTGATTATGATCCGCAGTACGACAGTTTTTCCGTATCGGCGGGCGGCGTCGCGGCGAGTGACTGTTAGCGAGCCGCAACAACCGTTTATGAGGATCCGTTTGGTGAGGATCCGTTTGAGAGGATCCGTTTGAGAGGACACCGTGACAGCCATGCGCAAACGATGTAAAATACGCATGAGACACACTGTTTTGAGGAGGAACTGACCGTGTACGGTTACTCGGATATCGAAGGGCGCTCGTTAAAGAGCCGCGTGTTTCTGGGCCTTTTCGCTACGCTCTTGTCAGCTGGCGTCGGCACTTATATAGGACAGTTCATTCCGCCTGCCTTCTACATGCCGCTCGTTATCGGCGAGTTGGTCCTGTTTTTCGCAGCCACTTTTCTACGTCGCAGGAAGGCCGTGGGCTGGGCATTCGTGCTGGGCTTCACTCTCGTCTCCGGGATGACATTGACGCCTATTCTAACTGCGTATACGCAAATGATCGGCGTCAGGCTGGTTCAGGAAGCGTTTCTGGTCACCGCTGGCACGTTTGCGATCACATCGTTTGTCGCCTCGCGCAAGTCTGTTGACTTTAGCTGGTTAGGGCAGTTTTTGTTCGCCGGCATCATCGTGCTGGTTGGCATGGGGCTCCTGAGTCTGTTCATTCCGTTTTCCACTGGAATCTCGTTTGGCTATACGTATCTGGGCATTGCCCTGTTTGTGGGCTTCATGCTGTTCGATGTCAATCGTCTGACTCGTTACGGCGTGACGGCTGAACAGGTTCCCGGCGTGGTGCTCTCTCTGTATCTTGATTTTGTCAACCTGTTTTTGTTTATCCTGCAACTCTTTGGGTTGAATGCTCGCGCGAGCAGACGGTAGGCAAGGGCGATGGGCAGAGAACCCACGGGTAAGGTGCTGTATCGTGACATTGCTGAGCAAATTGAAACGGCAATCATGCGCGGCGAATGGGCCTCGGGACAGAAACTTCCCCCCTTGGCTGAGTTAGCCGCGCATTTTACCGTTTCAAAGGCTGTTGTCAGAGAGGCTTGCAGCCTTCTGATGGGAGCGGGGCTGCTGGAGATTCGCCACGGGGATGGAATCTATGTGCAGCAGTTGTCTCTTGACACGGTGCTGCGCCCGCTGCAGGCGGCTTTGCTGCTGGGTCAGTCGGATTTGCGAGCGCTCCTGGAAGTGGGGCTCTGGATGGAGCGGGGCATAGCTGTTGCGGCGGCGAAACGACGCACGGAGGAAGACTGCGCGAACCTTGTCCAAGCGCTGTTTCATATGGATTCCGGACGGGGCGATATGGCAGTCGTGCTGGAAGGGGAGCGGATGTTTCATGTCGCGCTGGCCGATGCCGCCGCCAACGTGATGGCGAGCAACCTTCTCAGAGTTCTCTATCACCCAATGTCCAGCGTCATGTCGCTACTGACCGCCGATACGCAACTTGAGGAGTTGATTATGACGGTGCATCGAGCTCTGTATGACAGTATCGTCAGGATGGACGGAGAGTCTGCGAGTCGTCAGATCGAAATGTACCGCATCGCTTTGCAGGATCGGGTGTACGAGGCGCGTAAAATGACCGCGTGGAATCCGGGCGCTTCATAACTCTTCATGCGCGTGATCGGCCCTCATGTCAGGGGGATGGCGCCAACTTCATGGCAACTGGGGGCGATGCAGTATGGATGTACGCCGTTTAATCTATGTGATCGATGATGACGAGAGTGTGCGCACAGTCGTCGAGCGTTATCTGCTTCGCGAAGGGTATGAAGTGAAGAGCTTTGTACGCGCAGAAGAGGCGCTTGCAGAAATCGATCACGTTTTTCCCGATATGGTGATTCTCGATATCATGCTTCCCGGGATGAACGGCTACGAGTTTTGCAAATCGATTCGCACTCACAGCGATGTGCCTATCATCATGGTGTCTGCAAGAGACGAAGAAGTGGATCGTATCCTGGGGTTGGAACTTGGTTCTGATGATTATCTGGCGAAGCCGTTTTCTCCCCGCGAGTTGGTGGCGCGCGTGCGGACGGTCTTTCGGCGCTTGCGGCCCGCGACTGCCGAGGAGAGACAGCCGTCCCTCGCATTTCCCTCTTGTGGAGATCTCGTGCTGCGTGATGAGGAACGTCGCATTTTGTGCGCAGACAAGGATATGGTGCTTACAACCAAAGAATTTGAGTTGCTGGCGTATCTGATTAAGCACAGGGGCCGCGCATTCACTCGTGAACAGTTGTTGACGCAAGTATGGGGATACGAATTTATTGGGGATGAACGGGCCATTGACGACCTTGTAAAACGACTTCGCAAGAAACTGGGGGTGGCTGAATCACATGCAGAGATTGTGACCGTCTGGGGATTCGGCTACAAGCTTGAGAGCGGAGAGTAGGAGAACCAGGTGAAAACGTCGATCGCCGTCAAGGTCATTTCGGTCTATCTTGTGATCGTCATGGGATCGCTGATTCTGGCGGGGCTGCTCACCAATCGGGCGATCAAAAACTACGTGATCGACATGACCAGAGCAAGTCTCGTCAAGTACGGTGAACAGGTCATTACGCGGTTTGAAGACAATGGCCGGGCGGCGGGCAGCGTGCACGACAAAGCTTCCCAAAGCAACGTTGCGAGTCTGACCGTGGCGGCGCAAACCATCATGCCCGAATACGTGGTGGTTGATCCAGCGGGTTCGATTCTTTGGAATACGTTCTCGAAGGCAGACTATCATCTGCTGTCCAAAGTGAGTGACGTCGTTGTGAAAGCCCTGGAGGGGAACGTTGCTGTCGGTGTATATCCGCATAGCAATCCGGTGTTTGAATTTGTCGCCATCCCGTTTCACTACTCCTTGCGGATACCATTTGACTCTGCGCATTCAGGACCTCCCGACATTCTGGCTTTACCGCAGATGAAGAACCCCCATGCAGACACCAAGGTAGTCGCGCTCTTTGCGCGTGTGTCAGACATACAGCGCATCACGTCAGAAATATGGCGAGCTGTCGCTCAGGGGCTCGTGATCTCAAGTCTGATTACGGCCCTGGTGGGACTGCTCTTGGTCCGTCGGCTGATGCGTCCTGTCGGAATCATAAAAACAGCCATTGATCGCGTCCGCGAGCGCGATTTTACAGCGGTTCCTGTGGTTGACACCGGAGATGAATGGGAAGATTTCGCAACCGCGTTCGGAGACATGGTGCAGGCGCTGCAGGCGTTTGATGAGGGACAGAAACGCTTTCTGCAGAACGCTTCCCACGAATTGAAGACGCCGCTGATGGCCATTCGCGGCTATGCGGAAGGTTTGCGCGACGGCGTCTTTCAGCCCAGTGAGTCATTTCGGGTTCTGGACATTATCGCTCAGGAAAGCGTAAGACTGAAGAGTCTGGTCGATGAACTCATTTATCTGTCAAAACTTGAAACTTTAGACGAAGTGTATACTTTCGTGCAATATGATGTATCGCTGATTATCTATAAGACGATTGAACGCGTCCATCCGCTTGCCAAGGATCGGGGTATTCTCATTTTGCCCGATGTTCCCGAAGAACCGCTTTACGCGCTTGTCGATCGCGACAAAATGGTACAGGCGCTGCTAAATTTGGCGGCCAATGCAGTTCGGCACGCGCATCATCAGATTTTTATCCGACTCACGGCCAGGGACTCCATCGAACTCATCGTAGAGGACGACGGCGACGGATTTCGCGATCAGGACGAGGAAAGGGTGTTTGAACGTTTCTTTCATGGCGCCAAGGGCGATACTGGGCTTGGCTTGCCAATTGCAAAGGCCATCATCGAAAAGCACAAAGGGCAGATCTCCGCAGAGAATGCGGAAGGACACGGAGCACGATTCATCATTCAATTGCCGCGACAAGGAGAATAGCGAATGCTGATGAATGGGCGTAAAGATTTGCGACAGTATCTGTCGGACCTGCTGGAAGTGGCAGTTCTGCTTGCCTTTCTGATTGTGGGCGCCATCGTGTTTGTACGGATAATCGACTACATTTTGCCCTTTGTGATCGGCTTTCTGATTGCTGTCAGCCTGTTGCCGCTAGCCCGTCTGCTGGAACGGTCCGGACTGTCCAGGCGAGTGTCCATCGTGGTCACGCTCGTCCTTGTGTTGGGCGCGCTGCTCGCTGTGTTGTCGCTTCTTGTCGTTCAGGGAGCGGAGGAGGCGGCAGGTCTGTCGCAGGCGATTCCTCATTACTTTTCTTCGTGGCGCCAGTGGATTGAGGGAACAGTCAATCGGGGTTTTGCCATGTACGCGCATCTGCCCACAAAGATGCTGACTGCCATGCAAAGCACGACAACTTCTGCGGTCACCCAACTGCGCGGGTTCGCCCTGGCGGCGGTCAGCAGTATATTTGGAGGCGTGGCGCTGCTTCCCGATCTTATCGTGGTCACTGTCATTTCCGTCATTTCAGCCTACTTTTTCATGGCGGATCGAACGCTTTTGATGAGTGGGCTTCGGCGTCTCTTGCCCCCGGGATGGACGCCGAAACTGGAAAGTGTTGCCGGAGATGTGGCGCATGCGGTTGCGGGACTGCTGCGGGCGCAGTTGGTTCTCATCGCGGTCACCAGTGTCATCTGTATCATCGGCCTGTCTCTGATGCGCATGCATTACGCGATCATTTTAGGTCTTGCCATTGGGCTTACAGGATGGGTGCCCATAGTTGGATCGGGAGTCATCACGATCCCTTGGGCCGTCGGCGCGTTCATCTTTGGCAACTATGTGGTAGCGATAAAAATTATCCTTTTGCAGGCCATTGCGTCATTGGTCAGACATACGATTGAACCCAAAATTCTTGCGTCCAATATGGGGCTCGGAACGTTCCCGACACTGGTTGGCATGTATGTGGGTCTGACGAGTATCGGGTTTTTGGGGCTGCTGCTCGGACCCATCATTCTCATCGCCATTCGATCACTGATTCGCGCGCGTATGTTTGTGGATTTCTTCCCAGAGCGCGAGTCTGCGCATGCGCCGCAGACAGACCGCAATCCAAACAAGCCATAGGGAAAAGACGGGAGATGAACTGTGAATGGCGAACGACCACCGCAATCCGTGGCAAATCAGCAGCAGCAAATACGATGGAACCCGTCATCGAGTCTGGACATGCGCCTATCCATTGCAGGATCGTCCGCAGTACCGTGACGACGTTACACCCTATTTTACACTACTGGTTCCTGCGCACACGGTCGTTGAGGAGGGAAACGGAGATCACTGGAGCAGTCCGTTTGATGTCGTCGCCTGCTTCTATGCCGCCAAATATTATCAGGTGATGGTCCTTTGCAAAGAGACCGGAACGGAGTATTACTGCAACAGTTGCACTATCGCGGACATTGATGAGATCCACAGGGAGGTGCGTTTTGCAGACATGGATCTCGATCTGTTGGTCGATCAGACAGGGGTCGTGCGCGTGGTCGACCACAACGAGTTTGAGCGGAATCGGGTGCTCTTTCACTATCCTGATTACGTCAGTCTGCGAGTTCAGGCTGACCTGGAGGAGTTGAAGAAGTCGGTCCGTTTGCGCCAGGGAGTGTTTTCTTCCAAACGATATGATTGGCGCCACAAACAGGGGTGGCCCCCTCGTGACGCCAATGGCTGATCGTTATTCCTGGTGCGTAACGCGTTCCACATTGCCCTCTGGATCCAGGCGAAATCTGGGCTTTTGCGGTTCGTGTTCGGATTCGATGATTCGCCGTGCACGCTCCATGATTTCCAGAAGCATGCGGGAATCTTCCTCCAACTGCTCGGGCGTTGCCTGGACGGATTTGACTTCGCGCAGGAGAAGCCCTGACGGAATCCTCGTATCCCCCTTAGGCACGCGATCTTCGATTTCCTTTTTCTGGAGCGCCAGAACTTCAACTTCGTCTTGCAATTCGTGATATCGCCGTTCAAAATCCCGCAGTCCCCGTATCAGCAAGTCCAGGGTAAATTCATGATCGTCCCCTGCGCCGAGCGTGATCTGTGTGCGATTGGGCCGACGGTTACGGCGATCTTCCAGAGTGCGGCGCCGCACCTGCTTTGCTTCGCGGATCGCGTCCTCGTAGTGTCGTCTTACAACCCCATTCCAGCGATACCCACACGCCGCTGACGTTCTGCCAAGCAGCGCCGCGGCTTCGTCAAACGCTACCAACTGGGTGCTGCCTTCACGGATGTGCCTCAGCACAAGTTCGGCGAGTGTTACGTCGTCTTCGGGTGTCCACGCATCGGATCTAGACGCCCACCGCTCCATGAGTTCCATGTGTCACTATCCCTCCAAACCTTGATAAT
>JAJZCB010000082.1 GCA_021846285.1 Bacillota bacterium
CCCCCGATGTCCGGCCGCACCGACTACAGGCCTGTGATAGTCTAGTATGACAGATTCATAGTCAGTATAGACATTTTCCCGACAACTGTCCATTAAATGGCATACTTATCCTGGCGCTGGTTGACTCGGACATATCAGGAAGATCTCAGAGTGTATCGATTAGACCTCAATTGGAGAAGGGACCGCGAGATCATGAACTTGTATGCTGACTTGTGCGGTTTATTGAGGGTTGATCAGGTAACGCAAAACGACACCGAACGAATGCGCCATAGCCATGACGAATCCTATCATCGACCGCATCTGCCTGACGTGGTCGTGTTTCCGGAGAGCGCAGCTGACGTCGTCGCTATTTTACGCTATGCCAATGATCGCGGCGTTCCGGTGGTGCCGTTCGCGATCGGCAGCAGCCTGGAGGGGCATGTGATTCCCGTGCGCGGCGGCATTAGTCTCGATATGATGCGTATGAACAGAATCAGGGAGATCCGGCGCGACGACTTCCTGGTCTGCGTTGAACCTGGGGTTCGCAAGGACCAGCTCAATGCGGCGTTAAAGCGCTTTGGTCTGTTCTTTTCGGTCGATCCCGGCGCCGACGCGACAGTCGGGGGAATGGCCGCGACCAATGCCAGCGGTACAACAACAGTTCGTTATGGTGTCATGCGTGACCAGATTCGCGCTCTGGAAGTCGTCCTTCCAGACGGGCGTGTCATTCATACGGGTTCTCTGGCTGCCAAGTCGTCGTCCGGGTATCATCTGAACGGCCTCTTTGCCGGTTCAGAAGGAACGCTTGGAGTCATTACAGAGTTGTGGCTCAAGGTGCATGGGTTGCCAGAGAGCGTTACTGCCGCTCGAGCGACTTTCTCTTCGGTCGCCGAATGCGTGGACACGACTGTCGCCGTGATGGGGGCGGGCGTTCCCGTCGCACGGATGGAATTGATTGATGAGGCCACGATGCGCGCGGTCAACCGCTATCGCAACACCTCGTTTCCAGAAGCGCCAACGCTCTTTTTCGAGTTTCACGGAAACGCCTCGGGATTACAGCAGGATGTGTCAACGGTCAGGGAAATCGCGGAGGCGCAAGGTTGTGCGTCATTTTCCATAGAAACGACGGAGGAAGGACGAAAACGGCTTTGGGATTCCAGGCATGTATCCTATCTGGCGTTTCGGGCTCAATTTCCGGGTAAACACTCACTCGCTACCGATGTCTGTGTTCCGCTCACAGAACTTGCAGGCGCCGTGTCCTATGCGCGCAGTCTGCTTGACGAAGCCGCAATGATCGGTGGGATTGTCGGTCATGCCGGGGACGGGAATTTCCACGCGCAAATCATCATGGATCCCGATGATCCGCAGGATGTCGAGAAGGCGCATGAAATTACGGAGCGGCTGGTTCATTATGCGCTCGATCGAGGCGGCACCTGCACCGGGGAGCACGGCGTTGGGCTTGGCAAACGCGCGTTTCAACCGCTTGAACATGGTTCCTCATTAGAACTCATGCGGTCGATCAAACACCTGATCGACCCGAATAACATCATGAACCCTGGGAAACTCGTCGACGATTGAACCCCTGAAAGAAGAATTGCACCCCCGAGAGAAAGCCGCAGCGTTCATCCGGTTCCCCGACTCTCTCAGAAATTTTGCGATCTCCTTCATCGACGGTCATAAGTTCACGATCCCAAGCGAATTCTCTCGTAGGCAAAGCAGTTGAACACTAGGTCAAGGAGAGGATCGGGTTGAACACACCGGTGTGGAAGGGTTTGACGGGAGCGGCTGTTACGCTGCTCGTGATGGGCATGACCATTGCGCCTGCGTTTGCGGACTCCGGACAAGGGTCGCATAACAATGGCAAGAAACACAGTCACGGTCAGCAAAAAGATCACGCCCACAATAACGGGCAGAACGGTTGGAGCAACTTCTTTGAGGCCAAGGGTCAAACTGACTTTAGCGCCGTACTGGGTGAAGGATACGGCAATCCATTTAGTTCTGGCCATCCACTTGGCCCGGGCGGGTCATTCGGTCCTGGCGGATCTTTCGGTTCCGGTGGTCCTTTTGGCCCGGGCGGTCCATTCGGTCCTGGCACGCCCTTTGGCCCCGGCAGTCCGATGGGCCCTCCGGGCACTTCCGACACTGGGAACGGACACGGTCATAATTACGGCAAGGGGATTTCTCGCCAAGTCATGATTCAGGAAATCCAGGCCGCGATCAGTTATTTTAATCCTTTGGTTCAAAGTGGGGAGACCCAACTACAGGCCGCCATTCAGACAGCGCAAAATGACCAAAACGCCAATGGATCCGGGAATGGTTCATTTTGGACCACTTCGGATGCGTCACTGCAACAGCAGATGCAGGCAGTGCTGTCGCAACTGGCGACGAGTCAGAATCCGCAGCAAATGATTGATCTGATGCAGCAACTCAGTGGTCTGGTCAAGCAGTTGCGCCAGGCGATTGATCAGTCCATGCAACAGGGCAGCTCTGTGTCACAACTGATTACCAAGGATCAGCGGCTATTGAGTCGCGGAGGCGCGTACTATACTCGACTGGATCAAGATATGCAGACGATCCTCGGCTGGTTGCAAAACAATAGCGGGAGCGTCTCCTCTCACGTGCGTCAGGAAATCCGCGGGATCTTCGACCGCTATGTAGCATTTAGCATGTATTTCACGGGTGACATGGACAGCGCTGCAGCACAGCTCCAGGCCGCATCCTCTTCCGGTCAGGGTGGAACGCAGCCGACGCCGGCGCCATCGGGTACTGTGGACACATCGACATCCACGGTGATCGATCCTGCGAACGCTGTGGCAGCCGGTCAGAACTTTACCGTTGGCGGTATGGTCTATGGGTCAAATGGAGCCCCGGTGTCACAGGCGCCAGTCGTCGTATCGTTTGACGGGGTTTCAACCACTGTGGATACCGCGAGCGACGGTTCGTATACTGCTGTGCTTTCACCGAAGACGGCTGTGGTGAACGCGCCGGTAACGGTAACGGCCGATGGCGTTGCCATCAGCACGTCGGCAGATACAGGCACGGTTGTCGCGGGCCAGCCAACCTATCTGACGAGCAGCCTGACATCGCCGGTCAGTGTGACTGCCAACGCCGAGTACGCAGTGACATATACCGTGACGGACCAATATGGGAATCCGGTCAGCGGTGTGCCAGTGCAGTTGTCATTGACTCAAAAGGTGGGCAACGTTTCTGAAGCGCAAAATGAAACTCAAGAGGCCAGCGGTACGCTCATCACAAACACGGGCAATGGGAACGTCAGCACAGACAGCTCCGGGCAGGTAACGTTCACCTATAAGGCGAGTCCGACTGCGGATGGAGATGGGGATCTCCAGGATGTCGTGACAGCGTCTGTCTCAAGTCCAAGCCTTGCCAACGCGCAGGCCGTATTTACTTACTAAGAACAACCGCGCTGCACTGGCGGGATGGAGCGCGAGCGGGGCAAAGCACACAGAATGAGTGCAGGCTGGCGATCGGCAATCGGTCGTCAGCCTGTTTGGTCATGCCTAATATGGCGCAAAAGCGCCAGCATTCGCATGAATCCGTCGGCTCGTGCGCACATTAGGGGTGGCGTCTGCATGGCGCCAGGCGAGTGGACAGGGGGAACAGCACATGGACGTGAAACCCATTGACGTACAGAGTATGATGGAACGGATGAGTCAAGGCGAGTCCTATGTCCTGCTGGACATCCGGCGGAAAAATACGTTTCAAAACTGGCAGATCAAGGGTATGTCCCTGCAGGCTGTCAACGTGCCCTATTTCGATTTTAAGGAACTGGAAGTGAACGACAAGCTGATCCCGCAACACAGTCGGGTCGTTCTGGTATCGAAGTACAATGATGATGCCGCCGCCAAGGTCGCAAAGCGGCTGCTTGACAAGGGGTACCGGGTGTCGTATCTGGAAGGCGGCGCCTTTGAGTGGGACGATTTTTATCTGCCGTGCACCATTATGACAGACTCTAAAATGAAGCTGATGCAGATCAACCGCCTGGCTTCCGGATGTCTCTCGTATTGCATTGTAACGGCCAATCGGGTCATTGTGGTCGATCCATCCCGGCACATCGAACAGTATTTGGCCATAGCGGATCGCGAACATGCGAAAATTACACATGTGATCGATACGCATGTTCACACGGATCACGTATCGGGAGCATTGGAGCTGTTGCGGCGAACAGGCGCCGAGTACTTCATGGCGTACGGTGAGTTCCATCAACACGACATTCCGGTTCAGCTGCTGCGGCGCGGCACCATGCATGTGGGGTCTCTTGACATCCGTGTGATCGTTCTCGATACGGAAGGGGAAACGCGCGGCAACACGCTGCTTGCGCTGGGAAGTGAATGTCTTCTCTCTGGAGACGCGATCGCCGTCGGGGAAGTGGGCATACCAGATCTGCCCGGCAGTGCCCAGGAATGGGCAGACAAGCAGTTCAACACGGTGCTGCGGGAGATCAAGAGCATGTCTGACGACATGATTGTTCTTCCTGCTCATTACAGTGACATTCAGGCGGTCAATGCCGGGGGATATGTCGGCGCCGTACTCGGCGACTTGCGTCTTGGCGCGGAGGCGATGGCGCGGGTCAAGACCCTCACATTTGCAAACAGGCCTAAAGACTTCGTGGCGGCCTTGCATCCAATCTCTGACGACATCAAAGAAGTAAACCTCGGGCTGCAGGGCGCTGACGCCGCGAGAGCGGAATTTCTGGAGCGCGACGTACGCGCGTAACGTTGTATTGTTGCGGCGAATTGCAGGCCGCCTCTGTGCGGCGAAGATGTTTCTGACATGGGTATGCACCATTGTTGTGGCGGGGAGCCGGGGAACCAGTGAACAGAACGTGATGAATATTTGGGAAAGTCGGGTTCAAAACATCTATCTGGCGAAGGTGCTTCCGGTATATGGAACGAGCGCCCTGTTGCCCTTTGTGGAACAGGAAGCGCAGGCGCTGTTCTGTCGCGAACTGGGCCATCCGGTGCTCCATGTGTGGGCGCACGAACGCTGCCTCCTGTTGGGAGCACGGGACGCCTCGTTGCCGGGAGCCTCACGCGCCATTCTTGAGGCGACGGAACGCGGTCTCCATGTAGCGGTCAGACCTTTTGGCGGTCTCGCCATTCCGCTGGATTCCGGCGTGGCCAATGTGACGCTGATGTTGCCAGGAGCATGGTCTCTGGATGAGGCATTTGCCACTCTGTGCGACTGGTTATCGCGCGCCTGCGCGCCGTACGGCCCGGTTTCCATAGGCGAAGTGCCTGGAGCATACTGTCCTGGTCGGTACGATCTGTCGATTGCAGGCGTCAAGTTCGCAGGCGTGGCCCAACGAAGAATCGCGGCGGCAACCGCCGTCAGTGCTTTTGTCAATGTGATTGAGAACGGTCTTGATCGGGAAGGTGTGATAGACGATTTTTACCGGACGGCTGCCGGAATTTCCCCTGCGCCGTCATTTGTGCCTGTACTGACCCGCGGAGCAGTCGGCAATCTCGTTGCCCGTTTGAACACAGGGGAAGTCGAACGAGCGACAACGGATGTGGTGGCGTTGCACATGGGAAAATTTTATGAACGATTGATAACGGTCGCAAAGGAGACGCATGCAGCGATGAGGGAACTTCCAGACGTTCCCGAACGACTGTACGCCGAAGCTTCAGACAGGCTGTATCGGCGCCTGCAATTGAAGGAGTGGACAGTCTCATAATACTTACGAGTTTGTGTCTATCTAACCCAAGCCTTGAATCATGAGGTTCAAGCCATGATATAATTGCTGCAGACCTGCGGGTATGATAATTCGTATTTTAGTGAATGATTTGTGTCCTTGAGGCGAATGAATCCGCAGTTTCTCGCGGCTTTTTTGGTCGTCATGGCAATGCGGGGGTGAAAGAAAAGATATGGAACAGCCGTTCGCGCTCGCACCTGATTCGTCAGACAGGGAGTCGTCGGTTTCGGAAAAACCCACGGACGGCGCATGGCGCGATTACGTGAATGTTGTCAAGCCGGGCATTACGGTATCGAACATGCTGACGACATTTACAGGTCTCTGGCTCGCAGCTCATGGACATCCCGATATCGCACTTGCTTGTGTCACTCTGGTCGGCGGCAGTCTGGTAGTCATGTCCGGGTGCGCACTGAACAATTATATGGATCGCGATATCGATCAGCTTATGCCGCGGACACAGGATCGACCGTTGCCAAATGGCAGGATCCCAGCGTGGAAGGTGATGACGCTTGGGATCGCGCTGGGAGTTGTCGGGATCAGTCTGCTTGGGCTCTTTGCCACCACACTGTCGGCCTGGATGGCGCTGATCGGTCTGTTTTTCTACGTGATCGTCTATACGGGGTTGACCAAACGGACGACGACGCTCAGCACTGTGATCGGGGGTGTATCCGGCGCCATGCCGCCTCTAATCGGGTGGACGGCCGTCACTGGATCCTTGAACACAACGGGACTTCTGCTTTTTGTATTCATGTTTTTGTGGCAACCTCCGCACTTTTTGGCTCTCGCCATGCGTCGCGTGAAAGATTACGCGGCGGCAGGCATTCCGCTGTTACCGGTTGTCTACGGTTTTGGATTCACGAAGCGGCAGATTGCCGTTTGGACGGCCGCGCTGGTTCCTTCGTCTCTGCTGCTGTACGGCGTGCATGCAGAAGGGATCGTCTACCTGTTGTCTGCTGTCGTGCTCGGTGTTGTCTGGCTGTATAAGGCGGTTCGCGGTTTCAAAGTCAAGGACGAGGTGGCGTGGGCTACGGATATGTTCAGGTTTTCGTTGATCTACTTGACGGGGCTGTCGATTGCCATGATCGTGAGCGTCCGCTGACCGGAATATATTATATGTATAGGAAAATGTCTTGAGCCGCGGAGTCGGCAGGTTTGGGCGACGAGTGAAGTACAAAGGGGTCGCTATGTCGGACTGCGTGTTCCGGCATAGCGACCCCTTATCGCTGGCTACAGTGGCAGGACGTTCTGGAGATGTGTGTAGAAGTGCGTGATCGTTCGCAATCCACGCTCAAAATTGGATAGTGAGAAATGCTCATTGGGAGCATGGAAGTTTTCGTCGGGAAGGCCAAACCCCATGAGGACGACAGGGGTATGCAGGACGCGGTCAAACACTTCCACGATCGGAATCGAGCCGCCCATGCGAGTGTAGTAAGGTTTGACGCCAAAGCCGGCTTCATAACTGGCGGCTGCAACCTGTATGGCCGGTGAATCGGGATGGGTGACAAACGGTCGTCCGCTGTCGTAGCGCTGGACGGTGGCGGTGACCCCGATCGGTGTGTGTGAACGGATGTGTGTCGTGATCAGACCCAGGACGCGTTCAGGATCCTGATTATTCACAAGCCGGCAGGTTATTTTGGCGTGAGCCGTGGCCGGAATGACTGTCTTGGTGCCTTCTCCCTGAAAGCCTCCGTACAGACCGTTGATCTCCAGGGTGGGGCGCGCCATATAGCGCTCGGTTGTTGAGTACCCAGGTTCACCGTGCAGAGCGGCTAACCCCAACGCTGTCCGGTACGTGTCATCATCGTGTGGGAGGGCCGACAGCGCTGACCGTTCCTCCGGGTCCAGCGGCTGCACGTCATCGTAGAAGCCTTCGACCGTAACGGAGCCGTCTGGACTGTGCATGGTGGCGAGAAGTTCAACCATCGCATGCAGGGCGTTGGGAACGGCGCCGCCAAACAGGCCGGAGTGCAAATCCGACTTCGCGCCCCTGATGTCGATCTGCAGTGCGCAGAGCCCACGCAGTCCGTAGCAGATGGCGGGCTGGTCAGGGCCGAGCATGGTGGTGTCGGAGATTAAAAGCACATCGGCTGCGAGCAGTTCACTGTGCGTTTCCACGAATTCCGGCAGATGTGGGCTGCCGATTTCCTCCTCGCCTTCGATACAGAATTTGAGGTTTACACTGAGCTGTTCTCCGCTCTCCAGAATGGCTTCGAGCGCCTTGATATGCATGAATACCTGTCCCTTGTCGTCGGAGGCGCCTCGCGCATACAGTTTTCCATCGCGAATACTTGGTTCAAACGGAGCTGATTCCCACAGATTCAGGGGATCCACAGGCTGAACATCATAGTGGCCGTAGACGAGCACCGTAGGGTGTTCCGGCGTATGTACATAGTCTCCGTACACGACCGGGTTGCCTGTGGTCTGATAGATCTCTACGTTTTCGGCGCCTGCCTGACGCAACTGTCCGGCAACCCATTCAGCGGTCTGTTTCATGTCTGGTTTATGTTCCGACAGGGCGCTGATGCTGGGAATGCGCAAAAACGCGCTCAACTCGTCCAGATGGCGTTGATAATGACTGCGCAGATAGCGGTCGATGTGTTCGTTCATGCCGAAAGGAACCTCCCCATGGTGAACTGGCGATACCATCCCGAAAAATCGCCGCAGGCGAATTTTCTTCCCGGTTGTTGGTGGCGCGAAGCGCCATGACGATACCATCCTAGTTATATCACAGCGCCGTCGGGTTCGCTTGCGAACGATGGATTGGGCATGCATGAGAATAGTGAATGACCGTCGCAGGAGTGCAGACGGGCGGCGGATGCATGATATACTCTGTGTTAAGGTTGCGAATGCACGGCGATGGAGGCGGAGACTTTGGGTGGGAGCGTTTTTGAGAGTGCTTTTGTGACGCCGTTCTGGCTGCAGGAACAGGGTGTCGGCGCGGAGATCGCGATCATTGATTGCCGGTTTCGACTGGGGGAGAGTGAGGCAGGCTTTACGGCCTATCAGTCGGGCCATATCCCCGGCGCCGCGTACGCCCATCTGGAAAAGGACCTCTCAGGACCAGTGAAAATCCACGGCGGACGCCATCCTCTGCCCGACGGGAAGACATTTTCCGCGTTCCTGGAGCGGGTGGGGGTCCGTGATGAGACTCTGGTGATCGCTTACGATGAGCATGGCGATATGGCGCCGCGTCTGTGGTGGCTGTTGAACTATTTTGGCCATGAGCGCGCCGCGGTGTTGCGGGGTGGGATTGCGGCGTGGCGGGCTGCTGGCTATCCACTCGCATCGGGCGGGGCGCATCCTGGGGCTGCGGTCGGGAAGCGGGGTGCTGGCGCCTTTGGCGATCTGTCGACGCACCGCAGTCCGCGAAGCGATCTTATCGTGGATCACGCAGAGATTCGCCGCCTGATCAGCGCGGCGCCTGCGGCGGGCCACCTCGTCGATGCGCGCGCCCTGCCCCGTTATCGCGGTGAATACGAGCCGATTGATCCCGTGCCGGGGCACATTCCGTCAGCGGTCTGTTTCAGTTGGGAAGACACTGCGGCGCTAATCGGCGGCGACAATCCGGAAATCAGGCTGCGGGAGCGCTTCGCCCCTCTTCTGGATGGCCGTGAGATCGTGGTGTACTGCGGATCTGGCGTGACGGCCTGCACCGATGTGCTGGCTCTGCACAGTCTTGGCGTCAAAGCAAAACTGTACGCGGGCAGTTACAGCGACTGGTGTTCGTATCCAGACAGTCCGCTCGCCAGGGGCGATCAGGAGGAGTAACTCGAATACAGGGAGACGCGGAACCGTCAGCCGTGGCGGTGAATGTGTTTGTACGGCGTGCTCAGTCTCTTGGCTCCATCTCATCAACTCCATAAATCATTATAGATGTCATCTTTGTCGTTATCCCACTCAGGGAGAAGCGACTGTTCCAACATGCGGTAATAGTCGAGGTCTTCATCCTTGCCAAGCAAATACCGGATCAATTCGTGGCGGGCTTCCTCAGACAAAGAATCGACCTGTTGAAGAATAGAATGTGGTAGAGACAACGAGAATCATCTCCTCTGGCCTAATGGTCCGATACTGACAGTATACCTTAATTTCAGTTCTCAAACGTCTAGCGCGCCCGTAAAGTCTGCGCTATTCTGCACCCGCGGCACACCACTGTCTGTGTGCCGGTTGAGAGACAATCGACTCGCGAACGATCGTCGACGCATTCATATGATAAAGCGCCCAGGCCTAGGGCGCAGGAAGTGCGCATGTATGCAGCCTACAGTCAACGGGTGCGTGATGGTCATGGATTTTAATTCTATCTCATGAAGGAGCGCTACGGGGTGCAGTGTCAGGGAGACGGTTCACGAGAGATCGATCCATTTCAGCCTGGCGGCCGCCAGGATCGCTCCCGTGCGGTCGTATACGCCGAGTTTGGCAAGAATGTGGCTGACATGGACTTTCACGGTCTTCTCGGTAATTCCGAGTTCGGCGCCAATCTGTTTGTTTGCGAGACCTTTGGAAAGACAGTTCAACACATCGCGCTCGCGCGGCGTGAGCGGTTCAGGCGAAGCAGCGCCGCCCATACCGGATTGAGCGGCGGCAGGATGCGTAGGAAGCGGTTCGGGGCGCGTGTTTGCTGTGCTTTCGCGCAGAGCGGCGAGGGCCAGCGGTTCCAGCACGATCTTTCCCGTCACGACCTGGCGGATGGCGCCGAGCAGTTCGTCCGGTTCCACTGTTTTTTGCAGGAAGCCATGGGCCCCGGCCTTGATTGCGGCAATCATGCGCTCGCTGTCGGTGTATGAACTGAGCGCGATCATATGCACTTGTGGATGGTCTTTGGCGACTTCCGTTATGGCGTGAATGCCGTCGCTCCCCTCGCCAAGAACCAGATCCATAAGGATCACGTCGGGCGCCAGCGTCCGGGTCATCTGCAGAGCGCCCGTCGCAGTGTCAGCCTCTCCAACGACGAGGATGTCCTCTGCGAATTGAAAGAATGCCCGCAAGCCTTCACGGACCATTTTATGGTCATCAACGATCAGCAGCCGGATCGGTTCCGTCATAAGTATCCACCCTTCTCTGAACAGGCCGTCAGCCTGAATGACGGGGCATATTCATATTCGCGGTTTGCCGGCGATGGATGTCAGATGGGTATGCGGACCCGGAAAACTTGGCTGATCCGCACCGGCGCGCCGCGTTGCATGCCGGCCTATGGTGCGGATCTGGAAAACGTCACCCGCGTTCCTTCGCTGGGGTTCGATGTGATTCCTAACTCCCCGCCGACAGCCGCAGCCCGCTGCATCATGGAGGACAACCCGATCCCCGCGTCTTCGGCAGAACGGGGAAGGAAACCGCGCCCATCATCTTCGATGGTCAATTTCAGGACGCCGTCGTCTTCATACGCGCTCAGCCACACATGATCGGCGTGCGCGTGCTTCATGGTGTTTTGCAGCGCCTCGTCAATGATTCTGCAAAGCTGCTCCAACTCCTGGCGCGACAGATCCGGTTCCTTCTCAATGTGCACCCTGGCGCGCAGACCGCCTTGCAGTGTGAGACGGTGCGCCTGTTCGCGCATGTATGCGCCGAGCGTCAGGGAAGGCGCTTCGCGTTCGCGCAGCGTGGAGACGGCCGTCTTCATCTCCTGTTGGCTCTCCTGCAGCAGTGACGCGACGCGTTTGAGCGCCTGCGCCGCGCCATCGGCCTGGTCAGGCAATGCGAGCAATGCGGCCTTGGTCAAAAGCGCGGCGGAGAATAGCCGCTGATTGACGGAATCATGCAGATCGGCGGCGATTTGCCTGCGTTCCGACCAGGCCGCGGCCTGGGTCATTTCGGCGTGCAACTCGACGTTGTCCAGAGCGGCGGCGACGTATGTCGCCAGGCTTTGCAGAATTTGCGCGTCCGTCTCGGAAAAAGCGCTCAGCGACGAACTCTCCGCATATAGATACAACCCCGTGTCGCCGATGCAGGCGGACAGGCTGCTGCAGGCGTCGGCGAGCAGATGGGATGTAATGACTCGGCGGGCCTGCGCGATTTCCTCGTCGCTCCAATAAGAGTAGCAAGCCTGCGCTTCAAACCCGCGTTCGGGGCTGACTTCGGAGAGGGCCAAAATCTCCCCGTCGACGCCGCGCATGGCGATCACGCCCGCGATGGGAAAGCCGAAACACTCCGTCGCGATGTCGGCGGCGCGTTGATAAATGTCCATCTTTTCCCGCAGTGCAAAGAGTTGCTGGCCCAGCGGCAGCAGGTCGCGAAACTGTTCGCCGCGCGCGGTCACAGTCTGCAGGCTGTCGTCGCGCTCCAGGGCGATGGCGAGTTGATGGCCGATCGCAGAGAGCAGCGCCAGCATGTCTTCCGACAATAGCGCCCGTCCCGTAGCGGCGACATTGAGAATGCCGAGTGCGCGCCGTTTTCCGCGCAGCGGAACGCTGGCGTGGAAAACCAGCCCGCGCTTGTCTCCCAGAGCATGATTGAGTCTGCTGCATTTGACGATGTTCACGGCGCGATCGAGCCTCTCGGCGGCGAACTGTTCCTGACATTCGCACCAGCCGTCGCGCAGGGGCTGACAGTTTCGTTCACTGAGCGCGGGAGGCAGTCCCGTATGCGCGATGTCGTGGAAAGTGCGGCGGCTCTCGTCGTAACGGAACGCCCACGCGCTGTGCAGTCCCAGAATGGCGACCAGTCGCGGCAGCATCTGATCCATCGCCGCCGGTACGCTGGTGGCTTCATTCAGAGTCTGCGCGATGTCCTTCAGGATTGCGATGCGATCCGATCCGCCCGGGGCGGCGAGCGGCATCTGTTCCATAGCGGAGTCTCCCTTGCTTGCGGCGTGCAGTCTGGCGGCTGGCGATCCTAATCTGGATTCGCGGAACCGGCGCGGATCACGAGACTTACATCACCGAATTCGTGCCACTTGTACCCGCGCTCGATCGCCTGCGCGTACCCCCGCTCCAGCAGCGTCCGCTCTGCAAAGCTCAGCAACAACGCAAGGTGGCTCGTATGATTGTCGTGCATGCCGGTGACGAGGGCCGAGACGATCTGCGGAGGCGCGTCCGGCGTCACAAGATGGCAGGTCCAACCGGAGCAGCCCGCAATCTCGCGGCGTTCGCTCCACATGCCTTCGAGGGCGCGCACGACTGTCGTGCCGACGGCGACGACCCGTCTCCCTTCGCGTATCGCCGTTCGCACGGCCGCCGCGGTGGCCTCGGGAATATCATACCACTCAGGGAGAACGGGATGATCGTCAAACTTCCCCTGCACTTCATGGCTCGACAGTCCGGTGTGGAGGGTGAGGGAACGGATCTGCACGCCCCGCCGCGCCAGTTCGCGCAGGTTGCGATGGGTAAAGGGGCGGCCTGCGGACGGCATTTCGGCAGACCCCGGAACGCGCGCAAAAATGGTCTGGTAGTCTGCGATCGGCACACTGGCCTTGACATAGCCATACCGAATCGGTTCGCCAAGTTGCCGAGCCAGATTCCAAAGCGGCTGCGGCGCCCGCACGATCCACAGCCGGGAACGGGGATGATAGGCGCCGACGACGGCGACGTCACAGTCGCCGACCTGCACCTTGTCTCCGCTGGCAAAGGGAGTGGGGTCCGGCTCTCCGTTTGCGCCCCGGCGCTCCACCACATAGGCGCCGTCAGGCAGTTCCACCGCGATGTGCAGACGCAAAGTGGCGCCGTGAAAATGGGCCGGGAGCGCAGCGGCCATCGTGGCGGATGTGTTGACGACGACAAGGTCGCCCGCGTGCAGGCGGGATGGCAGTTCGGCGAATCTCCGGTGGGAAATGGAGTTCATGGCGCCGTCAATGATCAGAAGCGACACGTCGTCCCGACCCCGTCCCCGCCATTCGACGGGACTCACGGCGGGCTTTGCGGCGTGGCAGGCAGTGAGCGCCAGTTCGTTTGCGGTGAGCGATGACATACGCGCGTCCCCCTTAGCTCTCCATAATCTTTCCGTTCACAATGCGCAGGCGCGCTGCGGTGGGCGGCGCGGCGCCCGTCAGCAGGCTGGCAATGGCCGCCGCCACGATAGCTGGGTCTGCCATTGCGTCCGTGTCGTCGGGCAGAGCCGCGCGATGCATGTCGGTGTCCATGTCGCCAGGATCGACGGCGTAGACGCGAACGCCCTGCGCTCTCCACTCTGCGTTCGCTGTTTTGGAGAGCAGGTCGAGCGCGGCCTTGCTGGCTCCGTAGGCGCCCCAGCGCTCATATCCGCTGATCGCGGCGTCGCTGGATATGTTGAGCACAGTTGCGATGGGACTTTTCCGAAGGTGCGGATAGCCGAGCTGCATAAGGCGCAAAGGGGCCAGTGTATTGACGGCGAAAACCTGGCTGGCGTCCTGGGCACCCATGGCCAGAATCGTCGGCAGCGGGACCTGCCCGAGAGTGGACGCGTTGTTTGCGAGGACATCGAGTCGTCCATAGCGTCTGAGGGTGGTGTCCATGAGTGCCATCCGCAGCGCCTCGTCCGTCACATCGCCCGCCAACGCGGTCAGGGCGCCCGTCGCGCCAATCGACTCCAGCGAGTCTGCCGCCGTCTCCAGCCGCTCCTCGTTTTGGGCGCAGATCGTGACGTTCCAGTCCGCCGCGAGCAGCGTTTTGCACAGCGCATAACCGAGGCCCCGGCTGGCGCCGGTAATGAGCGCAGTCGGTTGGCCAAAACGCATGGTGTGTGCCGATTCCATAAAAAATCCCCTCCGCTTGTCACTGCATAGTGAAAGCGTAGGGGATTGCCGACAGAAGCACATCTGCCAAAGGGAGTACATGGATGGCGCTGCGCGTAAGGCGATGGTCGTACGTGACGCCATGAAACCGTTTGCGCCTCAGTTCAGGAGGCGGCGCGGGAGGAAAATGAGCGCGCCGCGCCGACCAGTCACTCCGCGTCGCTGACGCGCACTGTCTGCATGCGGTCTCTCTGTTTCATGCGGTCGATGTTTTCTTCGCCAGACAGCATCTGGCCAAAGACGGTGTGATTCCCGTCGAGATGGGCGGTGGTCTTGCGATCATGCACGATAAAAAACTGTGAACCGCCCGTATCGCGCCCCGCGTGCGCCATCGAGAGCGCGCCGCGCTGGTGTTGATGTGGATTGCCCGCCAATTCACATTTGATGGTGTAACCAGGTCCGCCGGAGCCGTTACCCTTCGGGCAGCCGCCTTGGGATACAAACCCTGGGATGATGCGGTGGAACGTCAGGCCGTCATAAAATCCCGAATTCGCCAAAGATTCAAAGTTGGCCACAGTGCCAGGCGCATGCTCCTCAAACAGGTCAAACTCCATCACATCGCCATTTTCCATGGTGATCGTCGCTTTCTTCAATTTGCATTCTCCTTTTCCGGTTGCTTGCAGAGGTTGTTCCAAAATGGTCGCGAACTGCGCCACCGTCTCAGTATACACGGATGAACAGCCGCTTTCATCCCGGCGTCTGATATAATAGAGAAGCACAGAACCGTGCCGGATTTGCAGCGTAAATCCTGTATTGTGGAAAAGGAGCTGTCACATGCATCTGCGCACAGAGACAAAACCCGTCAAAGTCGGACCGCTCACCATAGGCGGAAACGACCAGGTGACCATCCAGAGCATGACCACGACAAAGACGGCCGATGTCGCAGCCACGGTTGCGCAGATCCACCGCCTGGAAGAGGCGGGATGCGATCTTGTGCGTGTGACCGTCAACAACAACGAGGCTGCGGAGGCCATCCGGGATATCAAGAAGCAGATTCATATCCCAATTGTGGCGGACATTCACTTTGATCATCGGTTAGCCTTGAAGGCTATTGAAAATGGGATCGACAAGGTGCGCATCAATCCTGGCAACATCGGCAAACGCGAGCGGGTCGAAGCGGTGGTCCGGGCCTGCCGGGAACGCGGAGTGCCGATTCGCATCGGCGTCAACGTGGGCTCGCTGGAGCGCCACATTTTGGAGCGGTATGGCTACCCGACCGCCCAGGGGATGCTGGAGAGTGCGCTGCATCACATCGCGATTCTGGAGGAACTCGATTTTCACGATATCATCGTGTCCTTGAAAGCATCGGACGTGCCGCTCGCCATCGAGGCCTATCGTCTGGCGGCCGAGTCATTTGCCTATCCACTCCATTTGGGGATCACGGAGTCCGGAACGCTGTTTGGCGGAACGATCAAAAGCGCTGCGGGACTCGGAACTCTGCTTTCCATGGGTCTTGGCAACACAGTCCGTGTGTCTCTGTCAGCGGATCCAGTCGAGGAAGTCAAGGTCGCCCGGGAACTTCTGAAGACATTTGGAATCATTCAAAACGCAGTCACTCTTGTATCCTGTCCGACGTGCGGCCGCATCGACATCGACCTGATCAGCATCGCGGGCGAGATTGAACAGTACGTGCAAAACATTCGCGCGCCCATCAGAGTGTCCGTGCTCGGCTGCGCCGTCAATGGGCCGGGGGAAGCGCGCGAAGCGGATATCGGCATCGCCGGGGCGCGCGGCGAAGGTCTGTTGTTTCGTTATGGCGAAGTGGTGCGCAAAGTTCCCGAGCGCGAGATGGTGTCAGAGTTGAAGAAGGAGATCGATATTTTGGCAAAGAGATACGCTGAGACAGGGTCTGTGCGATAGGCGCGCAGGCCCTGTCTTTGGCGTATGCCTGCGTATCAGGTCGTCAGCTCCGCGTTCATCGGCGCCTGGCGAGCAGACCGTTTCTTTGGTGTACGCCCTGCTCGCTGTGCCGCACCGATGAGTTCGGAGCTTCGCCAAGCCGTGTCAGACTCTCTCTGGCGCAGGTCTCTCTTGCTTTGCCGCAGTGCGGCGAGAAGTGGCGGGGGAATGGGCGGTCGGAACGGTTGGTCGCCGTTCAGTTTTTCTTGTGCGTCCACTTGCGATCCTTGTTTTGCGTTTCGGGAAAGCGATCGCCCTGTTGCAGGCGGATCATGCGCAGATCAGGCAGCGATCCAGTGTGTCTCGATTCGCTGACTTCGATGTACAACCCATCGTTTGGCGCGCGGTCTCCCGGTTCAAATTGTGTTCTCTCGCCCATGTGCTCACCGCCCTTCGCAGGGTCGCGGAATGATGACTCCCTGCCGTCGTGTTTCCAGTTCTGTCGCTGCTGTCTGCTGTTTAGGTTGCGTCGACAGTGCGCGCGTTATGCGACTCCGGGGCCGATTCCAGGATTCATGAACAGGGTAGGTGCCTTTTCCGTACGCTTTATTCCTTGCAATTGGGTACCGTCCATTGTCCGAAGGGTCCAAAAGGAAGGGTGAAAACAGCCGAGCACGATGCTAACCCAAACCCGCTGACTAAATGGATAGCGCTGGTTTGTTCTTCAGGTAACGGCGGCGATGGTTCAATGACGAGGGCCTTACGGCATGGCGGCCCGCTCCATGCTCCTCGCCAAACGCTCGCGGTGCGGATAGTCGAGCCGTTCGAGAGCTTCGAGAGCCAACCGCAAATCGTACGTTACCCTGTGGATGCAGGCGTTCATGGTGTTCTCCGATGTCTCAATGACAGCATACGAAGCCTTGGGATTGCCGTCAAACGGCAGTCCGACGCTGCCCGGATTGAGGATGGTTGCTCCTTTAAGGCTGCGAATATAGGGGATATGAATGTGTCCATACGCGGCTGCGCTGGGCTTTGTCTCTTCTGCGTTCAGATAGAGTGCGGCAAGGTCCTCGTCTGAGGTATTCGGCAAAACGACCTGAAACCGATCGGATGGAGCGGCGTGGCAGGCGTACAGCGTCTGGCCGTGCCCCAAATCAAAGGTGGCGCTCATGGGCAGGGAAGACAGATAGGCGATGTCTTCGTCCGCAATGTGATCGACCGTGAAGGAACGTTCCTCGCTCATGCGCAACAGGACATGATCAGGCACTTCGCCCGCACGGACGCCGCGTACGGCCCATTCATCGGCATTGCCGCCGATCACGGCGCGCGCAGAAAGGCGTATCAACTCAATGCAGCGTTTTGGTTCCGGCCCTCGGTAAGCGAGATCGCCCAGCACGATCATCTGGTCGATGTCTTGCCTGTCCAACTCGCGCAGCACGGCCTCCAGAGCGACTGCGTGACCGTGGATGTCAGACAGAATGGCTGTCTTCAAAATGATTCACCTCACACATTGTTTTCCGTCGAACGCTGCTGTCACCAGTATAGCAAACCTGATTGTTCCCTGTTTTGCGCGCATCAGCCACTGCGCAGACGGAGCCGTCTTGCTGCCTGGCGCCGTTCCTGGGCAGTTTTGACGATCAGGCGATAGGCGCTTTGGTCTCTCATATGGTGAAACAGCAGGTGGCTGGGCCCGGTATTTTCCTCGAGTATCCAAATGTGTCCAGTGTGATCAATTCCAACATCCAGACCTATTTCGGCGTATGGTTGATACTGCTCAAAACGGCGACAGACAGCGAACCCCAGTCTCTCTAGTCGGTGTTGCAGCACCCGAATGTCAAGGGTTGACCACCCTTGTGACTCTCGCAGAGCGTCAGCCAGAGACAGGACTGTGCCGCGACTTCGCGCCACATTGGCAATGGCGGAATGGGGCCCTGCCACTTTGGCGCAGATGCCTGTGCACGTCCACTGGAATTTTCCGTTTTTCTGCATCATAACCCGAATGTCGAACGATCTGCCATGAACTCGGGACAGTTTGACATCCTGCTGCACGATCAGTTTGCGATTTTCCGCCAGCCTGCGGATCTCCCTGGTCAGTGACGGCAGACTGTCAATGCGCATCGGATACCTGTTTTCATAGTGCAGACCGTATCCATGTTCCCGGCGGTAGGCACGCATGACGCTCCGGCCGCGCGCTCCCGCTGTGGGCTTGACGTACACAGAGCCATATTGGTTAATCATAGTCTCAAGGGCATGGTCTGAAAATGGTTTGGTCGCGGGCAGGTGAGGCCGAATGGCTGCGTCGCGCCAAAACAGCTTCCATAACAGCCATTTGCCCAGTTCTGGTCGGCGGGGATTCATGCCGTTCCTCCCCTCACACTCGTTCTGCGCTCCGGCGACATGCATCAAACAAGCGTCTGATTGTGTGATATCGTATGGCTATGCACCCTAATATTGAACGGCGCTAGCGGAGTCTTCCAGTATTGTTCAACAATATATGGATGCTGGTAGATGGTGAGAGATAAACTGGTCCATCGACGACTTCAATCTGACAGCGAGAACTCGTAACGTACAATTCTCCCTGTTTAGGGTGTTCCATGCGTGTCACATCTGGCGCGATCTCAGACAGTGAGACAAAGGAGCTTGTCCTCACCGAACCGGCGTGAACCCCGACAACGGCGGCACATTGTACCCGCCATTTTATGGGGTCGGGAGCACGATGTGTAACCTTTTTGGCACATGAATCGTCTATTCGGGGGCCATGGATGTCAGGAGAGTGATGAGCAATGAAATCGCATGGGAAGTTTCGCGCGGTTTCTGTCGCTCTTATTGCGAGTGCGGCGATTATGTTGTCGGGGTGTGGGATTACGTCCGCCTCAAAATTATCGGAGACACACCTTTCATCGAATTCTCCAACTCGCCCCACTCAGAATGCTGTGATGCACGTCAGACAAACCGTCGTTTACGTGAACCCGACCGCGGGGGCCGGATACCTGCAGCGGGCAAAATGGTTCGGCAACCAGAACGCATGGGCTGTCGGATTTAGCAATCGTTCAGGCCAAGGGAATATATCACAAACCCATAATGGCGGACGAACATGGGTGCATTGGGATCTTGGCGGAGCACAGTGGCAATACTTGTTTGCCTCGTCAGCAAGAAATCTTTGGGTCTGGGGAG
>JAJZCB010000160.1 GCA_021846285.1 Bacillota bacterium
TACAATTTCAAAATCCTCCCTTGCCACATTCCTGATGATCAAGGAAAATAAAGCTGTCCGCTGGCAAATGGCCGCGCATTGATACTAATGGCTCCTGCGCAAACGGGAGGGCGCAACTGCATGTATACCTCCATACTTGTTATTTTTCACGGGAAGTTCATGGCGTTCTGTAGATTATGATCCGTTCGACAATGCCTAACACCAAGGGGGAGTCATAGTGGGTGAAGGATACCATCATTTTTCAATCGAAACCGTTGGTGATGGAATTTATGTGGCGATTCCTGACGGAGGCAGTAATGCAGGGATCGTGAATCTTGGTGACCAGACCTTGATTTTCGACACCTTTACCACAATTGGTCCAGCCAGAGAACTTAAAAAAGCGGCTGAGCACCTCACGGGTCGCTCACCTTCCCTTGTTATCAATAGCCACGCTCATGCCGATCATTATCAAGGGAATGTTGTTTTTGCCGATGACGCGATACTTATTGCATCGACCAAAACCAGAAATGCTATCGCAGAAGAAGGTCTGTTCCGATTGGACCGCATGAAAAATTCAATGATGGAACAAGCAAACAGCCTTCGGAAACAGTTGGGGCAAACATCTGATGAAAATGAAAAGATTCAGCTTGGCGCAATATTAAATGAATATGACGAGTTCTTTGAAGACTATCCTCACCCCAAAGACATTCGCCTCCCTGTACTGATTTTCGAACAATCGCTTACCTTTCAAGGTTCCCGTCGAATGGCAAAGTTAATTACATTTGGTGGAGCACACTCATCCTGCGATGCAGTATTGTGGTTACCAGATGAAAAAATCTTGTTTGCCGGCGACTTGATTATTCCTAACGACAATCTGATTTTAAGTCAAGGAAATCCAGAGAATTGGTTACCCATCCTTGAGCAGTTGGAAGCTCTAGGACCAACTATCATTGTGCCTGGCCACCGTGGAATCATCCCGGCGGATGAAGGATTCGCTTGGGCGCGATACTATCTGAACTATGTTACTGATCTGGCAGATGAGTTGAGTGCTTCCGGAAACACTACAGTATCACTTGAAGATTTAGCAGCACCACCGGGGTGTCGTCACAATTGGTTTATACAGAATATGGACTTTCTAATTAAACGACACTCGTTAAACTGAGAGTTGCCATTGCACAACCATACACAGGTAAACGATATTTCTTGTGTCGTCTGTAGCCATCATAGCCTCAGTTAAGGTGTATACTCGAAAAGGACGTGACATCCCTTTGATGAAAGATCAGGTGAGCGCCGATGCAAGTAACATTTGTAGAATATAGCCAGTCAGACCAAGACGAAATTGTTCGTTGGTTAACATCTGAAACGTGGGAATATTTCGAGACACCATCACCGACGCAAGAAATGGTCGTAAATTGGGTGTCAAACGGGCATTTTCATGGTGAGCGTGCGAGGTCATTTTGGATTCAATCGGAAATCGGAGAGAATGTTGGGTTTATTTCAGTGTTTGAGATACGGGATCCAATCCCAAGAATCGACCTTCGAGTCAGTGCATCCTATCGTAGGATGGGCATTGGAAAGCAGGCACTTCGCTTCATCGCTGATTTTGTATTTCGGGAATTCCCTGCAGCGCTGCGCATTGAAGGTAATACAAGGCAAGATAACATCGCGATGAGAAAGACATTTGCAGCTTGCGGATGGGTGAAGGAATCACACTACCGAGCATTGTGGAAAACAGAAACAGGAGAGTATGCGGCAGCTATTGGATATGCAATTATAAAACAGGATTGGTTGAATGGAACCGTGACGGCAGTAGACTGGAACGATGAACCATGATTCGGCAAACAAACAGGGAACCCGAAGGTTCCCCGAGACGATGGAATTGATGACTGTCAGGATGCCACATTCATATATAGAAAAGCTAAATCAGACGCGGAAACAACTCAAGAGTTGTCTTTAGCACATCCCTCCAGCTTCTTTATGAAGTGGACAAGCAATCCTCCGTCAAGTGCTCCGTTCCGTTTTCCAACGCAACCACACCCTCTCTTCCATCGTCAAACAGTATCGTGCCCCGGGTCCAGTCACTTCATTCGCGATGGTGCTGCCATAGCCCATATTTTTTCATCTTGGATTGCAATGTCTGGCGCGGAATCCCTAACATGGCTGCGGCGTTTGCGATATGTCCGCAGCTTTTTGTCAATGCTTCCTGAATCCACAGGCGCTCGCTGCGGGCGAGCCGCTCTGACAAAGGCAGGATCAGAGCACTGTCCTTGCCAACCACATCATCAGTGACCATTGTCGATTGCTCATCTACTGGGTTGAGGTCGCGAAGCAGGTACGCCGGCAAATGATGACGTTCTATGAGATCGCCATCCACCACGATCATCGCCGCCTCGATGGCATGTTTCAACTCTCTGACGTTGCCGCGCCACGAAGCGTTCACAAGAATACTCTGGGCATCCTCGGCCAAGGCGCGCACGGATTTCCCAAAGCGCCTGTTATAGAGCGCGATAAAATGATCGATCAACAGCGGAATATCCGCAGGCCGTTCTGCAAGCGGAGGTAGGCGCAGTGCGGCAACTCTAACCCGATAGTATAGATCCGCCCGCAATTGGCGGATTTTTACAGCCTCCTCCGGGTCGACATTCATGGCGGCCACAATGCGGACATCAACGGGTATGGCCTTATTGTCACCCAAACGGCGAACCTGTTGATCTTCCAAAACCCGTAAGAGTTTAGCCTGTAAGTCTGGCGGCATGGAATTCAGTTCGTCGAGAAACAGAGTGCCGCCATGCGAAAGCTCAAAAAGACCCGGACGGTTCTCCGCGCCAGTAAAGCTGCCCTTGACGGTTCCAAAGAGGATCCCCTCCAGCAACGCCCCAGGCAATGCCGCGCAATTTTGCGCGATAAAGGCGCAGCCCGACCGGGCGCTCGCGCTGTGAATCCCCTGCACAAGCAGTTCTTTTCCGGTGCCCGTTTCTCCGTACACAAGCACCGGAGACGATGTCGCCGCCACCTTTTTTGCCATCTCCACCACACGTGAAACCTCGGGAGTGGCCGTCAACAGGTCCGCCAACGACCAGACCACGCCGCTGACGCCGCGTGCGCCTTTGCCTTTGGCGCCGGGCTGTGAAAGGCGCGCTGCCTGGAGGTCGACGACGCGTTCAGCCAGGTGCTTCATCTCGGTCATGTCTGCGGCGATCTCGAGCGCTCCGATCAATCGATCGCCCGCATACACCGGTCTGGTGGTATTTGTCGTATGCACTTCGTCGCCCCGGTAGTTTGTGTAGGTCTGTCGGCGATGCGAGATTGTTTCCTGTGAGCGCAAAACGCGCAGCAGCGAACTTGTCTCTTCATTGAGCGACGGAAATACATCTAGCAGATGCCGTCCGACCACCTCGTTTGTCTGCAACCCGTCCAGCCGACCCGCGCTGTCATTGTAGTAGATTGTAAAGCCACGAATATCAACAGCGTGGACGCCGACATCG
>JAJZCB010000005.1 GCA_021846285.1 Bacillota bacterium
TATGAGGATATCATTTATGAACAGGCAGAGGGCATTGCCCGCATTACGATCAACAGACCAGAGGTGCGCAACGCATTTCGTCCGGAGACTGTCAGTGAACTCATGGACGCGTTTGCGCGCGTCAGGGATGACGCTAATGTCGGCGTTGTGATTTTCACGGGACAGGGTGATCAGGCGTTTTGCTCTGGCGGCGATCAGAGGGTGCGCGGACACGGCGGCTACATAGGCGGAGATCAAGTTCCAAGGTTAAACGTACTTGACCTGCAACGGCAAATTCGGTTGTTGCCAAAGGCGGTGATCGCGGCGGTGGCGGGATATGCGATTGGCGGCGGCCATGTGCTGCACCTGGTGTGCGATTTGACAATCGCGGCCGAAAACGCGGTGTTCGGTCAAACGGGTCCGAAGGTAGGGAGTTTTGACGCTGGCTACGGCACGGGTCTGTTGACCAGGGCTGTCGGCGTCAAGAAAGCAAAAGAGATCTGGTTCCTGTGTCGACAGTACTCCGCACAGGAGGCGCTTGATATGGGGTTGGTCAATGCGGTTGTTCCTGTCCAGCGCCTGCAGGATGAGGCCGTTGCTTGGGCGCGGGAAATATTGTCAAAGAGTCCGATGGCTATTCGCTTTTTAAAGGCGTCATTCAATGTGGACACGGATGGGTTGGCAGGGCTTCAGCAGATGGCGGGAGACGCCACCATGATGTTTTACATGACAGAAGAAGCGCGGGAAGGTAAAAACGCGTTCCTTGAAAAACGCCCGCCTGACTTCTCGCAATTTCCGCGCTTACCGTAGGACGTCAGGAGGGTATGCAGGTGGACTTCAGCACAACTGCATCCGCGTCGCCGATCGTTCCAGACTGGTTAAGCCGCCGCCGTCACTCGGGGCGACTGGCGATCGAGTGTGAAGGTGTGGCATGGACGTATGCAGAACTCTACGAGCGCGCGGGGCGTCTGGCGGGGGAACTTGCAAAAAGCGGAGTGAGAAGCGGAGAACGGGTTGCTCTGCTGGCCCGGCATGGCTTGGTATTTGCGGCGACTGTGCACGCACTGATTCAGTTGGGCGCGGTGCTGGTGCCCCTCAACACGCGTCTCGCGATCCCGGAACTGGTATGGCAAGTGAACGCGGGGCGCGTGCGCTTGCTGGTTTGTGACGCCGAACACAGCCATCTGGCGCAGCAGTTGATGGACCAGATGTCCACTGACGGAAAGAGCAGCGTAACTGCTGTCCTGACATTGGATGGAGAGCACTGGCCGGCGTCAGCGGATCCGGTGCTTCGCGATCACCTTGATTTGCGTGATGTTCAGTGCGTGATGTTCACTTCCGGCACCACCGGCCGACCAAAGGGAGCGCTGATCACGTACGGCAACCATTTGTGGGGTGCGACGGGTTCTGCATTTCGTCTGGGCGTACATCCGGACGACAAGTGGCTCACGCCTTTGCCGCTGTTTCATGTGGGGGGACAGGCTGTATTGCTGCGGAGCGTGATTTACGGCACCGCAGCGGTGATTCACCGCGCGTTTGACCCAGACGCTGTGAATCATGCGATCGATACACAGGGGGTCAGTCTCGTTTCTGTCGTGCCCGCCATGTTGGCGCGCATGATTGCGAACCGGGAGGCTCCGTATCCGGGCACACTGCGCAACATCCTGCTTGGAGGGGGGCCGGCTCCCCGACCGCTGCTTGAGGATTGCAGGTCTCTCGCTGTACCTGTCAGCCAAAGCTATGGACTGACCGAAGCCAACTCGCAAGTGGCTACGTTGGCGGTGGAAGACAGCATGCGCAAATTGGGATCAAGCGGACAACCTCTGCTTATGACA
This sequence comes from Bacillota bacterium, assembly GCA_021846285.1. Classification (GTDB taxonomy): domain Bacteria; phylum Bacillota; class Bacilli; order Alicyclobacillales; family SLC66; genus JAKADD01. The sequence continues at coordinate 1,815 of JAJZCB010000005.1, forward strand.
GAAGTTCGCATCATGGATGGGGAAGTGGCGCTGCCGCCTTGGTCGGAGGGCGAGATCGCGCTGCGTGGTCCGACAGTCATTCCTGGCTATGACAGTCAATCGGAAGCCAGCGCGGACGCGTTTCGCGACGGCTGGTTTTATACGGGAGACATGGGCTATCTGGATGATGAAGGGTACCTCTTTGTCCTGGACAGGCGCAGCGACTTGATTGTCTCTGGCGGAGAAAACGTCTATCCCGCTGAGGTGGAGGCGGTGCTGCTCGCTCACCCTGATGTCGTGGAGGCTGGCGTGACTGGCGTAGCGGATGAGCGGTTTGGCCAGGCTGTCCTGGCTGTCGTTGCGCTGCGCGCTGGGGCGCTGGTTGAGGACGCGGATATCAGGCTGTTTTGTCGCGAACGATTGGGCGGATATAAGGTTCCGCGCGATATCCGGTTCGCCGCGGGGTTGCCGCGCAACGCCGCAGGGAAATTGCTGCGAAAGGAACTTGTCAAATGTCTGTAGACATTGGGGCATATACGTCATTGTCTGACCGGAAACATTTGGATGCATTTTCTGATGCGCTCCGTCAATCCCTGGTGCAGGCGCGGCTGTGCGGAAACACGGTGATCGCGTGTTGTTCGTTGCCGCTCACAGCGACTACCTGTGATTTGCGTGCGCTGTTTGCCGTCGCGGATGTGTATGAGGCTCGCTGGTACTGGTCTGATCCAGACACCCATAAGCGGTGGTGCGCGCTCGGCTCGGCGGCGATACAAGAGTATGACAGTTTGCGACCCGTATCGGAGGCCGCGCAGGCGTTGGCCGATCTGACCAGTCGCGTGATAGGCTTTGGCGATGCTGTTCCGCATTGGCTGGCGGGGTTTGCATTTGATCCGGAACACCCCCGTGATGAACTTTGGCGCGATTGGTCGAATGGCCTGTTGATGCTTCCGCGGTTTGTGATTGAGCAGCGGCCGGAGCATGAGACCATGGTCACAGTATGCGTTGAGGTACAACCGCATACGGACACGGAGAGTCAGCGCGATCGACTGATGGATGAACTGATCAGAGCGCTGGATCGATCGCGGACAGGAACAATGCGGACAGGAGCAACGCGGAGAGATAGATGGATGCGTGACGATGCGAGTGACGATCGGCGGTTGCTCGCGGCCGCTGAGGAAGACCGGAACAGGGAGCAAGCGGGCGCCGCCTCTTTGAGCTTGCCATCGACACAGGCAGTGTGGACGGACGCCACTTTGAGCGTCGAGGGCGACATTCGTCAGGGCCTCTATGAGAAGGTTGTCCTGGCGCGTCGCGAACGCGTGTCTGTACAGGCGTTCGCGCGATTGCCCCAGACGCTTCAGGACCTTGAGACACGATATGGCGACGGCGTGGTTTTTGCTGTCGCGCGGGGGTCCCAGGTGTTTGCGGGAGCGACTCCGGAGCGGCTTGTGCAGACGGGTAACGGCGCCGTGTCGATCGATTGCCTGGCGGGCACCGCTCCCAGGGGTGTGACGCCTGACGAAGACGCGACCATGGCCGATATGCTCTTTGCCAGTCACAAGAATCGTGAGGAGCACTCCTTTGTGCTAAGAGGCATATTGGGCGACATCGCTGGATCCGTTGAAGCGGTTCAGTTTCCGGAGGAACCCACTGTTCGCAAACTGGCCAATGTGCAGCACCTGTACACTCCTGTTCGCGGGCAGCTATCGTCCGGCATGTCGATTCTCGACGTCGTGGCGCGACTGCATCCGACGCCTGCCGTCGCAGGATCGCCCAAGCAGACCGCACTGCAGATCATCAGGGAACGGGAACGCATGGATCGTGGCTGGTACGCGGGGCCGCTTGGCTGGATCGACGGCGAGGGCAACGGGATGTTTGTCGTGACACTGCGCTCGGCGCTCATGGACGAAAACGGCGCAGATCTGTTTGCGGGCGCGGGTATCGTAGCAGGCTCGGAACCCCTGGCGGAATGGCAGGAAACCGAGTGGAAGATGCGCCCCATGCGGGTTGCGCTTGGGCAGGAGTTGATGAAGTGACCGTCAATCCGGATCTGTCTGTTGTCGTTTCATTTGTAAGTCAACTTCGGCATGCCGGTGTTGAACATGTCTGCATTTCGCCGGGGTCGCGTTCGACGCCGCTTACTGCAGCCTGTGTGCGTGAACCTGCCCTGCGCACCTGGAGTTTATTGGATGAACGCTCGGCCGGTTTCTTTGCGGTCGGACTGGCCCGTATGACGAAGCGACCTGTCGCGCTCATCTGTACGTCAGGAACAGCGGCGGCAAACTATTTTCCGGCCGTGATGGAAGCGAGGCAAAGCCGGGTTCCGCTGCTCATTGTGACGGCGGACCGCCCGCCTGAATTGCGGGGCGTGGGCAGCAATCAGACGGTGGATCAAGTGAAACTGTACGGCTCCTATGTGAAATGGCAAGCGGACATGCCTACTCCAGACGGCGGCGCCATGCTTGATGAACAGGCCAAGTCAGCGGTCTTTCGGGCCGTGTCCGAGGCTACGGCGGAGCCTGCAGGCCCTGTGCACATCAATTGGCCATTTCGGGAACCGCTCCTGCCTCCCAAGGGTTCGAACACTTCTCGAGCTGCGACAGAGCCGGAAATGGCTGACGAGCCCGTTCATGAACCGATTGTTCAAGCGACCCAGTCAAGCACAGCGGCGCCTCTACTCGCACGTCCGGGTGGACGTCCATTTGTTCGGCTTCGGCGCGGGATCAGACGTCTTGACGATTCTGACTTGCGCGCTCTCGCCGATGACCTTTTCCAGATGGCGCGAGGTCTGATTGTCTGTGGTCCACAGGATGATCCACGTCTCGCCCTGGCGCTGCGCTCGTTGGCAGAAGCTTTGCAGTATCCTCTGCTGGCGGATCCTTTGTCGCAGGCAAGGGCCGCAGAAGGTAGAGAGTCTATGGTCGTTGACGCCTACGACGTCCTGTTGCGCAACAGACGCAAACTGCATGCGGATATTTGGGAAACGTTGCGACCCGAGGTAGTGTTGCGTTTCGGTCAGACTCCGACATCGAAAGTGCTGGGGTCTTATCTGTCGGAGCACAGGGGTGTGCGGCAAATCGTTGTGGATGACGCGGAAAACTGGCAGGATCCATTTTTCTGCGCGACCGATGTGTTCAGCTGTGACGCGGTGGATTTCGCAGTTCGCCTCGCTGCGGCCGTGGAACAGCGGACAGAGAGTGTCTTTGCGCGAGGTTGGTTGCAGTCGAATGCGTCTGTGGCGGCGACGCTTCTCATGCAGACGATGGCCGTTTCCCCTGAGTTTGCGGCTGCGGTTGGCGCGAACAGTACCGCCAGTGCACCGCGCGCGAAGGGTGCGGGTCAGGATCATCAGGGTACTCCGAGTTCGCCGAACCTACCGGAGGAACCACTGTTCGAAGGTCGCATATTTGTGGAACTGGCGCAACTGCTGCCGGAAGGCTGCGTCTTGTTTGCTGGAAACAGTATGCCGGTCCGCGATTTGGATTCCTTTTTCCCGAAAGGGGAACGCGCATTGCGCGTCATGGCCAATCGCGGCGTCAGTGGGATTGACGGCGTTGTATCGACAGCGCTCGGAACAGCGGTGGGAGCCGCCGCGCTTGGCCGTCGCGTGGTGCTGGTGATCGGGGATGTGTCATTCTACCATGATGCCAATGGGCTGCTGGCAGCGCGTCAGTACGGACTCGATCTTACGATTATTTTGGTCCACAATGACGGAGGCGGCATCTTCTCATTTCTGCCGCAGTCGACTCAGGATGATGTGTTTCCCTATTTCTCGACCCCCCACGGCCTGGATTTTGAACCGATCGTTCGCATGTACGGCGGCGCTTATACGCGAATTGCCAATTGGGTTCAATTTAGACACTCCGTCGCTCAATCGCTGGGTTCCTCGGGGCTCCATGTTCTGGAGGTGCGCACCAACAGGGAGACCAACGCAGTGTGGCATCAGCGGATCTTCGACGCCTGTTCGGGAGTGTTGACAACGTGAGCGGATATCGCTCCCTGACTGTTAACGGAGTCGCTTTGCACATATGGCAGAATCGCGGGGCCAGTGACGACGTGGTGCTTTTTTTGCACGGGTTTGCAGGGTGTGCTGAGGATTTCGCCGATATATTTCCCATGCTTTCCCGGCGGGCGATAGCGGCCGTCGACCTGCTCGGTCACGGCGGTTCTGACGCTCCGACAGACAGCGCCAGGTACGAAATGACGAACATGGTTCTGGATCTGCGCGCGGTGTTGCTCACGCTTGGCGTTCGTCAAGCGGACGTGATCGGTTATTCGATGGGTGGACGCATCGCCCTTGCGCTGGCGGTCGCTTATCCGCGCCTGATCCGGACTTTGGTGCTGGAGAGCGCTTCACCGGGGCTTTCATCAGACTATGAACGTGCGGAACGGCGCAACAGTGATGATGCTCTGGCAGGATGGATTGAATCGGAGGGAATGGAACGCTTCGTTGATTTTTGGGAGTCACAGCCGCTGTTTGCGTCGCAGACGAGTCTTGACCTGGACATCAGAAGACGGCAGAGAATGGTCCGACTGGCACAACGACCCTATGGGCTGGGAGGCAGTTTGCGCGGCCATGGAACGGGCGCTCAGCCATCGCTGTGGGAGCATCTTTCGTCTGTTTCGGCGCCAGTTCTGGCAGTGTCGGGGGAACTCGACGCCAAGTTCACCCGCATTGGGTCCGCCATGACTCGCCTTTTACCTCATGGCGCCCATGTGGTCGTCAAGGGCGCCGGGCACAACGTTCATCTGGAGCGACCGGCAGAGTTCGCCGCTTTGGTGAATGAGTTTTTGGATGCGCAGGGTCACATCGACCCATCGAAAGCAGACTTGTTCCGGCGAGACCCCCTCATGGATTCAAAGTAATGGTGACTGTTGTTCCCTTCCCCAGCGCGCTTTCCACCTGAATGGAGCCTCCGTGTGCGTCCACGATCCACTTGGCGATGGACAGCCCGAGACCGCTCCCCTGGGTATGGCGCTGACGATTGGCGTCGCCCCGGACAAAACGGTCAAATATCTTTGGCAATAGTTCAGGAGCAATACCAAACCCCGTGTCGGCGACTACGATTTTCGAGTGCAGCGTATCACACTCAAGGGACACGGTGATTGACGCTCCCGCGTCGGAATAGCGTAGAGCGTTATCCATTAAAACGAGCAGCAGTTGCCGCAGTCTTGCCATGTCGCCGAGCGTCATGCAGGGGAAATGCGGTGTTAATGCCGTGACCGATTTGTCCTGGGCCAAGGCCATCGGGTTAATGGCTTCAACGGTCTCCACGACGAGTTTAGTCAGGTTTACACTGCGTTTGTCGATCAGGGGTTCGTGGGAATCAGCACGGGCGAGCGTCAGCAGATCCTCAATCAGGGAACCCGTGCGCACCAGTTCTTCATACGCGTTGCCCAGATAGCGGATCTCACTTTCGATGGTGTGATCCGGATGTTGCAGCAGGACTTCGAGGTTGGTCTTGATGATGGCCAGCGGTGTGCGCAACTCATGTGACGCGTCGGCCACGAACTGCTGCTGGCGGCGCCAGGACGCAATGGTCGGCGCCAAACTGCGTGAAGCGAGCCACATGCCGACCGCTATGGTGAGGGCGAGAGCCGCCAGTCCTACTTCTGTCAGTGTCCAAAGCAGGTTGCCCAGAGTGGTGTCTGTCGGCCCTGTGGGTGTTGTGACTCGTATCAAATAATTCCCCCGTTGTGCGTGAACGAGGGCATAGAAGGAGCGATAGGGAACGCCCAGGTCGTGCACTGTGACAAAATAACCGTTTGGATGGGCCACGGCCAAACTGTAAATATGCCAAACATCGACGAAGGGATCTCCATCAATAAAAAAACTGGTCTTTGTTCCCGCCTCATTGACTAAACTCCACAGACTGTAGCCAATGCCCGAAATAGTTATATTCTGACCGTTGGCTGGCTTAGTCTGATTGCGGATGTATGCATGAATAATTCGGGCAGCCGCTCCCTGTAACTGATTATCCAGGACATTGTACAGTTCATTGGTCATCAGGCTGTACACTAACGACAGAAGGATGACCCATATTGTGAGCAGCGCACCTATGTTAATGCCAAACAGTTTTAGTCGCACATATAGAAAAGGGTCCCGTTTCTTTAAAATGGAGAACAATGCAGAACCCCCTCATGAGAATCGTCAGTCGGCCTTCTTCAAAGTGTATCCGACCCCTCGAACCGTTTGAATGACAGGTCCGGAAACCGCCAGGAGTCGCCTGCGCAGGTGATGCACATAGGTGTCAAGAACTCCCTCCAAAACATCGGCTTCATATCCCCATACATTGTCCATAAGCTGACGTCTGGTCAGCACCTTGCCAGAATGCCGGATCAGCATCTCAAGAATTTGCGATTCTTTGGGGGATAACAGTTCCATGTTTTCTTCAGAAGTGCGAATTTCACGGGTCTGAAGGTCGAACTCAAGGGACTCGAACGTCAGGTGATTGCTGTGGACGAATTCCACCGGCCGACGCACCAACGCATGAATTCGCGCCAGAAGTTCTTCGGTGGCAAACGGCTTAACCAAGTAATCGTCGGCCCCGGCGTTGAGGCCTGATACCCGGTCTGAAACGGAATCGCGGGCGGTCAGAAACAACACGGGAGTCGTAATGTCATGGCTGCGCAGTTGTCTGACGATCTCCAGACCGTCAAGACCGGGCAGCATGCGATCCAGCACGATGGCGTCGTAAGGCACAGTCAGGGCCAAATGCAGACCTTCTTCGCCATCGGTGGCCATGTCCGCCTGAATATGCTCTCCAGCCACAAGGCGCACCAGCGCCTCGGCCAGTCTTGTTTCATCCTCCACAATCAGGACGCGCATGCGGCAACATTCTCCTGTTCCTGAAAATCGATCGTCTCTGCCAGCCGGAATCGTCTCTGCCAGCCGGAATCGTCTGTGCCCGCCGGCGTCGTCTGTGCCCGCCGGAATCGTATGCTGCGCCGCTGCTCAAACACGGCTGCGCCGAACTCGCCTCGGCGCAGCATACGATTCCGGCTAAGTGGGTTTTTCGTGTCACTGATGGTGCTGCGCGGCAGCGCAGGGTGTGATCTAACAATAGCACAAGACGGGGTCGTTAATCATCTCTAAAGGCACAACTCATGGACACAGAGGATCCGGCTATCGGCGGATCCCCTGTGTTCATGAGTTGTGCTTGGTTCGACTTTTTGAGAGCGCTGCCGGAAATCCGTCGTTCCTGCCGACCGGATTCATAGGCTGTGCCAGCCGGGATCGTATACTGTGCCGCTGCTCAAACACGGCTGCGCCGAACTCGCCTCGGCACAGTATACGATCCCAGCCAAGCGGGTTTTTCTTCCCGGCTGTTGGTGACGCGAAGTGTCATGAAGGCCTATACCAGTTTGACTCCAGGCAATGATTCGAATTCCGAGTCGAGTTCTGCGAATGACATGTCGGTGCCGGCTTCTTCGACGCTGATGCGAGCCGTTTCTCTACCCCACAGAACAACCGGGAGGGCAAGGACAAGCAGAGCGATCGCGATCGCTTCAAAGATGACGCGATTGCCCCACAGTTGCAACAGAAACGGCAGGGAATATATGGTCACTACCCCGCTCAATATGCGTGCGGTCATTTCTCCGAAATAAACGCCGCCGCCGCGCAATCGGGTAGGGAACTGTTCCGCCAGGTAGAGTTTTGAGACAGGAAACACCCCAAGGCCGAAAAACGAGGTCAGCAGCCCGGCGACAATGACCAGGGCGGCGTTGGTAAACAGTCCAAACATGATGCAACCGATTGACGCGAGGAAAAAATAGACTGTCAAGATCCATTTTCGACCATAACGATCGGCCAGATAGCCTTGAACGATCGAGCCTGCGCCTGCGGTGCCCATCATGGCTCCAGTGAAGAGAATGGCGTTGCCGGATCCAAATCCGCGCTCCATCAGGATGGTGGGTCCGAAGACCAGCAAAATGTAAAACAGGATCAACGCGCCGGTCAGTTGAGCGGCTGCAATGACGCCGCGAGACAGGTACGGCGCTCGCAAAAGGGAGCGTAACGATGGTTTGCGAACAGCCCCCTGATGAATAACCGCCAAGGCGCGACGATTGATCAACGTCGGATCATGGGGCAGGTTCGCCTGCCGTTCCAGTTTTTCAACCAACTGCTGCACTTCATCCCGGCGTCCATGCTTGAGTAAAAAACGCGGGGATTCCGGCAACCAGAGGGCCAGTGGAATGAGCAGGACGAGCGGAAGACCGCCTAGCAGGAAAGGAATTCGCCAGGAGACAGCCGCCGGGAAGGCATGGATCGCCCAGACTGCAGAAAGACTGGGAATCAGATAAGCCGCTGTCAATACACCGTTGGAGTATCCGACAGTGACGGCCCGTCGTTTGGCGCGTACAAACTCGGCGAGAAACAGGTAAGGCATAGGGAAAATGGCGCCTTCACCGATGCCGGCCAGAAGGCGAATGACAAAGAGAAACCAAAAATTCGTGGCGAATGCGCCGAGTACAGTCAATACCGAAAAGCATGCGATACCGCCCAGGACCACGGTGCGCCGACCCAGTTTGTCAGCGATGATTCCCGAAGGAATGAGCCCGATGACGATGCCAATGGTGGAGGACACGCCAAGGAGACCCTGTTGCGCTTTAGAGAGATGCCAGACGCCATTCAAGAGCGTCACGACCGGCCCCACGATGCCGATGTCAAACGCTTCGGCAATCCAGACAAGAGAGAGGAGTGCGACGATCCAGAAAGCCGATCGAGTCATCGGCATACGATCCAGCCGGGCAAGGAGATTCTCGTCCCGGTACAGTTCCGGTTGCATAGACCATACCTCCTTCATAAAGTGATGAAACCTGGTTCATCCACGTTCTTTGGGTCCCCTGTTCTGGCCGTTTCACTTCGTTCCTACTGGGAGGCCCTTGTCACGCCCACTTTAAAGTGCTTGGGCGCCGAGGATTTCTGACCGACGATATAACTGAGCAAGGGGATGTTTCCAATAAGTCGTGCGATGAGGATGCCACCCCCGTAAACCACGGCGATTGCTGCCGGAAGCAGGAGCAAACGGATGGGAGTGCTTGGATCGATGCGATAGATCGCGATCTCCACGAAGTGCAGGATCAGTGGATGCACGAGAAAGACTCCAAATGAAGCCGCCGCCGCGACTTTTACGAAGCGGGAAAACCACTGCACTCCAGGCTCCAGGCGAACTTTCGACCAACTCATGCCGGCTCGCCACAACGCCACGGTGACGGCGAAGCTAAAGGGAATCATCATCGGTTGCAACACCAGCACCGACATGGTCTCATCCTGATGCAGCACCAGTCGGTCAAGAGCGTAGTGCGCCCACAACGCGAGCAGTACCACTGCCAGTACTCCGTACACGAGCTTTGCGTGTTCCAGCACATACGCTTTGATCTTTTCGTAGTGAATGGCGAACAGGGCTCCGGAGATGAACCAGAACTGGTACGTGATCAGGTAGCGGTCCCGGTAATGAAGGAGCAGTGCCAACCACTGCGGAAAATGCGCTGTGTCCATGTTTTGAAGCACCGCTTTGTTGACCCACATGAGCGCAATCTGCAGCGCGAAACTACTGATGAAGAGAACAGTGTGCCAATTTTTCAGTTTTTTCATAAACATGACGAAGAGCGGAAAGAATAGGTACAGTTGCATGGAAATAACCAGATAATAAAGATAGAACTGATGTCCATCGAGCAAAGAAGTGCCGTAGGTTCCCATGACGTTGGGCAGTGTCCACTGCCAGCCTTTGAGATACGTGCCGGAAAACAGGATGTACAGGAGCGTAAAGGCCGCGTAGGGAATGAAAATCAGTTTGAAGCGTTTTGACCAGAAAGACAGGGCTTTGAAGGGTCGATTGTAGTAGGTAATGAACAGCACCAGCCCGGTAATAAACATGAATGATTCCCTGGTAAAATGCAGGGCGGTCAACGCAGCTTCGAACCCGACGCCTGTTTCTGACAGCGGCGGCGAAAACAGATTGAAAAATGAGATCACATGAACGCACACAACGCCGAAAATAATAAATGCGCGCATCAGATCCACTTCGTACAGATGCTCCTTCATAGTATCGATCCGCACACTCCCTTCTGGACTTGATGGTAAATGGGAAGTTTTAAAGTTACCTTAAGGCGTCGCTATGCCGGGTCTGAACGGCTTTGATCGATCATACAGACCTTGATCAGCCGTGGGCTGGGGAGGGAGGAACTGATCATTAAGGCGATTTTAAGATTGTTTAGGCAAACTGAAGTCAATCTTATCTGATTTCCGGAGATTGGAGCGATGAAGGTGTCCAAGTTAAGCGCGCTTCTATATGCAAGGTTGCGGACGGGCGCGTCCGCGGTAGCGCATGACAGTGAACACTGGTTCACGCGCGAACAATTGCTGCGCGATATGAAATACGTACACGATGTGTTGCGGACCTTCGGAATTGCAGCTGGCGACCGCGTTGTCCTCGCTCAGATCAACTCATACGCTTTTGTGGCTCTGTATAGTTCTCTCCTGACTTATGGCGCTGTGGTGGTGCCTGTTAATCCAAATATGCCCACTCCTGAACTGACGGGAGTGATCAAGCGTTCAGAGGCCGTCATGGCGTTCGTTGGACCGGAGCTTGTCGATGCGCTGGGCGCAACGGAACCGCTGCATCGGTTGCGGACAGTGGCCGCCGCCTTTGTGAACGCGGACAAGAGATTGGAACTCTCCGTGTTCGCGGTCTGGACGGATGGTCTGTTCCCGGATAGCTCTGACGCGTACGCAGCGGCGGCCATGCCTCCGACAGCCTCGCTTGCCTTTGAAAATGTGGCCGACGCGATAGCGGGCGTTGCGGAAAGCGACCCTGCCGTCCTGCTGTTTACATCCGGAACCACAGGCACTCCCAAAGGAGTGCTGCTCACCCATGGGCAGGTGCTCGCCACAGTGCGTAATGTGACGAATGCTCACCGTTTGACTGCGACTGATGTGAGTTACTGTTTTTTACCCATGTTTCACATCAACGCACAGGTTGTCGCTCTTTTGTCCACGCTGACGACCGGCGGGCGTTTGGTCATCGGTCAAAAATTCAGCGCGTCGCGATTTTGGCCGACTGTCATTGAACATGGTGTGACGTGGGTTTCCGCCGTGCCCACGGTGATTGCGATACTCGTCAAAGCTCCCGATCCATCCGCGGCTGCTGCGTCCCTGCGGTTCGTACGATCTGCGTCCGCGCCGCTTCCGGCCCTGCAGGGTCGGAGATTCGAGGCAAAGTTTGGCGTACCAGTGATTGAATCTTACGGATTAACGGAGGCTGCCAGCCAGGTTTGTGTCAACCCGTTGCCCCCAGGGAAGCACAAATTTGGGTCTGCAGGTGTGCCGTATGGAGTTGAACTGCGTGTGGTGGATGACGCAGGCAGTGTGCTGCCGGACGGCGACGTCGGGGAAATTGTGATTCGCGGCGAGAGTGTGATCGCTGCTTACGCATACGGCGACGAGACTGGCGCGAGCTTTCGCGAAGGTTGGTTTCACACTGGCGATCTGGGATATCTAGATGAGGATGGATATCTGTTTATTACCGGACGGAGCAAGGAAATGATCAACCGCGCCGGCCAGAAGATAAGTCCCCGGGAAGTGGAAGAAGTCATTGGCAGACACGCTGGGGTGAAGGCCTGCGCAGTGATCGGCTTGCCTGATGAGTTGTACGGTGAACGCGTGGTGGCTTACGTCGTTCCGGAGGAATCGACGCGGCGTCAGGACGCTTCCTTTAAGGAGCAGTTGCGAACCCTCTGCGTCGCTACTGTTTCCGCATACAAATGTCCCGCGGAGTTCCATTTGGTTGAGGAAATCCCTCTTGGCCCCACCGGCAAGATACAACGCCACCGTTTGAAAGAGGAGATTATGGCTATCGGTTGTGCAAACTGACTTTGGGGGAATGGTGTTGAAGCGTTTGCTTTTGCTGTGTGTGCTCTTTGCGATACCGATTGTCGTCATCGTGCGATTGCAACCCCGTGCCGATGCGGTGTCACTGCACACTGGCTCCCTATCCAGGCGTACGACCGCGCTCCATCAGGCAGCAGCGGCAAAACATCAGACAGTCCGAGTAATGACCGTAGGTTCGTCGGTCGCCCGTGGTTGGGACGATCCGATTGGCGGCGGATATCTGGCGCGCGCATTCCGCTCGTTCACTGCGCTTGGCGGCGCCTATTATAAGGTGTATGATCGAGCGCAACCGGGCGCCGGGGTGCGAAAGATTGTAAGTCAGTATCCTCTGTGGCTAAAGTCGGTGAAGCCGCAAATCGTCGTCATTTCCTGGGGAGCGCTGGACAATCTGCACAACAAGACTCCGATCAGTATATTTCGGCAGCAAATTCATTGGGAAATTCAGAGTGCGCTTGCGGCGCATGCTGTAGTATTCATCGTCACGCCGCCAATCACCAAAGCGTCCTATACGGAATATCCGACGCAAGAACCGTTTGTCCTCGACAACGAAATGAATGTGGCCAAGAGTTTCAACAGCAAAAACGTATATGTATTCGATGTCTTCGATCAGATGAAGGCGTATCTCGTCGCTCATCATCAGACTTATGTACCCTATATGGCCGACGGTTGGCACCCGAATGCCAAGGGACACGCTCTGGCGGGACAGATTCTCTACATGGACATGTTGCGCGAGTTTGGATCCAAAACTGTCGCCTTCATGGGCTAGACCGCAGAGCTGATCGTTTGCAACTTGCGGCGCCGCCAGGCGAAAACGGCCGCTATCAGGCAGATCATCGCCGCGGTGAGATAGAATTCACGTGGAGATCCCGCTTCGTAAAGCATGCCGCCAAAGATGTTGCCCAGCACATTGCCGAGCGCAATGGTGGCGCCAAATATACCCTGTCCAGTCGCAAAAAGGCGTTTGGGAAGGGTATTTCTGATATACATGACGCACGACGTATAAAAGAAACCAAAAGATACACCATGCAGAATTTGTATAGCCACGACCATAACGGTCCATGGCGAAACGGCTACAACCACCCAGCGCAGGGCATAGGAGGCGGCTGACAAAATGAGCATGTATCGCGGACCCAAGCGATTGTACAGCTTTGTGGCAAAGGGCATTGTGAATACCTCGCTGCCTGAGGAGAGAACATAAGCGAGCGGCAGCAGTTTCGCGCCCCCCTCCAATCTCGACATGTATAACGGGAAAAATGTGTTATACGCGGGAATCGTCAATGCCAGTCCGAGGACGATCAGGTAAAAAGGCAGCAGGGGTCTGAGACTCGCGGCGCGATGGACCGACGAATCATGGCGCGATGCGTCCTGATCGGCGCTGGACAACGGACTGTCTTCCTGGACTACCTCCCGGATTGTCAAGGAGACAAGAAAGCCTGTCGCCACGAAGGGAGAGTACAGGAGCCACAGGAAATCGATTGATCCGTGAAGGAGAAAGGCTGTCACTGACAGATTGGCGAGTGAAAACCCAATCGATCCAAACACGCGCACGCGTCCGTAGTCAATCCCGTATCGTTGCGCGTACTCGAGTGTAAGGTGATCAGCGAGCGGGGAAAACGCAGTGAGGAATACTGCGAGTCCGGTGAGGGTGCCCGCGATGGCAACCACGGTTGACGAGTGGTACAAGATGATCACAAGGATCGGCAGCGCCAATAACTGCAGGCGCAACAATGGCACGGTGCGGCCCGTTCGATCAGCGGCGGCGCCCCATAAAGGCGGCAGAAGGATGCCCACGATCGGATTGATGCTGAGCAACAGTCCGATACTGAGCGGTGAGAAGTGGCGATGAGCCAGCAATATGGGCAAATAGGGAATGAGCGAGCCTAAACCGGCAAAAAACGCGAGGTATAGGCTGCGCAGCTTCCAGGTCTCGAATTGTACGTTCACGGCAAAACCTCACTGTCTGAAGGAACGGTTGCAAGTTCATACACAAAGAAGACGCTTCCCCGTACCTGCGCCTCCCTTGCCGTAGCTAAGTTTTGTTTTGTCAATGACATCGTTATTTCTTGCGACGCATCACAAAATAAATGGCGACTGCAACGATAACGACCGCCAGAATAACCCACCGAATTACATGGTGACCCAAGAAAGTTCCTCCTCCCTCCGTCGATTCTCGTCTACTATACTATGGATTCAGGGACTTGTCAGTAAGAATTCGAGGGAGCAAAGCGCAGGTGAATTTCTGGAGATTATCAAATTCGCTGCGCGCTGCCACTGGCAGAGTCTTCGCAACGGGCCGAGGCAACAAACCGCGACGTTTTCCGCCCTGGATCATGTGACCGAAACGCTTTTTTGGCGTCGGGCATCCTGATATAGTGGAAGGAGAGTGTCGGTAATCCGCCGCGAGGGGTGAGGCCAGGTGATCGAAGGTATGGAACAGACGTGGGACCTCGACGTGTTCTTTCCAGGCGGAAGTTCGTCGGAGACGTTTGATAGATTCCTGAAGGAATTGCAACAGGAAATTTCTTCTTTCCGGGAGTTGGTGTGTCGCCCGGTTCCCGCGATGAGCGCCGCGCAAGTGGAACACTTTGCGTACATACTGGAACAGACGCAGTTTCTGATGACCCGAATGCGCGAGGCAGGCGCATTTGTAACCTGCCTGAATGCGCAGGATGTTCACGATCAGGGGGCGAAGCTGCTAAGTGGACGCATCAGTCAGTTGACCGCGGCCAATGTCTCTGCTCTTGCTCTGCTCGATCAGCAATGGCTGCACCTCTCCGAGAGTGTCTGGGAAGCGCTCCTAAGAGAAACACGGGTTGCTCCCATCGCATTTTCGCTGCGCGAACGCCGCGCCCGGGCCGCGGAAAAATTGCCGATCGACCAGGAACTGCTGGTCACGGACCTGTCCGTGGACGGATACCACGCTTGGTCAGACATTTACAATGCGGTTATCGGAAACATGAGTATTCCGGTAGAGAGACACGGCGACGTGATTCCTTTGTCTGTCGGACAGGCCGCTAACCAGATGCAGGTTGCGGATAGGGCGATCAGAGTAGAGATGTTTGGCAAGTGGGAGCAGGCATTCGCCAAACAGGAGGAACTCTTTGCCAGCACCCTGAATCATCTGGCCGGATTCCGTTTGCAAGTCTATAGGCATCGGGGATGGGATTCGGTCTTACGGGAACCCCTGCAAAATAATCGCATGACAGAAGCGACACTCTCGGTGATGTGGCGAGTGGTCGAGCGTCACAAGGAGGTGCTGGCTTCATTCTTGAGGCGTAAGGGTCGTCTGCTGGGCACGGATACTCTGTCTTGGCACGATGCTGCGGCGCCTGTCGGTCACGGGGGCGAACAGGTGACATTTGCGCAGGCAAGAGCTCTGATCGTTGAGCAGTTTGGCCGCTTTAGCCCTGAGATGGCCGCATTTGCAGACAAGTGCTTCAAAGAGCGCTGGATCGAAGCGCTCGATCGCCCGGGGAAACGGCCAGGCGGATTTTGCACGAGTTTTCCGGTCGCCAATCAGTCACGCATTTTCATGACATTTTCCGGATCCGTTGCCAACGTGGCCACCCTCGCACATGAACTTGGTCACGCTTATCATCAATACACCATGCACGGAATCCCGCCGATGTCCAGGCAGTATGCGATGAACGTGGCTGAGACAGCGTCAACGTTCGCTGAGATGATTGTCGCCGATGCGGCGCTGCGTCAGACAAGCGTTAGAGAAGAGCGTTTGGCGCTGCTCGATGGAAAGGCGCGTCGGGCGGTTACGTTTTTCATGGATATCCACGCGCGCTTCCTCTTTGAACTTGACTTCTATGCAGCGCGTAAAGATGGGTTGGTCGGTGCGAAAACGTTGAACGACATGATGGAACGAGCGCAGAAAGAGGCGTTTCTCGGTGTGCTCGATGAATACCACCCGCGATATTGGGCATCCAAGATGCATTTCTATATGACGCACAGTCCATTTTACAATTTTCCCTACACCTTTGGCTATCTCTTTAGCGCCGGCGTGTACAGAACTGCGCTGTCAGAGGGTCAGGGGTTCGCAGATCGCTACGTCGCACTGCTCCGTGACACGGGTCGGATGACAGTGGAAGATCTGGCGAAGGCGCATTTGGGGGTCGACTTGACGAAAGACGAATTTTGGGAATCTGCAGTAAAACTCGTGCTGCAAGACGCCGAAGAGTTTTTGCGCCTGACCGACCAGGACGTGTGATAGATGAACCGCATACAGGCAAAACACATGAGAGGGTCCGAAGGAGCATGACAGGAACGCAAGGACCGAAGGGTTCATACACTGGTCATGACGTACGAACAGGCGCCCTGAAAACATGATCGTGGATTCACTGGTGCGTCTTTCGCCGCGACTGCCTTTTGGAGGTGGCTGTATGCACGCGTTCAGCGGTCTGTTCCAGTTGCGCTGTTCACGTTGTTCCGCCTGCTATGACGCCCAGGAACTCATTCAAATGTGCGATTGCGGCGCGCCTTTGTTTGCAGACTACGATTGGGATCTGCTGCGACGGGAACTGACAAAGGGAGACCTGCGGGAGCGTCCGCAGAGTCTGTGGCGCTATCACGAACTGCTTCCAGTGATGAGTGAGCAGGCGATTGTGACCCTTCGGGAATCGATGACACCCATCATACCGCTTGTCACGACTGGACGCGCCATGGGGATGCAGCATCTTGCGGTCAAGGATGAAAGTATTCTGCCAACGGGTACTTTCAAAGCGCGCGGTGCAGCGGTGGGAGTCTCGCGAGCAAGGGAACTCGGCGTCCGGTCGCTCATCATTCCTACTAACGGGAACGCCGGATCGGCATGGGCTGCCTATGCGGCGAGGGCGGGTCTTCGGACGATTGTGACGATGCCTGATGATGCGCCAATGGTGGCTCGCAAGGAATGTCTGCTTGCCGGAGCCGACGTACGCGTTGTTGCCGGCACCATCGCCGATGCGGGCATGCTGGCGTCCCAGCTTTATGGGGCGGGCGGTATCGACTACGACGCGTCGACACTGAAGGAGCCGTACCGTCTGGAAGGGAAAAAAACGATGGGATTTGAGATCGCCGAACAGTTCGCGTGGTCTGTTCCCGATGTGATCGTCTATCCGACCGGAGGGGGAGCCGGTCTGATTGGCATCGACAAGGCATTGCGGGAGTTGCGGGAACTTGGATGGCTCGATGAGAAGACGCCCCGCATGGTGGTGGTGCAGGCGCAGGGGTGTTCACCTTTGGTGCGCGCCTTTGATCAAGGAGCCAGGGAGTCGGAATTCTTTGACCACGCGGACACCATCGCCTTTGGCATGAGAGTTCCAAAGGCGATTGGCGACTTTCTGATTCTCGACATAGTGCGTCGGTCTGGCGGCACCATGATCGCGGTGAACGATGAAGAGATCAGCGCAGAACGCCAGAACGTCATGAAGCTGGACGGCCTGCATGTTTGCCCGGAAGGCGCTGCGGCCCTCGCCGGAGTAAGGAAGCTGCGCGAGGCGGGATGGTTGCGCGAAACGGATACGGTTCTCAGCATGAATACCGGTTCCGGACTCAAGTATATGGATCAGGTCTCGGCCGATCACGCCGATTGACATGATATCTGTAAAAATCGTGGGCGAGCAGAGTATGGGCGAACACGGCGCGAGCTTCAGTCAGTAAAGGGTGAGACTCCGAATCGGGCGAATCTTCAACATCCTGATAGCGGGCGCTGACATGCGTTAAAATCAGTGTGCGAACGCGGGCGGACCGCGCCAACTCAGCGATCTGCCGCGCTGTCGAATGATGGCTGCGCGCGGCAATCTGCGACTCAGTTTCGGCAAATGTCGACTCGCCGATCAGAACGTCAGCCTCTCGCGCCAGGTGCGCCGCTTGCTCACACGGGGCGGTGTCCCCCAGAATCGTCACCTTTCTTCCTTGTACTGGATCCGCGACAACGCTCTGGGCCGTCACCAGACGCCCATCGGGCAGCACCACGTTTTCTCCCGACTTCAGGCGTCCGTACAGAGGACCTGGCGGAATTCCCTGCTGCATCGCGAGATGGGCGAAAAAACGACCAGGATGAGGAGCCTCCTGTATAGCGAATCCATAGCTTGGGATTCCATGGCATAGGGAGGCGATGGTCACGGTCACACCCGCGTCTTCAACCAGGACGCCGTCATCTTCAAACTCCCTGATCGTGAGCGGATAACCGAGTTTTGTCTGTGTGACGGCGAAACAGTGACGTAGATAATCGGCGATGCCCTGCGGGCCAAACACGGTAAGTCCTGCCGTCGCTGCGCACTGCAGGGAACGACTGCCGAGCAGTCCGGGCAGTCCAAACAGGTGATCGCCGTGGAGGTGGGATATGAAAATGTGCGACACCCGCGCCAGACTCAGTTTAGCCCGGGCAAACTGCTGTTGGGCGCCTTCCCCGCAGTCGAACAGCCACAGAGACGAACCCTGGTCAAACTTGAGGGCGATGGCGGACACATGGCGCTTTGACGTAGGGGCGCCAGCACCCGTGCCCAGAAAGACGATCTCCATTGCACAGCCCGCCTCCGCCGTTGCGCTGCTTGCTTTGATCCGTTCAGGCCTCATCGTATAGTATGGCGAATTACACTGACGCACGCAATCCGCGTTGCGCTTGACCCACCCAGCGTATAGAGTTCAAAACATCCGTTTCACGGCCGTCAGGCGATTATGCCAGTATGATCCTGGAGTTACTCGCAGATAACCTACTTTGCCAAGGCCCCCGCCTTCTTCGATCATCTTTCCGTCACCGACATAGATGCCAACGTGTCCGCCATTGTTAAAAATCAGCAGATCTCCCGGCAGCATCTCGTCGACTGGCACGGGGGTTCCTACCGACTTCGCCTGCGCGCGGCTGGTCGTGGAGAACCGGTAACCAAGCGCATGATGGAATACGTATTGGGTATAATTGGAGCAGTCAAATCCGTACTGGCCCCTGTCTTCGTTGTGACCCCAAATGTAGGGGATGCCCAGTTTACTTTGCGCCACTTCGAGCACCGCCTGGAATTTGGCCTCTCTGCTTGCCGTCAGAGGGGCGATCGGAGTCGTCGTGTCATCATAATGGACCCCCAAGGGGAGCGTGGACGGCTGCGATGTCACGGTACCGGGGATTCCTGCGCCGAAGCGCAGGGCGTCGGACGAAGCCTGGGGCGCCGCAGCGACTGTGCTATCGTATACGGATTCCACAAAGTAGGGGTGAGAAACGACATACCCCTGCTCTCCGTCTGGTGCGACGACTTTGAACCAGGAGGCGTTGACCCGTTCCAGCACCCGCAGAGAAGACCCTGCTTTTATGAGTCCCAGTCGATCAAAACCCCAGAGCCGTGGATGGCTGCGCAAGTATACGTCGCGCCGCACGGAAAGTTCCGTAACTGGCGGCGTCTGCGCCGCAACCGGAAGGGTCGGGCCCACCTCTCCCCTGAGAGGGATTGACATGATCAGCACGGAACCTGACATGACATGGACCCACTTCATCTCTTTTCGCGGGTGTCTTGCCGTGATGTAGTTGACAATGCCTTCGGGAGCGTCTGTATCGCCTATATCTTCACTATTTTCGCCTAGTTCGGCGCCGAATTCCTCATTGGCGTTTATCCCAAGGGGAACGGCCGTGATTGTAAAAATACCGGACACATCGTCGTAATCCTCGCGCAAGAAACGAATGAACAAGTTGCGACCTCCCCTTGACCGAGCCCTTGAGAGGTTGTCCAGGCGTGACGCCGAGTTCCGCGCAGGAACGGACTGCGCTGGAGGATAACCTCTTGGGGGCTAGTTTTTGCGAAAAGGGGAGGAAATATGATCGTGGATTGATCGACCTACAATCGCCCAAACGCCTGAGACAGATCCGCAATCAGATCGTCAGTGTCTTCGATGCCGACGGAGAGCCTCACCATGCCATCGGGCAGTCCCATGCGAAGCCTTTCGTCGCGCGGCACAAGGCAGTGGGTCATTGAGGCGGGGTGCTGGATCAAGGTGTGGATATCGCCCAGACTGACAGCGATCTTGATCAGCCTGAGGTGATTCATGAGTGCCATGCCGGCCTCCATGCCTCCGCTCAGCTCAAAGGAGATCATCGCTCCAGGGCTGCGCATCTGCCGCTGCAGGATGGACTGCTGGTTGCCTTCAAATAAACCGGGATAATGCAACGACATAACGGCCGGTTGGTTGGCGAGAAACTCAGCTACGCGTTGGGCGTTTCTTGCATGCTGCTCCATGCGCAGAGCCAGGGTGCGCATACCCCGAAGCAGCAGCCAGGCGTCAAATGGGGATAACACGGCGCCGACGTCCTTTAGGGTGCTTAGGCGGACTGTACGCATGAACTCCGTTTTACCGACTGCAATCCCGGCGATCACATCGCCGTGGCCGCCCAGATACTTCGTGGCTGAGTGAATGACCACGTCGGCGCCCAGGCCGATTGGATTCTGCCAATAGGGAGTCATGAATGTATTGTCAACGATCAGCATGAGGCCATGCCGATGGGCCACTTTCGCGACCAGTTCAATATCGACCAGAGAGAGCGTCGGATTGATCGGCGTTTCTATGTAAACGGCTTTGGTGTTGTCCAAAATGGCCGCTTCAATCTGTTCTTCCGTCTGAAGTGGGGACAACGTATGACCGATCTGAAAGCGCTCAGCCAGGAACTCGAGCAGGCCAAATGTCGAACCGTAGACTCCTTCCGAGCACAGGAGGTGATCTCCCGATTTGAGAAGCGGCAACAGCACCCCGGAAATAGCGCCCATGCCACTGGCAAAAGCCACCCCGGCTTCAGCTCCTTCAAGGCTGGCGACAGCCTCTTCAAACAGTTGAACGGTGGGATTGCCAAGTCTTGTATACACGTAACCGGACTCTCCCCCAGAGAATCTTGCGCCGCCTGTCTGCGCGTCGGGAAATACGAAGGTGGATGTTTGTACTAACGGGGGTGTCAAGCTGTCGTATGGGTTTTTGGAACTCGTCAGTTGCGCGAGACGCGTGTTCCATCCGGAAAGACTTGCTTCCATGTGATCTCCTCCTTGATGTAAGCCCTTCCTAGTGTACGCTAAATGGACGCAAATGGGCAGCAGATTGTGTAACCATGTTCAAAACGGGAACGAATTTTCGGGAGCCCACAGATCAGCGCTTGACAGAGGGGAGACAGCGAAGTATTCTCTAATTACACAAATTCATATAGGAAAACTCTTATCGAGAGTGGCGGAGGGACTGGCCCGACGAAGCCCGGCAACCGACAGCGCAGTTTGCTGTAGTGGTGCCAAATCCAGCAGACCGATGGCGGTCTGGAAGATGAGAGGGAACGTCTGAAAAAATGTCAGCCGCTTCTCCTCGAAGGGGTTTTTTCTTTTGAAGTTGGATCTCCATGCAACGCTGGGCATGTTGCTGATCAAAACGCTCATGGTTGCCATGGAAATCGGCCATAGAAAAGGGGAGAAACGGCATGACAGAAGAATCATTGTTGCGTTTTGAAACACGGGCCGTGCATGCGGGGCAGGAGCCTGATCCGGCAACCGGCGCCCGCGCAGTGCCCATTTATCAAACATCGTCGTATGTGTTTCGCGATTCCGAACATGCAGCCAACCTGTTCGCGCTGAGGGAATCCGGCAACATCTACACACGGATCATGAATCCCACCACAGATGTATTTGAGAAGCGCATGGCGGATCTGGAAGGGGGCGTCGGAGCGCTCGCTCTGTCATCCGGTCAGGCTGCCATTACGTTCGCAATCCTCAATATCGCGGGGGCGGGAGATGACATAGTCGCCTCTACAAACCTGTACGGCGGTACGTACAATCTGTTTGCGGTGACGTTTAAACGGCTCGGAATCAATGTCCGCTTTGTGAATCCGGATCATCCGGAGGAATTCCTGGCGGCCGCGACTCCGCGCACAAAAGCGTTTTACGTTGAGACGATTGGAAACCCGCGCATCGATGTGCCGGATCTGCGCAAACTGTCCGACTATGCTCACCGGGCCGGTGTTCCCCTGATTGTGGACAACACGTTTGCCACGCCGTACCTATGCAGACCGTTTGAATTCGGCGCCGACATTGTTGTGCATTCAGCGACCAAATTTATTGGCGGTCATGGCACTTCGATCGGCGGCGTGATTGTCGACAGCGGCGCGTTTGACTGGAATAATGGGCGCTTTCCGGAACTTGTGGAGCCCGACGCCAGTTATCACGGCATTTCCTACGTCAATGATGTTGGGGTCGCTGCCTATATCGTGAAGGCGCGCGTGCAATTGCTGCGGGATCTCGGTTCAGCCCTCTCACCGTTTAACAGTTTTCTGTTTCTGCAGGGCCTGGAGACGCTCCACTTGAGAATGGAGCGTCACAGTCAGAACGCTCTTGCCATTGCGAAGTATCTGGAAGCTCATGAAAAAGTGTCATGGGTCAATTATCCGGGGCTTTCTTCAAGCCACTATCACGCATTGGCCAGCGCATATCTGCCTGGCGGGCAGGGGGCCATCCTGACATTTGGCATCAAAGGCGGTGTCGCGGAAGGCGCCGCATTTATCGACAGTCTGCGGCTGTTCTCGCATCTGGCCAATGTGGGCGACGCGAAGTCTCTGGTCATTCATCCGGCCAGCACCACGCATCAACAGTTGGCGGACGATGAACGCGAACAGGCGGGCGTTCGCGATGATATGGTCAGACTGTCAATCGGACTGGAACACTCCGCCGATCTCATCGCCGATCTGGAACAGGCGCTGGACGCCGCGATCAAGTGACGCACGGGATGCGAGTCTGCCAGCGCCGCCAGGCGGCAACCTCACGATTTTGCGGGCAACGATCTGGTTCCTTCGAAATGAGCGAGGACAGGCAGTAAAAGTAGAGACAGAACGATGGCTGGGGCGCTCGTCCACTGGGCGGCGTCCCAGTGAAACAAAAAGCGCGGACTGTCCCCTCGCAGCATCTCCAGCAAAAAACGTTCAGCATTGTAGAGGATCGTCTGAAACAGAAACAGCCAGCCGGTGGGCCAGCGTCTGAGTTTCAGGACGAGCAGCAGAGCGAAGATCACCACATCGCCCTGCCCCTCCCAGACTTCAGCAGGCCATAGGGGCCTGGCGCCGTACGTGATGCGGGCCAGCGTTCCCTCCGGATACAGGAGCCCAAAATTCTGCCCGGTGGGAGAGCCGAAGGCATCGCCGTTCATCAGATTCGCGTCACGGCCTATACTTTGTCCAAGCATGATGCCAGGCGCGAACAGATCGGCCAACTCCCAAAATCGCAGGCGATGGCGCCGCACGTAAATAAGCCCCGTCACAAGGCTGCCTGCGATACCGCCCTGGATTGACAGGCCACCGTTCCAGATGGCGATGATTTGGGCGGGATGCACACTGTAATAGCTCCAGTCAAAGAAGAAAACTTGCCAGATTCGCGATCCGATCAATCCACCGATAAAGAGAAGCGGTCCAAGGTTTAGCAGATGCTCAGTAAGTTCCCCTTTGCCCTCCGCCTTGGCGAAATACAGGGTAACCCCCAGGCCCAGCAGGAATGCAAGTAAAAACAGTGTGCTGTATGCGCGCACCGGGAAGTCGCCAACGAAAAACCAGAATTGGTGCATGGGGAAACCTCCTCTCTCATGTTTCTTTCAGATATTGTACCAAATTGTTCCGTGCATCGCTCGCCGGACGCTTGAAACGTCTGTCCGACATGGTGGCCTGGCGGCCGGGCATGTTTCGGACAGCCCTTCCAAATCAGTCTTGCGACGGATGCGCTTTCCTGCGCAGGATGGTATTACGGAGAAAGGACTTCCTGTATAGTGAGGGTACACTTCAGCGGTAAGATTGTGAGATGATGCTCTTATGAAACGAACGATAGCGGCGGGCATACTGGCGCTGGGCGTTCTGCTGCTTTTGCGGGCGCTCGGATTGCTGCCGGTTGCGGTAGGATTCTATGTTGGCCAGTATTGGCCTGCGCTTTTAATTGTAATGGGTCTGGAAATGGCCTATCACGATGTGCGCCGGGGCAAGCTGAAACTCTTTGCGCCCCTGCTCGCCGTGCTCATTGGGCTGTTCCTGCTCTTGCGAAACCTGTCGCTGCTAGGGTTTGCGGCCGTAAACCCAGGGCTCCTGATCCTTGCTGTGTTGCTCATTTACATCGGGCTCTCCAGTTTGATCGGATTTTCATACGTGCGCTTTCGCGTGAAAAACGGAGTGCGCAAAATGGTCAAGAATAACTGGGATTTTAATTTCCACTTCCCTAACGGCTGGGATCACTCCAGGGGCAATGACGGCTCTTCAGGCGTTGGATCGACTGCGTGGAAATCGCCTCGCATTCCTCACATTGGAGAAGTGCGTTATGGAGACGAACCCTGGCATCTGCAACCTCTTGCCATCAATAACATGGCAGGTTCCGTGAGAATCAATCTCGGCACGGCGACGATTCCGGACGGCGAGACCCCCATTGACGTTACCGGAACGTTTGGCGAGGTGCGGATTCATGTGCCCTCCGATTTACCCGTAGCGGTAGAAATCACCGTTTCCAGCGGCGAGGTGCGCTTGTTTGAGAAGCGATCCAGCGGTGTAGCTCTTTCCACTCTGGCGCACGTCGATCCGGGCTATGAAGAAGCGACTCGCAGGGTCAACATTCGCGTGCATTTAAAATTTGGCGAAGTGAGGGTCGCAAGGGTGGTGTGACATGCGCGATCGAAATGCAGCCGTGACATTGCTCGGCTCGTACGTTCTGACAGCGTGGGCGGTGGCGGTGATCACAGCGACCGTCTCGGTCTACCTGACTGTGAACAGAAGTCCTGGAACTGTCGATGCGGCCATCGGCTCTGCCCTGTCGCTGCCAGTGGGGGTCGCTGCGGGCCTCCTTGTCGGCGTAGTCCTGGTCGTGCTGTTTGCCATGGTGACACTGTTGGCGGTGACGGCCAGTTTTCTTGGCACGAGGGATCTGCGTGCGAAGCTGTCAGCGCTCGCTGATGCGAGCGCATTATTTGCCGCCGGGAGATTGACGCATCGAGTTGAGATTCCCGGCGACGACGATTTGGCCGTAACCGCCACTCAACTCAATAGAATGGCAAAGCGGTTACAGGATCAGGTGGCGGCTTTGCAGGAAGCGGCGAAACAGCAGGCAGAGCGTGAAAGAAACGCGGAGCTGTCGGCTACACTGCGGGAGCGTGAACGAG
The DNA here is from genome assembly GCA_021846285.1 of Bacillota bacterium. Lineage (GTDB taxonomy): Bacteria > Bacillota > Bacilli > Alicyclobacillales > SLC66 > JAKADD01. The sequence continues at coordinate 26,803 of JAJZCB010000005.1, forward strand.
TCCGTCGCGAACTGCACGACCGTGTGAGTCAGGATCTGTTTGGACTCTCGATGTTGTGCGCTGCGGCAGCGGCAAAGCGCAGCGGCACACCCGAACAGGCGCTGGCTCTACTGCCGGAACTTGAGGAGTTGGCAAAGCGCACGCAGAGTTCCATGCGCGCCCTCTTGCTGGAGTTGCGTCCGGTCGAACTGAGTGAACGGGCGCTCACAGGAGCTCTTGAACGCCTCACGCAGGAACTGGCGGCCCGCACCGGATTGCCGATTCATTTTTCCATTCGTGACGCCAGAGTTGATCTGCAGCAGGAACCGCTTGCAGCAAGCATTGAAGACACCCTGTTTCTGATCGCCCAAGAAGCGCTGATCAACGCACTGCGTCACGCCCATCCTCAGCGCATTGACGTAACGCTCGATGTTGAACGGGAGCGGGTGGTGTTGCGGGTCGTCGATGACGGCGAAGGATTTGCGGACATGGACGCCAACATCACGGCCGTAGGCCTTCGTTCCATGGTGGAGAGAGCCACGCTGCTCGGTGGGTCCTGTACCATTCGCAATGTGTCCACAAAGGGAGCGGAGGTTATCGCCATCATTCCCAGAGTCAAGGAGGAGTCATAACATGGAGAGAGATCGCCAGAGCACAATCCGTGTACTGATTGTGGATGACCATCAGGTGGTGAGGCGCGGACTGCGAGCGTATCTGAGCCTCGAATCGGACATTGAGGTCGTCGGGGAGGCGCAGGACGGGGAGAGCGCGGTCGCCGAATTTGCCAGAGTGAGGCCCGATATCACACTTCTTGATTTACATATGGTTCCCGTGGATGGGGTGGAGGCGCTCCGGCGCATCAGGCGTAACGACGAACAGGCGCGGGTGATCGTCCTGACCAGTTTTATCGATGCGGCTCACGTCCTGCCAGCCATGGAGGCTGGCGCAGCAGGCTACTTGCTGAAGACGTCCGATCCGAATGAAATTGCGGCAGCCATTCGCGGGGCGTTCGCAGGGCGCGCGACGTACGACGCCGAAGCCATGCAGGCTATGGCCAAGGGCATGCGCGCGCGCGCGACCATGTCGTTGCTAACCGAACGGGAACTGGATGTGTTGCGATTGTTGGCAAGGGGAAAATCCAATCAGGAGATCGGCGACGAGCTGTTTATCGGTCTAAAGACAGTCAAAACCCATGTCAGTAATATTTTGGCAAAACTTGAAGTGACGGATCGCACGCAGGCAGCCGTGTACGCGCTCACACACGGCTTGACCCAGGAAGCATAAATGGTGTGGCAGCAACAGTTCGAGCGGTTGGTCCGGTGAGCCGGCTGACCCGGTCGACTTGGTTGTACATTTCACTCGAAGGAGTATAATGATATGGGTAAAAACGGTTTGCTAAATTGACCTGTTTGGAGGGAAATATATGTCCGATACCCAGTTTGTTGAGGGGTTGGAGGATGTGGTTGCGCTATCTTCCGAGATTTGTTTTATCGACGGTGAAGAAGGACGCCTCGTATATCGCGGGTATGACATTCACGATCTGATCAAAGGCGGATCTACGTTTGAGGAAGTCGTATATCTCTTATGGCACGGGGAACTCCCTGGAAAGGAACAACTGACAGCGTTTGATCATGCTCTGCGCGCCGACCGAGCGCTCAGTCCAGAAGTCTTGCGCGCCTTGCACGAACTTCCGAAAACGGGAAACGTAATGGAAATGTTGCGTACGCTGGTCTCGATAGCGGGCCTGTACGATCCGGATGACGTGGACACTTCATACGATGCCAGCGTTCGCAAGGCTTCGCGTCTGGTTGCGCAAGTCGCGACTATGGTCGCGGCGATTGAGCGTTACAGAAATGACCAGGAACCGCTCGCCCCAAATGACAGATTGAATCACGCCGGGAATTTCCTCTATATGTTGATGGGCAAGGAACCTGACGACTATACGATGCGCGCATTTGAGATCGCCCTCATTTTGCACGCCGATCACGAATTGAACGCGTCGACTTTTTCGGCCCGCGTGACTGCGGCGACATTATCTGACATCTACTCCGCGATCGTTTCAGCTGTTGGAACACTGAAAGGGCCGCTTCACGGAGGCGCCAATGAACAGGTCATGCTGATGCTTCAGGAGATTGGCGTCAAGGCGAAGGCAGAGGAATGGATTCGCCATGCGCTGATGGACAAACGCCGCATTATGGGGTTCGGTCATCGCGTGTACCATACGGAAGATCCGCGCGCCACGCATCTGCGGCGCATGTCAAGGGAGATGGGCGAGCGCGCCGGCGACACCTCCTATTACGAAATGTCGGAGATTGTGGAACGAGTGGTCAAAGAACAGAAGCACCTGAATCCGAACGTCGATTTTTACTCGGCGTCCACGTATTACATGATGGGCATTCCAGTTCACGTTTTTACTCCGGTGTTCGCGGTGAGCCGCGTCTCGGGCTGGACTGCGCACGTCCTGGAACAGTACCGCAATAATCGACTCATCCGACCACGCGCTGAGTACGTGGGAATCAAGAAGCGCGCCTACATTCCACTGGCGGATCGCTAAGGACCAGAAAGTAACAGTGTACTCTCCTTCGAAGCGGGCAAAATACTAGCACGAAGGAGGTGGTAAGCGTGGCACAAGGACAAAAATCCAACACGCTTCTTGTTAAAGGCGCAGGCCGCGCATTAGATCAGTTGAAGTACGAAGTAGCCGGAGAACTTGGCATTCAACCCCCTCAAGACGGCTACTGGGGCACCATGACTACGCGCGACACGGGTACGATTGGTGGTCATATCACTCGGAAACTCGTCGCGTTGGCCGAGCAGCAACTGGCCGGTCGTCAGTAAGCGCCAGACAACCGCACATCACCTGTTTACAAAGCCCCCGCATCGCGGGGGCGCCTTCTGTGTCAGAGGTTGGTCTGCACATACACCGAAGGGGGCGTCAGTCGTTTATCCGGCGCCCCTGCGTGTACGTGTTTGCTTCCTCTTGTGGTCAGTCAGTGAACTCTCGGCTGCTCGGAGATGCCGCTAAGCGCTTCACCAGCCTCATTCACGTGAATGTCGACGACAGCCAGGTCGCCCAGCGAGCAGATTCCGACCAGTTTACCATTCTCGACCACCGGAAGGCGTCGAATCTGCTCAGACGCCATCAATCGCGCGGCTTCGTGAGCGTCAGTTTCCGGGGTTACCGTTACAGGATTGGTTGTCATGCACGATTCTACGGTCGCTGTGGCGCAGTCCCCGCCTTTTGCCACGCAATTGACAACGATGTCCCGATCCGTGATAATGCCCGCGAGCCTGTCACCGTTTACCACGGGCACCGAACCGACATTTTGCGACTGCATTTGACGGGCCGCCTCAACAACGGTGGCGTTTCTGGAACATGTGGCGACGTTGGCCGTCATGAGATCGCGAATTTTCATCCTTTTACCCCCTTATTGATGGATCGGGGATAGTGTGCACCAGTTTCTCAAGATTTACGCGAGACACGACTCCATAAAACGGACCCAGCCCCATAAAACCCCCAGATGCCAGTCAGCACATGCAGGGCGTTTTCCAGTGGCAACGGGTACGGAACCAAAGCAGTTGGGGCCCATGTTCCGGTTACGCCCCATGTCGTGAGGATAACACCGAGGAGAAGATTGTATACTCGATGAGCGCGGGCTCCACCCTGACGGGCGACAGTCAGGCCAGTCACGCCGATGGCCAGGTGAATCATCGTCATGGTTCCAGAAAGATTAATCATGTGCCAAAGATTGTTGGTAAACAGGCCTGCCCCGGATAATATCAAGTAGATCCAACCGGTGGCGCGCGCATAACTTTTCTCGGCTGGCAGCGGTTGCAGCGGCTGTGCTGGTGTGAGACCTTCCGTCATTGGCATGGTCACCTTCTTCCTAATCAATATCGAAAGCCAAGCTCAGTGCCATGTATATGGAACAAGGGGTCAACATATGTCACGGTGCAACGGACATCCTATCGGTAGGGAGGCGATCATATGGACGAGAAGAAGTTACCCTGGCTTGAAACTCCGCTCGATCACTGGACGGCCGATATCGATCCCAGTATCATGGCAGGCGATGATTGGGTGAACGAAGGCGATCCGGGGAACCGCCAGTCGGTCACCGAAGAGGCAGTGCAAGGGCCCCAGACCAACATGGTTACTGAGCGGTTCATGCATCCGCAACATGATGTGGAAGCGACTGACGATTGAAACCGGAGGGGGGTGGGGCGGCAACCCATCCCCTTCACATATTGATTATCAGAGACAACCTCTTTTACAATGAAGTGGTCAATCATCAAGACTTCGTTCCCGCCTTGGGGAACTCCTGAACGCTGTTATCTACAGAGAGGACGTCCGTGGAGCATGAAACGGGTTAGTGCACAAGGGTGGAATGGACTATTTGCCGGTGTCCTCGCAGTTTGCGTTCTCGTCGTGATCGGAGCGGGGATCCTCAGTGTGACCACCCTGATCGTCGAGTCTGTTCCATCCATCAGGCAGTTCGGCCTATCGTTTTTGTGGACGCCAGTGTGGGATCCAGTACACCGACAATATGGCGCTCTGCCGCTTTTATACGGGTCGTTTCTCACAGCGGCCATAGCTCTGTTACTGGCTGGCGTGATCGGTGTAACGACGGCAGTGAGCTTGACACAAATAGGCGTCCCATGGATCAGATCAGTGATTTCGCTTCTGCTTGAGATACTGGCTGTGATTCCAAGCGTCGTATACGGCGTCTGGGCGTTGCTCGTAGTGGCGCCGATTTTCGGGCGATGGTCCGGGTACGCGGGAGGGTCTTCAGGAGAATTCGCAGTGAGTGGTTTCGGGGTGTTGGCCGCAGGCGTAGTGCTGGGAGTTATGGTGATGCCGACGGTTGTTGCCGTGACACGAGAAGCGATTGCGAGCGCACCCAAAGACATCGCAGAGGCCGCCATGGCGCTCGGGGCGACGCGACAGGAAACGGTGGCTCTGGCCGTGATGCCGTTTGTGCGCAAAGGTATCCTTGGATCGCTGTATCTGGGCTTGGCGCGCGCGTTCGGGGAAGCTATCGCGGTATCTTTGGTGATTGGCAATCAACCTCGCATCGGAGGGTCGCTGTTCGCGCGGGCCGACTCATTGGCAAGCATGCTGGCGCATACATTGACAGGATCCGCGCCGCCGTTGCAAACGGCAGCTTTATATGAGATTGGGCTGCTGTTATTTTTAATGACCACAGTATTTTACGGTTTGGGGCGCTCCTATATCGCGCGGGAAGCGATTTCGCCCAGGTTTCAGCCATGGTGACCAGAGTATCGTACAAAACCGTGCGGAAATTGAAAAATGCGTTATTTGTCAGCGTCCTGTCAGCCATGACCAGTTTGGCCGTACTGCCTCTGTTAAGTCTGCTATGGTCAATTGGCTTTCACGGGATTGCCGCCCTGGTCAGTTTGTCTGGCGCGCCACTCAGTCGCGGCGTCGCGAGTGCAGTGCTGGTCAATGCATTGGCACAGTCGCTTGTAACTACGGCGTCGTCCGCGGTGATCGCTGTGTCTCTGGGCGTTGCTGCTGCGATCTACAGTTCGCAGTATGCAGGGTTGCGTGTGGGGCGCGTGATTCGCTTCACCGTGGATATTTTGTCCGGGGCGCCGTCCATTCTCGCCGGGATGGTTTTGTTCGCCCTTCTGTCAGGTGTCTCTTCACTGACGGCCGGAGTTCTCGCTCTTGTTCTTTGCATGCTGCCTGTTGTCGTGCGGACGGCCGATCAAGTGTTGGTCGCAGTTCCTGTCGCCTACATAGAAGGGTCACTGGCTTTGGGAGCCTCCAGAATACAGACCATATTTGCGACAGTTCTCCCTATCGCCCATAAGAGTCTTATCACCGCTCTGCTGTTTGTTACAGCGCGAATGGCCGGTGAAGCAGCGCCGCTTCTGATCATCCTCGATGGAGGAACGGCATCCAAAGGAGGCCGGTGGTTCCAGCCGCTGCCGTTGCGGTTGTACAGCGATCTGACACATGGAGGATCGTTTCCTCATCAAATCGCGTATGTTGAGGCCCTGATATTGCTGGTGACCATTGTGACCATATATGGATTGGCGCGGTGGATCGGTCGGCCTGACAGATGGTAGGAGGTATTGTGCGATGGGTAAAGCGTTGGAAGCGAGGGCTGTATCAGCACGGTTCCACGAGCAGGTGATTCTGCGGGAAGTCACGCTTCACATGCCGGTCAATCAGGTCACAGCCATCATTGGGCCGCCCGGGTGTGGGAAGTCGACGTTCATTCGCTGCCTGAACCGACTGCACGAAACCGCGCCAGGCGCCACGATGTCCGGAGAGGTGCTGCTCGATGGACACAGTGTATACGATATGGATCCGACAGAGGTGAGACGTTCTGTGGCCATGATCTTCCATCGGCCCAATCCGTTTCCGACGATGTCCATATTTGACAATGTGGCGGCTGGATTACGGTTGCACGGCTTACGCAATCGCGCCAAACTGGCCGAGTCTGCAGAACAGGCGCTGAGACGGGCGGCGCTATGGGATGAAGTAAAGGATCGGTTGCACTTATACAGCAGCGCCCTTTCATTGGGTCAGCAGCAACGATTGTGCATTGCCCGGGCGCTCGCGATAGAACCGGTTGTGGTGCTCATGGACGAACCCGCTTCATCGCTGGACCCGCTGTCCACGCTCGTTATTGAAGAGTTGATCGAAGAGTTGAAGCGACAGTACACGATCGTCATCGTTACCCATAACTTGCAGCAGGCTGCTCGAGTTGCGGATAAGACCGCATTTTTCCTGGATGGTGAAATGATCGAACAAGGAACGACAACGGCGCTGTTTACGACCCCGCAAGACAAACGCACAGCAGACTACGTGACGGGGAGATTTGGGTAAAACAGTGAACAGAGCCATAGCAGCGCGGAGTTATCGACTCTCGCCGGGCGACATCCTAAATACTGGGGCGCTCCTTCTCTTCGCCCTTTTTGGGTGGTGAGATGATGACTTGCGGTTTGCGTTCCCACTGCCGTAACAGAGGGTACGGATCAAAGGCCCATTCCCTCGTTCCCGTGTCGCGGTATATCCCAAAGTGCAAATGCGGCGGAAACTTCCCTGACGTGCCGGGTTTGCCGTAACCGCTGCTTCCGACGTAGCCCAACACCTGTCCGGGCCTCACGATGATTCCCTGACGCACAGATCGGGCGTAGCTTGACAGGTGGGCATAATAAAAGTAGGTGTTGTCTGCTGAACGAAGTCCTATCCGCCAGCCCCCCAACCGATTCCACCCAATAAGTTCTACATAGCCAAAGCATGTACTCAGAACCGGCGCTCCATAACCGGCAAAGATGTCGGTGCCTTCGTGGATTCTGCGTCCGCCAAAACTTCTTCCCTCGCCCCAGGTGTCTCGATATGAGTAGCTGTATCGTTTATGGATGGGAAAGGCCCGTTCACTCAACTGAATCGTGCCAAAATGTCTAAATACATGGGCCAAGGCTGTCACGCGTTGTACCGCCACTTCGTTCTCGAAGTGGTTCCACAGGACGTTCACCTGCTCGTCCTCGCTTGCTCCGCCGTGTCTCAACCATGCGGCCACAGCCCGCACCCGGTCGTAGGGATCATTTTGATCGGCTTTTCCGTCTTTGTCACCGTCGGCGCCACGACCGCCAAACAGTCCAATGCGCATAGGATTGATATCGTCCTGAACAGGATTGAACAGCCCCTGCCATTCCGCTTGCGTAAAGCGATAGCCTACGACTGGATGGGGCTGTCTCTTGGGGCGCGAAACACCGACAGGCGGCTTGGTTGACGCCCCGTACACGTCAAGTCCGGCGAGAAGGCTCCAGTGTACGCCTGTCGTTGCTTGAGCCTGAGAGTACCATTCGGGAATGGCCTGACTTCCTTTTCCACCGTACGGAACAGCTTGCGTCTGGCTGAACGACAGACCAGACAGCATGGTGCTGCCAGTCAGGGCAAGCGTCATCGAAACTGCCGCTCGTTTCGATTTCCTGAATGAACTGGTTGCGAATCTCCTGAAGAACCTCTTTGAAAATCTTCTTGCCAAAGGACTTCACCCCACCTTGCATCTCATCGCAGATGGGCTTATTGTGCGTTCCCTGAACCGTTTCAGCCATCCAACTTTTAGGCCTGACAGGGAGGTATAGCGCCTTGTTAAGGGGGCAAAATAGCTGTGGTTTTACACACTACATTCCGGAGGCGATTATATGCAGCAGCAAATTTCCCAGCAACTTCAGCGGGTGAACCAACTATGCGCAGAAGCGGCCAATCTGTGTCAGCAGGCCATGCGCGAAGTGCAGGGCATTCAACAAAGCGTTCCAGGCACGGCCGCGTACAGTTATCAATCGAACTCGTCGTATCAGCCTTCTTACAGCGGTTATCAGCCTTCTGGATACGGCTTTTCAGGAGGCGTCAGCACGGTGATGAACGCTGACAGACAGGCCAGTCTGGATGAAAACACGCCCAGTTATCGCAATTACAACACCCAGGCGCCGGTCTACAGGCCAACGCAGAGCGTCAATTTCACGTCGAGTGTGAATCCGTCCGCCATTCAATCCGTCATGGCAGCGGATCGCAACAGCAGTCCTACAGGCGTCGGTTCACAAGCTCTCGGCAGTTCATACGGAACGCCGCCTTCCGTAACGCCATCCTATGGCAGCGGCATTGGAATGCAAGTGTCTGGGAGTTATCAAAATCCAGGAACTTATCGCGGCGTGAATGCGGTCATGCAGGCCGATCAACAGTCAGTCATGATGTAGTCGCGCTTTCGCGTTTCGGCCACGCGTTTACGCGGTGCACAAGCAAAGAGACCCATATCGGGTCTCTTTGCTTGTGCACCGCGCTCAGAATCTCATCAGCCGCAGCCGTTTGATCCGTTCCTCTGTCGGCGGATGAGTGCTAAAGAGTCCCGCCAACTGCTGACCCTGCAGTGGGTTTACAATGTACATATGAGCCATGGCGGCAGCGGCGGCCGGTTGCCTTCGTCTACCGGTCGCAGCCCTGTCTGTACCAAACCTTGAAACGTGATGAAGTTTGGCCAGTGCGTCGGCGAGGCCGTCCGGATCCCTTGTCAGGTGGGCTGCTCCCGCGTCCGCCTTATATTCACGAGAGCGCGAAACCGCCAACTGGATAAGCGTCGCAGCAATAGGCGCAAGGATCATCAACGCCAGATCGCCCAGCCAATTCTGGTTGCGTCGATCTCTCATATCGCCCAAGAGCATTTCCCACTGCATCATTTGCGCAAGCCATGTAATGGAAGCCGCCATTGTGGCCGCGACAGAGGCGATCAGAATGTCGCGGTGGCGAATGTGCGACATCTCGTGAGCGAGCACCCCTGTGAGCTCGCGTTCCGACAACTGCCTGATCAGTCCTTCGTTGACGACGATGGCGGCGTGGCCCGGATTGCGACCGGTTGCAAATGCGTTGGGTTGAGACGACGGAGCCATATACAGCTTCGGCATGGGGAGCCCGGCGCGGTCGGACAAGTGCCGCACAATGGTATAGAGTTGTGGTTCACTGCGCTCAGTGACGGACTTTGCGCCCACCATGGAAATGGCAAGCTGATCGCTGAAAAAATAGCCGACTCCATTCATGCCCATCGCGACGATGAGGGCGATCAGGGCGCCCGCTCGCCCTCCAAATGCGGCGCCGAGCAGTACGATCAACATGGACAGCAAGCCCATGAGAAACCAGGTTTTTAGCGTGTTCATATAAGCAATCCATCCCCCTGTGTAAAAAGGAGTTCTCTTCACTATTATATCAGACAGGTGTGCGCTATATTGATACATGAGACGCAAATCGAAAAGTGTGATAAGGAGGGTGACTTTTTTGAGTCCGTTTTCCGTTGCACTTGTGCGCTACAGCGACCCAGAGCGTCGCTCACTCGCGCACGCCGCAGCCGTATATCTGGGAAAGTCCGACACAGACAATGTGAAACGTCCGCTCGGCATCATCAAGAAGGGAGATACCCTTGCCATTTTTCGCGGAGAGTCGGTGCGTTTCGAATTTTTCACCTCAAAGGTGGTCTATGATCATCTTGTCACGTATACGACGATGAACATGCGCGCGTGCGGAGGATTGCGCGCCAATGAAGCGACTGTTTTCGTTCCGCCGGGCGAAGATGACGACCCCGTGTACAGTGAAATCGGGGAGAGACACCTACAGGCGTACCGTAATCTGGTCCATGGCATTGATCCGCAGACCGAGGACCCCGTCGCCAAGAAACGATTGCAGGCCGCGCGATATGTCGCACCTGTTTCGGTACAGTTGCATTACTTGTTAGATATAAACTTTGCGACGCTGATTGAAGCGATCTTTCCGCAGCGCATCTGGAGCCCAGGGGCGCAGTATGACACTCGCCAGGTGGTTGAGCAAATGTTTCAACTTGTGCGGCGGCAGGATCCGGAACTGTGGGATCTGGTCTATGAGCACTATGGTCCGGAAGCCTACGCGTGGAAACGCCTGCGCATGAAGTTGAAACGGGAGCGCCCGGATCTTTATGAGGAACTCCTCAAGGAATTCGGAGTAGTGCGCTCCATGTGGGATTAACTGCATGCCAGAGTCATCGTCGGTGAATATAATGAATTCAGGCGCCTGAACTGAGTTGGCGTCGTTTGCAGCATTGGCGATTTTGGAGCCAAATTGGTGGTTGCAAATCGCAGTTTGTGGTCTTATACTAACACTCGTACCTCTTGTATTAGACGATTCTGTACCTATAGGAACCAGCATCCTCTTAAAGGGTTAGGACCTCACAGGACTAACTTTCCCCCGTGGTGGATGGCGCAGGTCCCGCCATGCTTGGGAGGGCATGGGATTTTGATGGAAAAGGGGGATGTTTTGGTATGGATACAGCAGGACGTCATGTGATTGCAGAATTATGGGGTTGCAAACCCGACATGCTAAATGATCTCCATGGAATCGAACGGATTATGGTCAGCGCTGCGCTGGAATCCGGAGCCGAGGTCAGAGAGGTCGCATTTCATAAGTTTGCTCCGCAGGGAGTAAGCGGAGTTGTGATCATCTCAGAGTCCCATTTGACAATTCACAGTTTTCCGGAGCATGGCTATGCAAGCATCGACGTATATACCTGCGGCGATCGTATCGATCCGAACGTCGCTTGCGATTACATCACCAAGGCACTGGGCGCGGTTGAACGGGAGACAGTGGAACTGCCTCGCGGCGTCGGCCCCATACTGGTTGGGCAGCAAAAGGTCGAAGTGATGAGTTAGTTAATGATGAGTCAGTGAAGAGGCAATCCAACGAGGTATGACACAATCGCGCCAACACGATGGGCAGGCTGGATTTCCAGCCTGCCCATCGTGTTGGCGCGCCTGTTACCACACGTCCCGACGCATGACGTGTCGGTGCAACACCATCTCGCGAGTGGCGAGAGTCGCGCCATTGCCAGCGTCGATGATGGCAAGAAAACGCATATCGCCCTTTTCGAGCAAGGCCAGATATACGAGGTTCTGCCTCATGGAATGCAGACTGACGTCTTTGCACAGGGCGCCAGGAAAACGGACCAGCGCCGCCTTCTCTGCCGCCGACGGCGTTATCTTCGCATAGGGCGCCAATATTTGAGCGTATGCGTCACGTCCCGCCCTGGTCGCTTTGGCGACCGTGTCCTGAGTGATCTGGACACTGCTCACGATATGTAGAGGTTCCACCCTGGCGCCAGCCGGCCCACGGACATGTTCATGCGCGAGTGTCGGTACTGGCCACGCCAAAAATCCAAATGCCGCAACCATTACCCCGATTTTGAGCATGTGAGGGATCCGGTGCAAAAAACTGGTTCGAAACAATAGTCACACCTCCAGACTATGCGACCGCCGTGACGGTCACCGACTTAGGATAACCCAATCGCTCTCCGGGTATGTGACCTGCTGGGAATTGGCGCTCAAGTTTGACACTGGCCTGTTCCGGCGTTGGTTCCCCCTGTGAACTGGGCAGTCCAGATGCTGGTCAGTTTGCGGCCACTGGCGCCGATAACGGACAACGCCCGGCTTGGACAGCGAGCGATACTCAGTATTGACAGTGAACGACACTCAGTCTAATATAACGATGTGGTTATAACGTATGCGTTACATTTGTTCTTCGCAGCATCCATGACATGAGAGGAGGTTGGTCACCATGAATGACGTGGTTTCGTCCGCCTCAGTACTTGCCGACGCCGTAATGGCCATCAATAGACGAATGCATCGAGTGGCTCATGATGAGATGACCAGGCACTCACCCTATCCGGACCTGCGTGTGTTCGACTTTATCGTCTTACGGACCATTAGCCGTCATCCAGGCGTCACGATCAAGCAACTCAGTGAACGTTTGGGTCTCGCGCACAGCACTGTGTCCAGCAGGCTGCAGCGTTATGACCAACTCGGGCTGGTGGAAAAGAGCCCAGGCGATCAGGACAGACGCGCCGTTTCACTATCAGTCACCGACGCATGGCGCACCGTGCAAGCCACTCTTTTGCCGTCCGTTGAGGCCGCTTACGCGGAACTGATTGGACGTTTGACGCCATATGAACAAAACGCTCTGGCCGAGGGTCTCACCGCGTTGATGCGCGCGCTGCAGGAAGATTCGGCGCGCACGGCAATACAGGCGGGCGTTATTGGCAGGGCGGACGCCAATGATAAAGCGGAAGAGGGGGAATCTGAATGACCAACCGGGTCATGATTGAGGCGCGCGGATTAGTGAAACGATACGGCGATTTCACTGCAGTCAAAGAGATTGATCTCGAGGTGAAAGAGGGGGAGATCTTCGGTTTCCTGGGACCTAACGGCGCCGGCAAGTCCACCACGATCAAGATGCTGACCACCATCTCGCGCCTGACAGACGGTCTGGCCCGAGTCGCGGGCCATGATGTCACACGCGAGACCGACGAGGTGCGTTCGTCGCTGGGTATTGTATTTCAGGATCCTACACTCGACATCGGACTCACTGCATGGGAGAACCTCTATCTCCACGGTCTGTTGTACGGTCTGTCACGCACAGAGATCCGTGAGCGCGCTGACGCTGTGCTCGCCATGATGGAACTGCAGGAGCGGCGCAAAGATCTCGTAAAGACGTTCTCCGGCGGTATGAAACGGCGCCTTGAGATTGCACGGGGACTGATGCATCGACCCAAGGTCCTGTTTCTGGATGAACCAACGGTCGGTCTGGACCCGCAAACGCGCGCGCGAATCTGGGATTACGTCAAGTCTTTGCGCGACGAAAACGGCCTGACGATCTTCATGACCACTCACTACATGGACGAAGCGGAGCACTGTGACCGCATCGCCATCATGGATCAGGGGGAGATCATCGCACTCGACACGCCTGACAATCTGAAGAGATCCGTCGGCAATGACGTCATCACATTGCAAACGGCGGATGATGCGCAGGCGATTGCAGCGCTCTCCTCAAACTTTTCAATCACGGCGCGCTCCGTTCAGGGAGGAGTGCAGTTTGACGCAGAAGATGGGGAGACGTTCCTGCCCCAGTTGCTCGCCCGCAATCTGTTTCACGTAACGTCGCTGAATCTGCGCAAACCGACACTCGATGATGTGTTCATGCTGCTCACGGGACGAACGATTCGCGAGGAAGATCTGGGCGCGCGCGATCAGATGCGAGAAGCGTTTCGCCAAAGGGGGAATAGGCGATGAGTCTGCGCGCCGTATACGTCGTCTGGTTGCGGGAACTGATCAAGTTTTGGCGAGAAAAGGCACGCATCGTCACTTCGCTCGTTCAGCCCGCCGTATGGTTGTTTGTGATGGGCAAGGGGCTCTCTGGATTCGTGCATCTGCACGGTCCTTTCAGCGGCTCCTACACGGCCTTCATGCTGCCCGGCGTGATGGGTATGACCGTACTCTTCGCGTCGATTTTCTCCTCTGTGTCTATCATCTGGGACCGCGACTTTGGATTTCTCAAGGAGATGTTGGTGGCGCCGGCGCCCCGGTCGGCGCTCGTGTTTGGCAAGATATTGAGCGGAGCAACCGTGGCGATGATCCAGGGCACACTTGTGCTTGTATTTTCGCCTTTTGTGGGCGTCCAGCTTTCCTTCACCGGTGTGCTGGAAGCCATGGGCACCATGTTCCTGCTGTCGTTGTCGCTGTCAGGACTCGGGATTGCCGTCGCCACGCGCATGACGTCCATGCAGGGATTTCAGTTGGTCATGAACTTTTTGCTGATGCCCATGTATTTTCTCAGCGGTGCGATCTATCCTCTACAGGGCCTGCCGACGTGGATGAGCGTAATCGCCCGGATCGATCCACTAGCGTATGGAGTCGACGCCCTCAAGTGGGCGCTGATCCGCTTCCATCAATTTTCACTCAGTGTGGACTATGCTGTGCTCGTCGGGCTCGCCGTGGTCTTCACATTGATTGCGACCAGTCTTTTCAAGATGGAGGGCTGAACAGTCTGATCGCTGGATATCTCCACGACATCGTCGCCTTGGTATGGATGGGTATCGTCCTCGGTTCCGGGATTTCTCAAACATATTTTCAGTGCTGACGCATGGAGCCGAGAGCCCTTGAAGGGTTTGGTTTGTCGGAGGGTGCCAAGAAAATTTTCTAGCAAATACCCCTGAACAGGCGCACTTCAATCTGAGATGATAGACTTGGAGATGAGATCGAAGAGGTGAAATCAAGGATGGATGTGCCTTTTTGGATAGGCGATCGAAAATTTGACCAAGCGGATCTGGAGTTGATTCGCTTGACGGTGCGACGGTTTTCCCGCTTTAGTCGGCAAGAAATCACCGCGACCCTGTGCGAAAATCTGCCGTGGAAGGCCCCCAATGGTCGATTGAAGATGGAAGCCTGCAGAAAGCTCTTGCTCCAGTTGGAGCAGGACGGGCTGGTCACATTGCCCCCTCTCTGGCGCCATAAAGTCCGGCAGAGCGTTCACGAGGAACGAAAGGGAACCGCGATCCAACTGGAACTGAGCGCCTCGCTGCGTGATGTATCCCCCGTCGTCGTCGACCCGGTCACCACCGCACAGGAGCGAGAGGTTTGGAATGCCACCATGGCGGCGCATCATCCCCTGGGCTATCGCCGCCCGATCGGCGCCCATCAGCGCTACTTTATTCGCGTGCAGACCAACGGCGGACCCCAGATTGCCGGCCTGCTTCTGTTTGGCGCGGCGGCCAAGGTCTTGGCGGACCGGGAGCGGTGGATTGACTGGACGCCCGAGGAACGAACGCGGTATCGCGTACGGATTGTGAACAACAATCGGTTTCTGGTGCTGCCCGGGGTGCGCATTCCCCACTTGGCCAGCCATGTGCTGTCGCTGGCGGCGCGCCGGATTCGGGCGGATTGGTCGGCGCGCTATGGCTATGCGCCCGTCCTGCTGGAGACCTTCGTGGAGCCCGAGCATGCGGGTACGTGCTATCGAGCGGCCAATTGGATCCTGGTGGGGCAGACGGCCGGACGGGGGCGACAGGATCGGTACAGCCAGTACCGGGAGTCCGTGAAGGCCATTTGGATGTACCCGTTGCTGCGAGATTGGCGCCGACGGTTGGTGGAGCCGCTTCCTCAGGGAGTCGATCCTTGCGACGAGTGATGACGGCGAACAATGTGGTGAATCGGTGCAACCGCGCCGCCCGGCGACGGTGGGACATGGAAGAATACATCCTCTTTGGAAGAACACGGCGGATACCAGTACGAGCATGCGTTTTCGCTGAACTGGGCGGCGAGGGTTGTGTTTGATGCCGGGACGTAGTATACTGCTCGTTGTCTGAAATGCATTTCGGCACCGTAGCTCACTGGGAGAACACGTTAGCTGAATGCACCACCCCAGTTCGAAGGAATTTCTGGGATGCTTTTACATGGGGAATTAGCTCAGCGGTAGAGCACTGCGCTGGCAGCGCAGGGGTCAGGGGTTCAAATCCCCTATTCTCCACCAAGACCATGGAGCTGTGGTGTAGTGGCCTAACATGCCTGCCTGTCACGCAGGAGATCGCGGGTTCGAATCCCGTCAGCTCCGCCATGCTTAGGCTTTCAATAAGGCTCTCGAATGCCGTCCGGCGGCGTACGGGGGCCTTTGTCGTACAATCCCACCGAGGGCGTTGACTTAGTGGTGCCGCTTCGCCTAATTCATACGGAGAACACTGTCTTCTACAACCAAGACTTATTCCAATGGAACCAATTAGAAATGGATTTATGGTACGATGTAGCAAACATATTGTGCATTTTAAGGAGGCGGACGATTCATGGAGTTAGACTGGAAAGATTGGTTCATGCACGTATGGGAAGAAAATCGTCGTCTGACAGATAAAGTAGCTACAGCGTTCAGTGCGGCAGGAGCATTGGACGAAACTCCTGTACCGGGAATGCGCTCATTTCGTAAATTATTGCTCGAAATTTGGGGCATAGAACAGGTGTATGCACGTGGACTAGCAACTGAGGACTGGAAGTTTGAATTTCCTGCAGAGTCATATAACAGTTGTCCCATGGAAGAACTGTTGGCATTTGGGCGCAAGGTGCGGGAAGAAACCAGACACTTATGGCCTGCCGTGACCGAGGAAGCGTTGACTATAGAGCGGCCTACCCCATTCCGCGGTCACCCAGAGGGTAGAGCCATTGAGTGGTTGACATACGCTCTGGAGAACGAAATTCACCATAGGGCACAAGGATATGTTTATCTGCGCTTGCTTGGATTGGAGCCTCCGGCATTTTACATTCGCAACGGCAACGGATAAATCCAGTAGTCTTTGGGATGACCATGATAGACATAGCGACCCGCAGACCGGGCAAAATGAGAAATCGCGCATTGTTTGCTACATAGCGCGTGCGCCGCCACTGTTGATCCCGTGACCAACCAATCCACACTGCGAAAGAAAAAGTCACTCAAGTGATCTGTGCCGTATCTGGCAAAGGTTACTGTGACTTTGACGAGGTCTTGACGAGGTAACGGGAACGGTTGACATGCTTAAGGTATCATGATATTCTAATCGACGTTGGAATCGAGCCTTTGCGAAATAGCCATCACGCCAAGAGCGGTGAACGTTCTTGAGTTACGAATGCCAGTGCCTTACCTAGGGGAGTTAACGTGACCACGGTGGTAGAGCACTGCGCTGGCAGCGCAGGAGTTGTGGGTTCGCATCCCATCGGTTCCACCAGTAGCTATGGAGCTGTGGTGTAGTGGCCTAACATGCCTGCCTGTCACGCAGGAGATCGCGGGTTCGAATCCCGTCAGCTCCGCCATATGGTTTTCGATTCACGGTTACGCCGCCAGACGAATAACCGAAGTGGGGGAGCTCAGGAACCGCTGGGCCTTTTTTGTGTCACGCAACAGATAAGGGGCTGGGCACTGTGATTCGGTACAAGTTTATCGGACACTCGACTGTGCTGGTCGAGTTGGAAGGCAAGCGTTTCATCACGGATCCGATTGTATCCAATAGAGCGCTCGTCGTAAGGCGCAAACGTCCGGCAGGTTATGAACAGGACGATCTGACAGACATCGATTATGTGCTATTGTCTCATGCGCATTGGGACCATTTGGACAAACCCACACTGCGCAAGATCGCGAAGCGCAGCAACGCGCGCGTGATCTGTCCCAAGGGTCATCTGTCGCTGTTGCATGACATTGGATTCCAGCAGGTGTTTGAAATGGGCCGGGATGACGTTCTAAAGCAGGACGGGTTCACTTTTAGCCTGACTCCCGTCAATCACAGGGGCAAGCGGTGGTTGGAGCGCTACAGGTCGTCGGCGGGACTATTCGTAAGGGGTGCGCGCCACTCCTTTTGGTTTGCCGGGGACACTGGCTATCGCAACGATTTTGCTGCTGGCATGCAGGGGTTCCATCCTGATGTGGCACTCATTCCGATCGGCGCTTACGAACCGAGAGAGTGGTTTCACATGATGCACATGGATCCCAAGGATGCCTTGCAGGCTTTTCGCGATGTGGGCGCCAAGTATATGCTGCCGATCCATTGGGGGGCTTTCAAGTTGACGCGCGAGGAGATCCATGAGCCGCCGCAGGTGCTTCGCGAACTGGTCGAAGCGGACCGTGGCCTGCTCGACCGGATTTGGTGGCTGGAGCCCGGAGAAGAACAGATTTACGAGTAAGGACCCTGAGGACAGTATGGCGGCGCGCCTTGCGACAGATGTTGCCGCTGTTTGACAAATCGCTCGTTCGTAGGGTATCTTAACAAAGACACAGGCGATGGCTCGGTAGCTCAGTCGGTAGAGCAGAGGACTGAAAATCCTCGTGTCGGCGGTTCGATTCCGTCCCGAGCCACCAGTTTTGGGCAGTCGCGCATTGCGTCCTGTTTGCGGGTATTTTCAGGTGGATCGCAGGCGCGTTTTGCAGATTGACCGTTCCCGTGCGGAAGTGGCTCAGGGGTAGAGCATCGCCTTGCCAAGGCGAGGGTCGCGGGTTCGAATCCCGTCTTCCGCTCCAGAGTTGCATATTCGGAAATAAAGACACCTCCTGTGCTTGTCGTCGCCTGTTGCAGCGCGGTGGCGTCATCCTCCCTCATCTCACCAAAATGGAAGTCTACAAGATGGAAGTCTGCCAGCACACATCATTCCTCCAGGTCGAGCCAGTTTTTATTGGATTGAGAGGACACAAAACGACTATATACGACCGTTATCGCTCGTGATACCATACATAAACAGATCGGGGGCAGAGCGATGAGTGAAGCACAACTCAACAGACTCAGTGAACAAGTGCAGATGAGCATTGAGATGTCACGTCAAACGCAAGCGATGATGGCTCAGTTTATTGAACATATCTTCCCATCGATTAAAGCGGAGTTCAAGGCCGATCTGGCGCAGCAGATCAGCCTCCTGCGCGCCGAGATGAAGCAGGACATCGCGGATCTACGCGTCGAGATGAAGCAGGACATCGCGGATCTACGCGTCGAGATGAAGCAGGATATCGCGGATCTACGCGCCGAGATGAAGCAGGACATCGCGGATCTACGTGCCGAGATGAAGCAGGACATCGCGGATCTGCGCGCCGAGATGAAGCAGGACATCGCGGATCTGCGCGCTCAGATGGCGAGAGGGTTTGCTGAAGTGCATGGACGTCTGGACGGTCTCACCGCAGATATCTCCGAGGTTCGGCAACGGCTGGATTATCAGATTGCGAAGATTGCCCGAGTTGAAGAGCAGGTAGACTTGCTCAAAGCACAATGAGCAACTGACTCAAGAGAATCCAGAATGATGGCGAGGGGGAAACAGTTCCACACACGGCAGTCAGGAGAAGTATACGCCTCCGAGCACTCATACGAACGCTTGGAGCGGTTCATCCCTTGTGCACTCCCCGGTGCGCTCTTTCGTGAAGGTGTTGCGTCCGCGCTGGACTTGCAGTTCCACGATGCCCCTCTTTACTCGAACCTTAAGCCCCACACTATGCGTGGGAGAACTGAAGAGGATGAGCCGTGAGGTATGATGCAAAAGTCCTCCATTGCTATGCTGAGGAATGGTTTCGTCAGCCAATTCTCAAGCAAAGGAGGACGACGATACCCATGGGGTGCAAACAGTCGGTTCCACACCCGCTGGGATTGCAGTTATCATATCATATTTATCCCGAAATTCCGTCGGAAGGCCGTCTGCAAAGAGGTCGGAAAGGAAGTCGGGGGAATGCTGAGAACGCTGTATGAGTACAAGAATGTCGAGTTGGTGAAGGGGAGCATCAGTACGGATCTAGTGCATATGTACGTGAAAAATACCACCGAAACTGAGCGTGTCAGAGTTCATGGGATACCTCAAAGGAAAGAGTGCGTTGATGGTGTTTGATCGTTTTCCACAGATGAAACAGCGACGAGGAAGGCATTTGTGGGCACAGGGTTATTACGTGAGTACCGTTGGGATAAATGAGGATGTGATCAGAGAGTACATTGAGAAACAAGAAGAAGCGGATATCATTGAAGGCAAGGCAATAACCCCCCTCAGGTGTAGCCTGGGAAGAGGCTGGTAAAAGCGTGCCTTTAGGCGCAGCAAGCAACATGCCCTTTTTGAATAGCCTCTTATAGGGTGAAAATCAAGCCACCCGTTGAACGGGTGGTCCTGTGACTAAATGGTCTGGGTCTGTGAGAGAAGCAGGACTCCGCCCCTCTTTGGTGTCTGAAGAATATGGTTGCAACCAAAAAGGCGTACGGAGACTCTAACAAAACGAATGAGATCGGCATGGGGTGAGTAGCGAAGGAGGCGCCGCATGGGGGAGGAGAATATTTCCCGCCTGGTCGAAGGGGCTCCCGAAGCATGGGGCGACTTTGTGCATTGTCACAGCGATAGTCTTTTGCGGATGGCTGTTTTGCTCGTCGGCGACAGAGACTTGGCGCAAGACGCCCTTCAGGATGGCCTGCTTGCGGCCTACCGGGCGCGCCAGGGATTCCGGGGCGAGGCGCGGTTCTATACGTGGGTCACTGCGATTGTGATCAACGAATGCCGCAAGATCAACAGGCTTTCCGTGAAGCGTGAGCGCGCCGTCAGGATATCCGCCGCCGTGCCGGAACTGGCGCACCGCGAAGACACATCCGCATCCACCGAGTTTGGTTCTCTGTACAATGCGATAGCTTCCTTGGGGGAGCAGGAGCGTGAAGTCGTGACCCTATACTATTTCAATGACTGGAAGGTCTCTGCTATCGCGACTTTTCTCGGTCTCAAGGAAGGCACCGTAAAGAGTCATCTGGCGCGGGCTCGCAATCGGCTGCGCGGCATCCTTCGGCGTATCGGGGAAGGAGACGATGAATGATGCGCGGCGACGACACGGAAAACATGGACAATATGGAAATAGACCGAATCATCAGCGCTCGCCTTAAAGAGGAACTGGCCGAACTGTACGTCCGCGATGAATGGGCGTCTGAGATGATGAGACAGATGGTCGACGACGGCGTTGAACGAACCAGCGGTGCGGACGAAAGGTTATGCAACCCGGTTTCGCGGGCGCGAACCTGGCGGCGACGCTGTCAGAGCATACTCAATGCAGAACTTGAAATTCCGTTGCCAGTCTTCGTGACTGCGGGCGCCGCCGTTGTCGCAACTGCGCTCATTATCGCGACATCATGGCAGATGACGGCTGTCCCACCTTCTGTTCACATGTGGCGCGTCAGCGAATCGCATCACGGCATGGCGGTGATCGTTCAGGAGGTGGCCATCAAGCTGTGAGACGCACGATTCGCATTAAGATCAAATGGTTGCTGGCCGCTTGTCTGGCGCTATTCGCGGTTATGGCCGCGCTTCTCATCGGTTCGCAGAATTGGGTGTGGTACTTCGGCACTCAGACACAACAGGTGCGAGCAGCCGTGTCCATGGCGCTGCGTTCTGGCCCCATTGGCGACGCGGCAGCCAACTCCCTGCTGCAGATGGTCAGTGAAAGCCTGGATCCAGGGAATCCCTTCGGATCCCCTTACACAGTGATCGTGTCTGGGCGAGCGACCGCCGCTTCCTGGCCCACCCAAATCGGGTCGTTAAGTTTGACCCCGACTCTGTTTCGCAGAATTCTGATCGCGCTGGCGACATCCCGTTCTGTTTCGTCTGTGATGCGCTTGCAAGCCCTCGACAACCTGGCCACGCTTGATGTGCAACGAGGTCGCCTAAAGGAGGCGCTCCTTCATTTGGACTCTGTGATCAGACATCCGGTTGCGGCTCCTGCCGCCGGTGCGCCATGGATGACCACGACCAGCGTGCGGGCGCAGGCGTATGCGCAAATCGGCAATATCGATCTGATCACCAATCAGTTGACCCATGCCCAGGCGGCCTTTACGCACGCCAACCACCTGAACGGAACGGGTCTCTCCTCCTATGAGGGCGCTGAACTCGCACAGCGGATAGAGATTCGCAGTCATCACCCGCAGCAGGCGGTGGAGATCAGGATGTCGGTGGGTGGGCAACCTGTGGCTGGCATCGGGGGATGGCTGTGGCCAGCGGCGGTTGCAGGCCATGAGCTGTCGACAGCGCCCATGACGACCTATATTGGCATGAGCAACGCAAAGGGTGTGCTGGAGATTCAGGGTGTGCCACCGGGCCGCTATGTGTTGACCCTGCAAATTCCCTATCCACAAAATGCGGTCATGATCCCCCTGCACTCAGCGGCGAGTGACACGGTCACCGTTCATTCTCATGCGCTTACTGCGATCGACGTTCGATTTGCCCGGAAAATTCAGCGTGTGTCCGGCAGGGTGGAGGGCCAGGCGGTGCACCTGGCGTGGCGGCCGTATCCGGGAACGGCGTATTATCAACTCTCCTACGGGTCGACAGAGCGCGGCGGAGCCGGAACAACGGCTCCGATCAATGCACGCTTCGTTAACCCGCGCGCCGTGGTGTCCCTTCAGCAATTGGACGCCGACTGGTCAGGAGAGGTATTCACGCAACACGGCCCGGTTCCGTCAACGCTTCTCGGTCCATTCGCTGATGGTCGGCTGCATTGGAGCGTGCAGGCGTATGATTCGCGTGGTCGCATGATCTCGTCATCGAGTGTCAGTTTTGCGCCCGTGATGCAGATGTTCGGACCGGATCTCAGCATTGCGCTGCCAGCGGGCATTGTGCCGCATCCGCTGGTGGATCTGGTGGACCACAGGCGCTATGGCGCCGCGAAAACATTTTTGTGGCGGGCGTTGTATCCGCAATTTGCGACTTGGCGTCATGGGAGCCCACACCAGAAACACACAATCGGAGCCGGGGAAACGTTGTATTTGCTGAGATATTTGATTCGGCTGCAACTGCTGACTGGAACTGGGGCTAGGACAGTTGGCGGAACAGGGGCTGGAGCAAGTGCCGGAACCGTCGGAGGGAGTGTTCTTGCCGGCAGTGATCGTTCCAGGATACCGGGAGCGAGTGAGTTGTTGCAGTGGCTGGACGACATATCGCCGTACCATGAGAGCGGTTTATCCGTGCTTGCACAGCAGGGGTACAGCCGACATACGGGCAAAAACAGGCACAGGAACCCTGGTATTGCCATTATAGAGAAGTTAAACTAACCGTTGTTTTACTCAGACTATTTCAACAGTAAAGCCATGAGAATTCCCCATGATAACTGTCGGCGAATTGGAACGATGGTTTGCATAAGCGAATGGGCGCCGGATCGCCGTTCCTTGTTAGTCTGTCGAGGCACTTTTCCAGCCTTGACAGACGTTTTATGACGCATACACTGGCCTGCTTGGTGAAAGTCGCACACCCGTGGATTCGACCTCACTACGGATGAGTGGCATCACGTCGCTCAATCGCGTCGACGGATCGTCAGTCTTATTCCGCCAATGGCGATGAGAACCTCTCCCGCAAATAACGTGATCGGAGATCCTTTTCACTTCCATGATACTCGTCCACGACAATGCTTTTTGATATAAATGGTGCAGACAATCCGTCCACGCAACCGAAAGAGCCGGTTCGTATACATGAGACCGGAGGGATGTATTGTGACAGATGATTTACACCAAGCCTGCTTAGAAGCTCTGCAGCGTATTCGTTGGCGATTTGAAAGGCAGTATCGCCAACAACAAAAACGGCAGATTGCATGGGATCAAGAATTAGAGCGTGGTGTCAGGTCGCCGGAGTTCGATGCCGTGGAATGGAATGTCTTACTGGATACTCTGACAGCCAGCGAACGGCGCATAGTGCTGGACGTCGTCACTCACGGATACAGCGAGCGCGACGAAGCAGAACGCTTGGGTTGGACCTTGTCAAAGGTCCATCGTACGAAGGAACGCGCGTTGACAAAACTTAGAGGCATGCTCAATGAATAGCTCCCACGAGAAGGATTTCCTTCTTGCCCAAGAGCGAGATGCTGCCGCCATGCAACGACTGCTGGATTGGATCGATACGGATATCAGGACGATGGCGCGGCAAATGAGTAGGCGAATTCAGATTCCCGCCCTTGAATTATATGGAGAACTGCGACAGGAATTCGTGCTTATGGTCATGAGATCCGAGGTGGACTGGCGCCCGTTTTAAGAAAGATAAACGGATGACCCGAAAAAAATAGCTTGTCATCTGACCTTTATAAGTGAAGGGGTTAAAAGGGGGTGGGAACGATGCAAGACCAGCACAAATGGATCACCGTGAATAACACCCTGCACGTGTTGATTCGGAGTTACGTGGAATTATCAGACCTTGTTGCTCAAGATGATGTGCGTCAAGAGCTGGATAAACTGGCCATTGAAGCACATAGGCAACTATGGGTAGTGAAGAAAATTTATGAGGATCAATACGGAAAAGAACTCTGTCCGTGTATGTCAGCAAACTAAACTGAGGAGGGCATTTACCTATGACACTCGCAGCAGATCAAATTGCATTTTATGGTGCATCACAGAAGGACTACACGAGCGCAATGGCGGTCGCTTCATCACTCGGAGTTCCGTACGCCAATGTAACAGGAAGCTTTAATAAGGCGGCTCAGTGGGTGGCAAACGGTGACTTCATGGTGATTGCTATTGGCGGTCCCGCGGAGACGGCATTATTTTGGAATCCTTGCGGGTGGAGCACTACAGCCTACAGTTTAAGTCAATACCCGGCGTGTTCTACGCCCTTCAACTACTACAACTTTCCATATGATGGGGCGATTGAGGCGAATTACTTTGAAAGCGCGGCTGGCATCTATACACTAGAATCCATGCAATTGGCTTTGATGTTGGGTTATTACGCTATTAATGGTGTATACCCGCCAAACACATGCGCGTTGCCTACCGTATATGAGCAATCCGGTACATGCAGCACCGGCGATTGCAATGGTTCGGCAACCAATTCTTGCCCCGTGACGTCCTGATAATTTGCACCATAAATTAAGGAGGCGCTAAATTTGACTATAACGTTTGTTGACTTGGCGAATGATGGCAACAACACTCAGTCAACCTGGATTCCCTATGCTTTACCGTACGCCAAAACACTGTCAGCGGCAGCGCAAATTCCCATAAACCTGATTTTGGCAGAATGGATTGCGGAAGGGTCATACCTAAACACCAGTTCAGGTGCCGTGTGTAACAATCCGGGTAATGCTGACTACGGGCCGTACTGTACCGGATATTTGTCACCAGAGAATTGCCAATCCTACTCTGGCGAATACGGGGCGCCTGACGCCCAGATTGGAGCGTGTCGACAAGGTGACATTTTGAACAACGCGTATCCGGAGATTGCGCAGGCCGCTGCGCAATCGACTCTCACGAGTGGTGGCCAAACATTGTATAACTGGGCACAGAGTAACGGGTATGGCGGGTTAAAGAATCAGACCTACAACGCCGCATATCAATGGGGAGCAGGCGGAACCTGCGGGGTATGGGCGGGAAGCCATTATTGTATTGGCTACACCAACTGTGTCAATGGAGTATGTCAATGTCCGACCGCTCCGTATGGGTCTTATCTCATTGAATTGATCTATGATGACAGTCTTACGGGTTACGATTACATTGAAAGTTGTCCGTAAGAAGCTCAATTCCTGACTGACCCCACCAGTTGGTGGGGGTTTAAAGTGTTAATTCTTATAGCTGACCTGGCACAAAGGAATTCAATACACGTTCTAGGATAGGTTTATACTTGGACGCCTCACTAACTTTAAGCCCATAGCTTAAAACGTAATAGAAATGTTTACCAACGATCGTCTTAGTACAAAAAATATCTTTTCGCGAATGATTGGTATAACCATATACAGTAAACCAATTCGCGCCTCTTTCGTAATGAGTTATAATGGGGCGAAGGGATTGCTTTTCCCATGTTGGCGTCTCTAAATATTGATGTAGCCCTGTACTTACGGTAAGGTTCAGAACATTGTAGGATCCGTACACGGTAAACGAGGCATTTCTATCCTTTGAGACCCACGTCCTACCGTCATTATCAGTTGGTGGGCGTTCCATTAGAAATGATTTAGGGTATTCAACGCGAAAGTGAAAACGTGAATTAGTGTAAGAAGCATAAGATTTACTTGCTATTTGATGCACATTTGACTTTGGCACGAACTCCTTACTCGTCGAGAGAGGGGCACCGCAGCCGGTGATCATGAACCCCAGTGAGGAAAGAAGAATAATGATTTTTATGTTGTGCTGTATTTTCATCATGTCATCTCCCCTAATAACAAACATGAACGGTCATTGTAATTGTATCTCCAAATTAGACGATTGATATCCTGAAGAGGTTACAGGTGTCTGTATGTTGTTTACGGCCAGCACGAACAAGGCAGAGGCGTATAATGGCTTTTCGAAATGGTTGTTCTTTGGAGGAGAAGGCGTGATCGCCCGCGAAGATGTGGCTGCGTTGAGTCCGTATCTCACGCACCATGTGGAAGCGCTTTGGCGACTATGTGATGGACTTAGAGAGGACGCCTGAGCCTTTGGACACCGCACAACATTTGAATCTCCTGGATCCATTGGGAGAAAATTAGTACCCTATGGCCTGTTTTTGCACGTATGTCGGCTGTACCACCAGCATGCGCGCATGCACAGTGTCCGACGTCAGCAATGAGCTGCGCGAGTCGTGTCAACTCGCCAAAAAATCAAACCGAACACTGTTTGACTGGTCTTGTGCTGCACTGTATAATCGGCAACAGAATGGCTGTGCCGATGCAATAAATGGCACATTCCCATGCCGAAGTGGTGGAATGGCATACACGACAGACTTAAAATCTGTTGCCCGTAAGGGCTTGCGGGTTCGAGTCCCGCCTTCGGCACCATAGCAAATCACCATGAGCGGCTCCCCGGGAGCCGCTTTTTTGCACCTGCCAGCCGCAGCCGCCTTTGAGTCGCAAGATCACGGATGCGGCGGCCGCTCGCCGGTTGTAGTAGATTTGAGACTGGGCATTATGCAAGAGAATCTGGAGGTGAATAACACGTTATGACACAGGCGGCCGTCATTGGCCACGTAGCGGTCTTGCCCACACTGCTCGCTATCCTGATGATGTTTTTCTTAAGCTACCTGTTGCGAATCAATGATCCGCCCACTCCAGGGGTTGGAATCCGCACAGCGCGGATGCTGGCGAATCCCGCATTGCGGCGAAAGGCGGAATTGCGATCCTCCCGTTTGTTGGTCCGTTCGGGGATTATATTCCTGGCGCTCACGATTGTTGCTGAAGTCTTCCTGCCGGACGTGATCGTCGCGGTTGTGCTCGCTGTGGCGTCGCTTACAACGGTAGTAGGAGTTGTTCTGATCAGTAGCCGGATGAAGGAGTGACAACGCGACTCGAGGATGCCGCCATGCGTTGTGCGGTAGAGGTACGCCTGCTCTCTCCAGTTCCTGGTACGCTTTTGCGATGGTGTTCGGGTTGATGTTCGGGTCGACGGCCAGTTCCCGCATGGTCGGCTGACGGGCGCCGGATGCCAGCGCGCCTTTGGAGACGCGCTCCTTGACGACGTCAACAATCTGCTGTCAATGGGAATCCGTCCTTGGATGGATGAAATGTGTGCGCTGTCATCGTACAATAATTAGGAACGTCATCTGGATGTTTGGTACATAGGGAACTGGAGGGGAGCGTTCGGGGTGAAAACGAATCAGATTCCGTTGGAGGAACTGGCAAGGTTGCCGAAAGTGATGTTTGCAACACCTTCCTGGTCAGGTAACAGTGTAGCGTATTTTAGCGACAGATCGGGGCGTTTTGAACTGTATCTCATGGACCTGTCAACACGTGAGATCAGGCAATTGACAGACGGCGAGGCGCCGCGCGGTGTGCGTGCCGGATTTGTGTGGAGCAGAGATGATCAGTTCATCGTCTTTTGCAAGGATCGCGATGGCGACGAGCAGCACAACTTATTTCGGTTGCGCGTGACAACAGGCGCCGTTGAACAGTTGAACAACGATCCGCACTCGCAGGAATACGCGATTGAGGTTTCCCCTGACAATGCCCGGTTGCTGGTCGCTTCCAACCGGCTCGGACAGATGAACCTGTACGAGTTCAGTCTGGTCGATTACGCATGGACCAAGTTGACGGACTTCAAGAATCCGGTGTCATCGGCGCAATACAGTTCCGACGGCAAACTCCTGGCCTTTGTTTGCAATGAGTCGGCGAATCTGAAGAATGCGGACGTGTACGTCATGGATGTCAAGGACCGAACTATGCGCATCGCGTTTCGCGTGACGGACGGTTCGCAGGATACGATGGCAGACTGGCATCCGGATGGAGTCCGTCTGGCTGTCACTTCAGATGCAGCCGGGTGTAGCCGCCCGGCTGTCTTCAACCTGAAAACCAATGAGACGGTGTGGTATGGAGAAGCGGGGGTGGATGAGTCGGCCATCGCATTTTCACATGACGGCGAGTGGCTTTTGACGCTTCAAAATCGTGATGCCACGTTGTCTCCCATGCTGTATCGGGTGACAACGGGTGAGCGGCGGGAACTGCGATTGCCGCCCGGGCTCTCGTTTGCCCCTCGCTTCGTGCTTGACGACGCCAAGCTGCTGTTGCAACATACGAGCGCCAGCAGGCGCAGTGAACTGTTGCAGTACGATGTGGCGTCGGACACCTACGACGTGTTGCTGTCGGCAGAGTATGGTTCGATTTCGCCAGATGTTTTCGTTGGCGATGAATACATCACATATCCCTCGTTTGATGGACAGAGTGTGCCTGCTCTCCTCTACAAACCGAACGGTATTCCTGATGGAATCAGGCTGCCTGCGATCGTACACGTGCATGGCGGTCCAACCGCACAGTATTTTCGCGGCTTTGACATGTACGCACAGTTTCTTGTCGATCAGGGATATGTGGTGCTTGAGCCGAACGTCCGGGGTTCGACTGGCTATGGAAGAGAGTGGCGGGACGCCAATCTGATGGACTGGGGCGGCGGTGATCTTGAGGATGTTGCGGCAGGAGCTGCCTATCTGTCCACACTGTCTTATGTCGATTCCGAACGCATGGCCGTCATTGGTGGATCGTATGGCGGATACATGAGTTTCATCGCCAGCGTCAAAAAACCCGATGTGTTCAAAGTGGCTGTTCCGATCGTGGGCATCTCTGATCTCTCTGCACTCTATGACGAGAGCATGGAACACTTCAAATACTACCTGCGTCAGCAAATGGGAGATCCGGACGAACAGGAGATGCTGTACAGGGACCGCAGCGCAACCACCCATGCGGAGCAGTTGCGGGCCAAGATGTTGATTTTGCACGGAACAAACGACCCGCGGTGTCCAATTGGCCAGGCGCGTCTGTTTCGCGACCGGATCGCGGCGCTTGGCAAAACCGAAGGTGCGGCGCCAGACGATGACTTTGAGTACCACGAGTTCTCGGATGAAGGACACGGATCCAGTGGAGACGCAGTCGGTATGATTCGCAGTTGGCGCATAGTCGCGAACTTCCTTGGCCGACGCCTATAATAGAGAATTGGCGCGTTCCCCATGCATCGCTTAGACAACACGCTAACCGTTCTGGCCAGGCGTGTTGTTGCGTGTGTATGCAAAATTGACTAGCCCAGTCGCCTCGGGGTAGCCTCTGTGCAGAAATGGGTAACGCCAGTCGTCGTGAAATGAGGATCACAGCGGATCACAGACCATGCTCTGTGATCCGCTGTGACGATTTCAGGGAGTCACACCGCTTGCCACTCCGTGTAAAGGCTGTTTTTGTGCGTGGCACAAATATTGCTACCATGACTGGCGAGAGGACATTGATTTCGAGGGGAGATCCGTTTGGAACTGACGGGTGAAGTAGAGCTGTCACTCAATGAGCGTCGCCAGCGTGTGGTCGCCAAAGGCGTATCCGTTCAAAACCCCATTTGCGTCGTGCGGGCGCAGGGGGCAAAGATGTGGGACGACACAGGGCGTGAATACCTTGATTTTGCGGGAGGTATCGGCTGCCTCAACGTGGGCAGTGCGCACCCTGAAGTCGTGGCGGCTGTACAGGAGCAGGCTGGCAAATTGCTGCACACCTGTTTCCACGTGACACTCAATGAGCCGTACATTCGTTTGGCCGAGGAATTGTGCCGGATCACGCCCATCGCTGGCGAGACGAAAGTGCTGCTGGCCAACAGTGGCGCGGAAGCCGTAGAAAATGCGATCAAGGTGGCCCGCAGTTACACTGGCCGTCAGGCGATCGTCGCATTTGACTACGCGTTTCACGGCCGCACCAATATGGGACTGTCGCTGACCAGCAAAATTCATCCTTACAAGGCGGGGTTCGGCCCGTTTGTTCCGGAAGTGTACAGGGTACCCTATGCGAACTGTTACCGTTGCCCGGTTGGCAAGGAATTTGCGAGTTGCCAGTACGAATGTGTGGATGCGGTGTTGCGCGCGTTTGACACGTATGTCGACGCCAACAATGTCGCCGCTCTCATCATAGAACCGGTGCAGGGAGAGGGTGGTTTTGTCGTTCCGCCTCCCGCTTATCTGCCGCGGCTCCGCGCCATGTGCAGGGAACGCGGGATCGTCTTTATCGTCGATGAGGTGCAGAGTGGTTTTGGTCGCACGGGGCGCCTGTTCGCATCTGAACACTACGATTCTCTCGACCCTGACATTGTTGTGATGGCGAAATCAATGGGAGCCGGGTTGCCCATCTCCGCCATAGTGGGCAAAGCCCAGATCATGGACGCCACGGAAGTGGGGGGCCTAGGCGGCACATACGGCGGAAATCCGCTGTCTGCCGTTGCGGCCCTGACTGTGATTGAGATCATGGAACGCGATCGCCTGGCTGAGCGGGCGCAGCAGATTGGGGAGCGAAGTCTGTCGTATTTGCGAGCGCTGCAGGCGCGTGCGCCGATCATCGGTGATGTGCGTGGACAAGGCGCCATGGTCGCATTCGAACTGGTCAAGGACCCCGCCACGAAGGAACCGTTTGGGCAGGCTGCGGCTGCGATAAGCCAGAAGTGTCTGGACAGGGGACTCATCACTGTGAAGGCCGGCGTGTACAACAATGTGATCCGATTGCTTGCGCCTTTGGTCATCAGCGACGATGATATGGAGAAGGGTCTGGCCATTATCGGATCCGCGGTGGAGGAGACAGCGCGGGAACTCGCTCGGACATAACTTTCATCGCACGCAAAGGAGGTCTCTTTGGTGAGCATTTTGATTGACGGGGAATGGATTGAGACTGGAGACCGGTTGCCAGTTACCAATAAATTTACAGGCGCAGTGATCGATCATGTGTCGGTTGCCCAGCGCGTGCACATCACGCAGGCTGTGGCGGCCGCGAAACGGGCCATGAAGGAACAGCCTTTGAGCACGGAGGAACGTTTTCGTATATTGTCTACCGCTTCACGTCTGATTGTTGCCAAACAGGATGAACTGGCCATGCTGATCGCCCGTGAGGCGGGCAAGCCGCTTTCCGAAGCCAGGGTGGAAGTGGGCAGGGCGGCGCGCACGTTTTTGATTTCGGCCGAAGAGGCGAAGCGCATTCACGGTGAGATGGTGCCTCTCTCGTCCGATCAACTGGTGGCGAAACTGGCATTCACTCTGCGCGTTCCCGTCGGTGTCGTGTGCGCGATTTCCCCGTATAATTTCCCCATCAACCTGGTGGCTCACAAGATTGCGCCAGCGCTTGCAGCGGGTAACGCGTTTGTGCTGAAACCCGCCTCGTACACACCGCTGACGGCCATCGCGTTGCTGAAGATCCTTCAGGAAGCGGGAATGCCAAGCGGCTATGGGCATCTGGTGATTGGCGGCGGGGCCACGGTGGGGGAATGGCTGCTGCAGGAACCGGGTTTCGCGTTCTACACATTTACGGGCAGCCCATCTGTGGGCAAGCACCTCAAAGAGGTCGTCGGCTTGCGCCGAACCACCCTTGAACTCGGTTCCAACAGCGCGACGGTCGTGCACGAAGACGCTGATATCAGGCGCGCGGCGGATCGCTGCGCCAGGACGGCCTTCAATAACGCTGGCCAGGTCTGTATCTCTGTGCAGCGAGTGTTTGTGCAGGAGTCGGTCCTCGACTCGTTTGTTGAAGAGTTGGTTCGCGTGACCCATTCGCTTAAGGTGGGTGATCCGACCGATCCCGGCACGCAAGTTGGTCCTATGATCAGTGAAGCCGAAGCGATCCGGGCGCAGGAGTGGATCGAGGAGGCTGTGGCTCAAGGCGCGAAAGTGCTCGCTGGCGGTGAACGACGGGTCGCCGTGCTGTCGCCCACGATTCTCACCGGCGTTCCGTTTGGATGCAGGGTGTGCTCGGAAGAAGCGTTTGCGCCTGTGATCATGGTCAATCCGTACAGTTCCATTGACGAGGCGATTGCCTTTGTCAACAATTCCAAATTTGGCTTGCAGGGAGGGCTTTTCACTCGATCGCTCGACATCATGTTGAAGTGTGCTCGGGAGATTGAGGTTGGCGGCCTGATGGTGAATGAAACATCCGCTTTTCGCAGTGACGAAATGCCGTATGGCGGTGTGAAGGACAGCGGGATTGGTCGCGAAGGGCCTCGCTACACGATCGAAGAGATGACCGAAAGCAAACTGATCGTCATTCACGACTAGACCTGGCGTTTTTCAGCAGATGAAAAACTCGCTCTGGCGGGATCGTATACTGTGCCGAGGCGAGTTCGGCTCAGCGGTGTTTGAGCAGCGGCGCAGTATATGACCCCGCCAGAGCAGGCACATTTTTCCGGGTAGACTTCAGGGAGAGGGGTTGAAAAAGTGGTTGACTGGTTGGAAGGGTTGCGACGCGCAGAAGACGGAACGGCGCTCATGTACATTGCCGGAGAGTGGACGAAGGCTTCTGACAACGGGGGAAGAGCGGTCCACAATCCCGCGACAGGCGATGTGATTGCGGTAGTCGCTGAGGCCACACTGGCAGATGGTGAGCGAGCGATCAGGGCTGCGCGAGCGGCGTTCGATGAGGGGCCGTGGAGGTCTTCGTCAGCGCAGGAACGGGCGCTGCTTTTACTGCGCCTGGCAGACAAAATCGATGAACACGCAGCGGAATTGGCGGCGGTTGACACCATGAATAACGGGAAACCGTTGCGGGAGTCTGAGTTCGACGTGACCGATGCGGCGAACTGTTTTCGGTACTATGCGGGGCTGGCGACAAAACCGCATGGCCAGGCGTTTGACGTGCCCGCGCCCTCACAGACTTTCGTCGTGCGAGAACCAGTGGGGGTCTGTGGACAGATTATTCCCTGGAACTACCCGTTGCTGATGGCCGTCTGGAAAATGGCTCCAGCGCTGGCGGCGGGCAATGTGTGCATTCTGAAGCCGTCCGAAGTGACTCCGCTCAGTGCGCTCATCCTGGCTTCGTTGATGGAAGAGGTGGGCTTTCCGCCTGGAGTCGTGAATGTGCTGACGGGCGCGGGTCCGGTTGTCGGCCACCTGCTGGCCGAGAGCCACTTGGTGGACAAGATTGCGTTCACGGGCGGCACAGTCACGGGACGATCGATCATGCAGGCGGCAACCGGAAACTTGAAGAAGATTTCGCTGGAGCTGGGCGGCAAGTCGCCCAACATCGTATTCGCCGACGCCGACTTTGAAACGGCGGTCGATTATGCGCTGTACGCTATCTATGTCAATGCTGGGCAAGTGTGTTCGGCTGGTTCGCGTCTGCTCATCGAACGCTCGCTGCATGACCGTTTTATGGAACGGCTGGTGGAGCGTGCGACCAGGATTCAGGTGGGCGACGGCTTTGATCCGAATACAGAGATGGGGCCGCTTATCACTCCCGCGCACATGGAAAAAGTCGAGCGTTATATAGCGACAGGGCTCGCAGAGGGCGCCCGCCTGCTGTGCGGGGGCAAGCGGCCTGAGGGTGCCCTGGGGCAACGCGGGAACTATCTGCTGCCAACCATCTTTACCGATACGACTCCTGACATGCGCATCGTACAGGAGGAGATCTTCGGACCTGTTCTCGTCGTACAGACGTTTGCCGGTGAAGACGAGGCGATCCGCCTGGCCAATGACACCATATATGGTCTGGCTGCCGCCGTATTCACGAGCGATGTGGCCAAGGCCCATCGTGTGGTTAAACAGGTGCGGGCGGGGATTACCTGGATCAATACGTATCATCCGACCTACAATGAAGCGCCGTGGGGCGGGTATAAACAGTCGGGGATCGGACGTGAATTAGGAACGTTTGGATTTGAGGAATACACGGAAGTCAAACAGATTAACGTCAATCTCGCTGTCGAGCAGACTGGCTGGTATCGCCATTAAGTTCGCGCCAGAAAGGTGCGTTTCGGGGGTTGGTCAACTGTGCCGCAGACCGTAACATCCGCCTTTCTTCACAGCAGCGCCGATTTGCAGGGAACGTCAGTCTGTCTGTTTGGGATTCCGATGGACTACACGGTGTGTTTTCGACCGGGCGCGCGGTTCGGCCCGGTCGGCATTCGCCAGGCGTCATACGGCCTGGAGCATTACAGTCTGCAGTTTCGCGACACGTTGCAGAACCGTTCCTACTGTGATGCGGGGGATCTGGTGCTGCCTTATGGCAACGTTCATGAGAGTCTGCGGCGAGTGAAGGTCTTCGCGAACGAGTTGCTGGAACGGGGACAGACGCCTTTTGCGCTGGGTGGGGAACATCTCGTGTCGCTGCCGATCATTCAGGCGGTCTACGAACGCCATCCGGATCTGCGTGTCATCCATATTGATGCGCACGCGGATCTAGCGGATACGTACTTCGGGGAAGCGGTCACGCATGCCACGGTGATGCGACGTGTTCTTGACTCATTGCCGCACGCCCAATTTGCCCAGTTTGGCATTCGTTCGGCTGACCGTCCTGAAGTCGAGTTCGCAGAGACGCTGCATCATGCGCCATTCCGGGTTGCCGATCCGTTGCGCCAATATCTGGCGCATCTTGACCCGGACTGTCCCATCTACCTGTCGCTCGACATCGACGTAGTCGACCCAGCGTTCGCACCTGGCACGGGAACGCCGGAAGCTGGCGGAATCACGCCGCAAGAGTTATTTGAGGCGCTTGAGGCGTTGCGCGGACGGCGCGTGGTGGGGGCCGACCTCGTGGAGGTGGCGCCATCACTGGATGCGAGCGGATGTACGGCAGTGCTGGCTGCCAAAATTGTACGGGAGATGCTGCTTGCACTCTTCGAGCCGGCGCCCGTTTCCTCCTGAGCGAGGCGGCGGTACTGCATAACTCCATTGCATCCATGCAGAATGCTATGCAGAACTGCATAACACTATGCATGAATGAATGGTGTTCGGTGAATTCCGGGGGCCCGGGTTTGGTTTTTCCGTGTGTCGACGCGCAAAACATGGCCGAATGTCTTTGGCATCAAAGTTGCTTGCAAATACGGTAGACCCGAATGATTGGCTCGGATCTACACGTCAGGCAGGACTGTGTGACGATCGGGTGAAAAAATTCAAACAAATTCGTGCAAAGGAAGGGTACAATGGGTCCAACCAAAGAGGAAGTTCTTAAGGAAGCGGGTCGCATTTTGCAACTGATTCATGCGACTGAACTGACCGCTGATGATCGGGAGCAGATCGTCAAGGACTCCCTGGAGAATTTCCCGCTTTACGTAACCAAGGCAGTCCTGGAGGCCAGAAAGTCAAGTTCCCACGATTATTCAGTCGCCGAGTGGGAAGATGAAGGCGCGGTCTTTCGCGATACTCGGGGTCATGAGTACATCGACTGCCTGGGCGGATTCGGCGTCTACCTGCTTGGCCATCGGCATCCGAAGGTCGTGAGCGCGGTGCGCAGTCAGTTGGGGCGCTATGCGCTGCACAGCCAGGAACTGATCGATCCACTGCGCGGGTACCTGTCCAAACTGGTGGCCATGATCACCCCGGGTGATCTGCGCCATTCGTACCTTGTCAATGGCGGCGCAGAGGCCAATGAGATGGCGCTCAAGTTGGCCAGACTGGCCACAGGCAAGAAGTGTTTTGTCTCGACGTTGAACGGCTTCCATGGGAAGTCTTTGGGGGCCCTGTCGGCTTCCGGAAAGGCGCTGTTTCGCGAGCCGTATCTGCCGCTTGTACCCGGCTTCTATCACGTTCCGTTCGGCGATGCGCAGGCCGTGGAGGCGATGATTCAATCGATCATCAAAACCGGAGACACGGTGGCGGGGGTGATTGTGGAACCCGTCCAGGGCGAGGGCGGCGTCAACATTCCGCCGGCCGACTATCTGCCCAATCTGCGCCGAATCTGTGATCAGTACGAGTGCGTTATGATCGTCGACGAGGTGCAGACGGGGATGGGCCGAACGGGCACGCTGTTTGGCGTCAATCATTGGGATGTGGTGCCCGACATCATGACGCTCGGCAAGGCGTTTGGCGGCGGCGTGGTGCCGATCGCCGCCATGGTGGCAAGGCCGAGCCTGTGGAGCAAGATGGAGGACAACCCCTTCATCCTCGGATCGTCCACGTTTGGTGGGAACCCACTGGTGTGCGCGGGCGCCATCGCAGGCATCAATACGACGCTGGAAGACGATATACCAGGGCAGGCGCGCGATAAGGGCGAGTATATTCTGGCGCATCTGCGGAATCTGCAGGCCAAATATCCCACTGTGCTCAAAGCGGTGCGCGGGTTGGGGCTCCTCATCGGCATGGAATTTGTCAGTAACGCCAAAGGCTATTCAGTCGCAAAGCGCCTGTTTTCCAGGCGCGTGCTGGTCGGTGGCACGCTCAACAATGCCACAGTCATCCGGATTGAACCGCCTGCAATCATTTCCTATGAACAGATAGACACCGTACTGACTGCGCTGGAATCGTCTCTGGCGGAAGAAGCGCGGACAGACTAACGCAATGGGCAGTCGTTCGGTCGCGCCGCATGGTTGGCGGCGCGACAGGCAAGCCATAAAACGGATTAATTATTAGGGGGTCATAGATTTGACGGAGGCAAAATCCACCGGGCAATTATCTAAA
Organism: Bacillota bacterium; assembly: GCA_021846285.1. Lineage (GTDB taxonomy): Bacteria > Bacillota > Bacilli > Alicyclobacillales > SLC66 > JAKADD01. Next base: position 63,373 of record JAJZCB010000005.1, read on the forward strand.
AATTCAATCGGGCTGCTCGATTCCGCGGTCATGGCAGTGGCGGGGTCTGCGCCAGCCTATTCGATCGCCGCGACGACGGCGGTGTTGATCGGGGCCGTCGGAATGCAGGCTCCAGCCGCTCTGTTGTGGTGCGGTATCCCCATGTTTGGCGTTGTGATGGCGTTTCTCTATCTGGGTCGCTGGCAGGCCAACTCAGGCGCTTCGTACGCTTGGGTAGGACGGGCTTTGAGCGCAGACTTGGGATTCCTCTCCGGGTGGGCGCTGATCGTATCGGCTACTGTGTTCATGGTGGCAGGATCATTTCCTGCAGGAGCCGTCACTCTGGACATGATCGCGCCAAATCTCAGCAATAACTTGACCGCTGTGACAATTGTCGGGGGACTGTGGTTTCTGTTGATCAGTTTCCTGGTGATGCTCGGGATTCAAATCACAGTAAGGGTGCAGTGGATCATGAGCTCCATCGAGATGTTAATTCTCGTTGTTTCAGGGATTGTGGCTCTCGTCAAATACGGCGCGCATCCCGTGAATGCATTTCACTGGTCCTGGTTTTCTCCGACTGCCTTTTCAAGCGGCTCTGTATTTGTCGCCGGGGCGCTGATTGCCACTTTCTATTACTGGGGATGGGATGTATCGGCGAACCTGAATGAGGAGACAAAGGACAGCAAACGCATCCCGGGCTTGGGGGCGGCGATCGGCATTCTCTTCACGTTCGCGATGTTTGAACTGTTTACCGTTGCCACACAGCTCAGTATGTCAGAAAAAACGATCGCCGCGTCATCGGCAAATGTACTTCAGCAGATGGGCGTTCAACTGTATGGCCCAGGCTGGGGAAACATCATGGTCTTGGCGGTGGCTCTGTCGACGATCGCCACTCTTGAAACCACACTGCTGCAGGTGACCAGGACGCTCTTCTCCATGGGGCGCGACGGCGTGATCTCTGGTCGGTTCGGAGCCGTTCACACGAAGTGGAAGACTCCCTACCTGGCCAGCATTGTCATCACAATCCTGGCGCTGGTTCTGTTTGTCCTGTCAAACTTTCTGCCTTCCATCAGTGCGGTGATGACGGATGCGATTAACGCCATCGGATTGCAAGTCGTCTTCTATTATGGCCTTGCCTCGATCGCTGTGATCTTTTACTACAGAAAACTGCTCTTTCAGTCCGTGGGCAATTTCCTGTTCCTGTTCCTGTGGCCAACTGCCGCCGCTGTGTTTCTGATCGTTGTGGGCGTATCGGACATTCCAAGTCTAAACGGCACGACGGACGCGGTAGGCCTGGGACTGATCGCCATCGGCATTATTCCCATGCTATGGGGTCGCTTCAAGAAACGGGCGGCGTTTTACTCCGAACGCCGACAACACTTTATCCCGGGCGCGCCAGCACAGGAGGAACCATCGTCCGTAGTTTAGGTGTCGTCTAAACCGGAAAATCGATTGTCCCTGCCCGCCAGAATCGTATGCTGCGCCGCTTCTCAAACACGGCTGCGCCGAACTCGCCTCGGCACAGCATACGATTCCGGCCAAGCAGGTTTTCACTCCTCCGATGCCGTTGCGTCAGAGTGTTGGATGTTGCTTCGCCAAACTCGGACATAACAGTCTGATATTGTCGTTTCGTAACGTTCGGACGGGTTTGTGATCGTCTTGACCTGTAGCTTAGGACTGCTTGAACGCCGTCCAGATGTTGTTGAATTCGTTGTTCGCAGCGGCTGAGATACCGGTCAAAACCTGTCCTTGATCGACGACCCACTTGGGCGGATTGAGCCACGGGTTGGTCAGGAGGTTTTTCTGGATGTAGGGATTCGCGGCGATGTTCGGATCTGTGTACTCTTGATCATTTTCCAATTCCGCGCTGATTTTTGGCTGCAACAAGAAGTTGATGAAGAGTTCCGCAGTGTACTTGTGGGGAGCGCCAGCAGGAATAATCATGTTGTCCACCCACTTGTTTACGCCCGTCTTTGGATACACGGGAACGATCCAGGGATCCTGCATGTACGCTTGGGCGCCTTCCCCGCTCCACACAATCCCGGCGATCGCTTCGCCGTTTAGCAGTTCTACGTGAGGCTGGTTGCTGTCAAACACACGAATCTGCGACCGGAATTTGGCCAGTGTGGTCTTCGCTTTGGCGAGCGCCGCGGAACTCGTGTTGTTGATGTTGTAGCCGTTCATCATGAGTGCGATCCCTATGATGGTTCGCGGCGAATCGACGACCACGAGATTATTTTGAAATTGCGGCTTAAGCAGGTCGCTGTAGGATGTTATCTTCATGTGCACTTTTTTGGTATTGACGGCGATGGGCACAGTTCCCCACAGATAAGGCACAGAATAGTTTCCACTCGGGTCAAAGGCGAGATGGCGAAGCGCTGGGTCGATATTGCTGATGTTTGGTACATATTGATAGTTGATGCGGTCAAGCAGATGCAGATGGGTCATCGTCTGCACCATGTAGTCGCTTGCCACAGCCACGTCAAAATGGTCACCCGCCTGCATCTTGGCCAACAGTTCCGCGTTTGACGAATACGTCGTATACGTAATGCGCGTATGATACTTCTTTTCAAACTGTCGCAAGATGATATGCGGCAGGTATGCGCCAAAATTGCCGACATTGAGTACAGACGATATGGTGGGCTTGCTTGGAGTTGGGGCCGCCGACGTCGTTCCGCAGCCTGCCAGAGTTACAGCCAGGGCGCCGATCGTGACACTTCTCGCGGCTATCTTGCGCCACCGTTTCATTATGGTTTCCCCCTTTTTTTGTGCCGCTGCCTCGTTGCACTCTGCCGAAACCAGTTGTCGATGCCATGTGACGAATGTGCTGTTTTCCGATCACCTCCTTGTCAGTTTGCCGACGCGCTGCATACGTTCGCCGAGTAACGCGAAAGCCAGTGTGACGGCGAGAATGATGGCGGCCAGCGCGTTGACGACGGGGCTGACGCCATGGCGCATCAATCCGTAGATATAGACGGGAAGGGGATCATTTCCCATACCATCCACAAAAAAGCTGGTTGTAAAGTCGTCGAACGACTGTGAAAACGACAGCAGAGCACCCACGATGATGCCTGGAAGAATGATGGGGATTGTGACTTTCCACAGTGTCTGCCACTCGGTGGCCCCCAAATCTCTGGCGGCTTCCTCAAGAGAATTGTCAAACCCGGACATGGCAGCTCGCACGACCAGGACGACGAACGGAATGGTAAATGTGGTGTGGCCGACCATCATGGCGACAACTCCAAGAGGAAACGAAACCTGGTTGAAAAAGAGCAGAAGAGCCACGGCCAGAACCACTTCAGGGATGACGATGGGTATGTACAAAAAGTACACGAACACCCTTTTGCCGGGGAACTTGTAGCGATGCAGAGCAATGCCGCCCATCGTTCCGAGAACTGTGGAAATGACTGTCTGTCCAAGGGTGACAGCTATGCTGATCTCGGCTGCATTCAACATGCTTGGATGGTCAGGCAGTGTGCCGTACCAACTTGTTGTAAATCCCATCCAGGTTGCGTTCAGTCTGGAATTATTGAACGAAAACACAATGAGAATGATGATTGGAATGTAAAGGAATGCATACACCGACGCCAGCATAACGACGCGCGATGCGGATGTCAGGCGCCGTCGATCTGATCGCACCGGACGGCGCTGCAATTCGGCGGTGCTCATTTATGACTCCTCCAAGAACGCGTTTTTCATAAACCGGAACATGAGTGCAATCAGGACCAGGGTAATCGCAATGACGCCGACGGACGCCGATGCGCCGAATGGCCAGTTGTCGCTGCTGAGAAACTGGTTGCCGATGAAATTTCCCACCATCTCCATTTTGCCGCCTCCCATCAACAACGGAATGAAGAAGGTGGCCAGGGTGGGGATGAACACAAGCATGCTGCCCACGGCGATGCCAGACGTTGTCAAAGGCAAAGTCACCGTCCAAAACGCCTTTGCTGGGTTTGCCCCCAGATCCTGGGCGGCTTCCAGAAACTCCGGACGCTCGAGATGGCTCTGAATCGAGGCGTATAAGGGCAAAATCATGTAGGGGAGCATGGCGTAAAACTGACCTAAATAAACGGCGAAGGGTGTGTAAAGCAGGTTTAGAGGCTGCGTGATCACATGAAGCTGGAGCAGGACTGTGTTAAGCAGCCCGCTGGTGTTTATGAGAAACATCAGGGCAAATGTCCGGATCAGTTGGCTTGTCCAAAATGGAATGATCACCAGGAACAATAAAAACAGTCGGCGGCGCGGCGACGCCGTCGCGATGGCGTAGGCGAACGGATAAGCGACCACAAGGCATAGAACGGTTACGATAAATGAAAATTCGACAGATGTCCAGATCACATTGAGAAATACCGGACTGAACATCTGAATATAGTTGTCTAAAGTAAATTGGTAGGCGATGCCGCCGTATTCGCCTTGAGACATGAAACTGATAAATAGCATGAGCAGTTGCGGGAAGGCGAAGAAAACAATCATCCACCCGGCCACTGGAATGAGGAGCATCCACATCATCCAGTTGGCGCGATGGAGTTTCAAATGCTGCATGATGGATCGGCGAGGCTGGTTCACGTCGGAAACATCACCATGTGATCGCAGTTCCATGTGAGCGCAACCTCCTCCCCGATTCGCCTGCCCTGCGCGGCCACCGCCGTCTCCAGACACTGCAAAACCGTTTCAGGTCCGATGCGCACAAAGGTCTTGACCATCGCTCCCACAAACACCCGCTCGGTCAGTGTGCCTGTCACGACAGGTTGGCGTGATTCCTGCGTCTGCGCATGGGCAACCACGCGCATAGACTCTGGCCGTATACTGAGTGTCACCCGTTCCCCGGGTCGTATGTCGTGGTTCCTCTTTGAGACCGTCAAAGAGAACGACTCCGTAGAAAGTCGCCAATGACTGGTATCGCCGTCGTTTACGATCGCTTCAATGAGATTCGTTTCGCCGATGAATCCAGCGACAAAGGGGGTCGAGGGTTGTGAATAGATCTCTTCGGGAGGAGCGAACTGTGCCAAATGTCCCGAATGGATGACTGCTACCCGATCGGACATCGCCATGGCCTCTTCCTGATCATGGGTGACGTAGATAAAGGTGATGCCGACGTCGCGATGGATTCGTTTGAGTTCCAACTGCATTTCCCGGCGCAGTTTCATGTCGAGGGCGCCGAGTGGTTCATCTAGGAGCAGTACCTTTGGTTCGTTGACAATCGCGCGGGCGATGGCAACGCGCTGTTGCTGTCCGCCGCTCAGTTTACGGACTTTCGCCTTTATATAGGGTTCCATACGCACCATGGCGAGGGCGGCTTTCACCCGTTTTTCGATGTCGTTGCGCGGATATTTTTTCACTCGGAGGCCGAAGGCAATATTGTCGAATACGTTTAGGTGGGGAAACAGCGCGTACTGCTGAAATACGGTGTTAACGGGGCGCCGATGGGCGGGCACGTCGTTTATTTCCGCGCCGCTGATCGCGATGCGTCCTGCCGTAGGTTTTTCGAAGCCCGCAATCATGCGCAGAATCGTTGTCTTTCCAGAGCCGCTCGGTCCGAGCAACGTGACAAACTCGCCCGCTCGGATGGACATATTGACATCCTTCACTACCGTGTTGCTCTCAAATGTTTTGGTAACGTTTTGCAACTCGATAATCGAATCATGCATACAGTAAGCCGTCTCCTCCTTGGCGTTACCAGTTGGATCAATGCTCTTCGGCTCAGGCATACCGCACGCGCTTCCTACATTGGCGCGACCATTCTGCGCGGTGGTCAGTATACTATTCAGTCAAGCAATAATCATGCCACAGTGATCACTCACAGGCCATAACGGCGAGTTATCGCATCACGCGGTACGTTACAACCGGTTGCCATTTTCGGTATAGTGTGATAGTTTGCATAGTGAGAGATTGCATCTTTCCTATTATGGAACGCAAAGATCGCAAAATTCAAGGGTACGAAGTCCACCTTTAGGGGGTCGCTAACGAATCTATTCGTACTACGTATGCGTAAGTGCATATATTAGTCAGAGCGACATACTAACGGGGTGGGAACTGTGGAACTTGCATCATATTTACGCGATCCGATTGTCCTGGATCACGATATTGATGTCGAGCAAATCAAACGACGATTGCAACTCGGTGAGCATCCATTCGTGTTTGTGGAGAGGAGCGGGGAACTTTACGCCTTAAACAGCATCTTCCTGCTGCTTGAGTTGGAACGAAAGGCGCAAGCCCGTTTTGCCCCTGCGCAATTGATCAATTCGTCTCCGATAAAGATCATTTCACTCTCCGAACTATCCGCTCATGTGCTTGACGTGCTCTCCCAGGAAGTTACCTTGGTGCGACACAAGGAAGAGTTGCAGTACTTCCGACGAGAAGACTACCTCTTGGCCATGACCGCTTCAGGAACCGACACCGACCATGCCTGGTTGCGAACCTTGTTCTCATCAATTCCCAAGGGTCTCATGATCGTCAATCTCCGCTATGCAGTTGTAAATACGAACGAAGAGACACTGCGAATGTTGAAGATGTCGCGGCCTCAGTTGTCAAATACCAGTATACAGGAGTTATTTGGCGCTCAGCACTTCGACCATGTAAAGTCCACGCAAGCACCCCTGCTCAATCAGGTCATTACACTCGCCAAAAAAGCGACAGTTCTTGTCGATTTTGTGCCCCTTATGATGAATCAGGCCATGACGGGATTTGCGCTCGTTCTGCAGGATCTGCCGTCAGTCGAAGCTATGGCCATGGAACTTGATTCTGTCAAGGACTTGAACCAGGATCTTGAAGCCATTTTATCCACGATTTATGACGAAATCGTGGTGGTCGACGCTCAGGGGGTCCTGGTCCGCGCGAGCGCTCATTTTATTGCAGGACAGTGGCAAAATCCGCCGAATTCACTGATTGGCGCGCGAATTCTGGAATGCAAGTCAGCGGGCGATGTAATTTGCCGCGTCTTTGTCGAAGTGCAGCGAAAAAAACAAAAGGTTTCGTTGATGGGATCAGGTTCCGACCCGATTCTCTGTGTGGGCAACCCTATATTTACCGATCACGGGGAACTTGAGAGAGTCGTCATCGCCTCCCGGGATCTCTCGGAAGTGTCGCAACTGCAGCGAGAACTGGAGAAAACCAGGAAACAGGGAGAGACATACCGCCAGCAGATTGAGTGGCTGCAAAGACAGATCAAACACATTCCGGGATCGGTTGTCGTATACGCGAGTCCCCTTATGGATGAAGTCATGCAGGAAGTGCAGCGGGTAGCCCAGTTTGCGGCGACAGTTCTGATTGTTGGAGAGTCGGGTGTGGGCAAGGAGGTGATAGCGGATTTGATCCATTCGCTCGGAGAACGGCGCAGCAACCCCTTCATCAAGATAAACTGTGCCGCGATTCCGGAAACACTGCTTGAAAGCGAACTGTTCGGTTACGAGAAAGGGGCGTTTTCGGGGGCTGACAGGCAGGGCAAAAAGGGCTTGTTCGTCAAGGCGCACAAGGGTACGCTGTTTCTCGACGAAATCTCGGAACTTCCGCTTGGCCTGCAGGCCAAACTATTGCGGGCTCTACAGGAACGCGAGGTCTATCCGGTTGGCGGAACGACGCCAGTCAAATTTGACGTGCATGTCATCGCCGCCACCAACCGTTCCTTGCTTGGTCTCGTGGCTCAGGGAAAGTTTCGCGAAGACCTGTTTTATCGCATCGACGTCTATCCGATCGAGGTTCCGCCTTTGCGAGACCGCCGCGAAGACATCGGGGTGCTCGCCAATCACTACCTGCATCAGTTTAATCAAACCTACAGGCGCGATCTCCGCTTTTCAAGTTCAGCGATCGAACTGCTCGAAGCGTACGACTTCCCGGGCAATGTCCGCGAACTGCAGAATATCGTTCAACGGCTGGCGATCAGAAACGATACGGATGTCATTGATGTGCCTGTCGTGGAAAAAATCGTACTTCACGCAGGCGCTGCAGAAGGCAAGAAACAGCCGCGAAACGTGCAGATTGTGCCGCTCAAGCAGGCGCTTGAGAAGGTGGAAAACGAGATGATCGCACTGGCCATGAAACGCTACCATTCGACGACACTGGCTGCGCGGGCGCTGGGGGTGAGTCAGTCTACGGTCAGTCGCAAGTACAGTCAAATTCGCGACAAGGTGCAACTGTCTCCTGTAACTGCGCCACTCAGGGAAGAAAAGCAGTCGTGAGTTTTCTCTCTGCAACGCACATCGATCAGGAGGCCGACGAGCGGGAATCAGGAGGGGGAGAAAGAGGAGGAGGGAAGAATACGGGTCTTCGGTTATCGGTGTTTCAGTGTGTGGCACATATCTTGCTACAGTGTCAATGAGGAATGCGGATTGGTGTTCGATCCGATTGGTCACGGCGAGGAGGCCTGATCTTTCCTAACAACGCATCAAGTTGAGACGCCTTGGATCGCTAAGGGGCCAGGGGGCTCATTCCCGGCATCAAGCGCAAGAATACGCGATGGGGAGGGCTTATATGTGTAGAGGGAAAACTGGGAGGGGCAATCATGGGCAGTAATACAGGACAGACTCATTCAAGCAGCATTCTGGTTTTGGGGGCGGGCGGTGTCGGTGAGGTGGTCGCCAAAGGACTGCAACGGATTCCGCAAATCAACTCGATCATTGTCGCTGACTTGTCTCTGGAGAGAGCGGAGGCTGTCGTAAAAACACTTCAAGACCCGCGAGCCGTCGCGATACAGGTTAATGCCAGCGATGTGCAGGCTGTGACTCAGGCGCTTGACGGCTGCCGCATCGTGGTTCACGCGGGAATTCCACGTTTCAATCCCATTGTGATGGAAGCCTGTCTCGAAGCAGGGTGCCACTATATCGACATGGCGTCAGACGGTCCATTTGATGTTCCGGGGCAAGGTCTCGTCACTGTACAGAGTCAACTGGAGTACAACAATCGCTTCCGCATGCGTGGATTGCTGGCGATTCTCGGTATCGGGAGCGATCCAGGAGTGACCAACATCATGGCCCGGTACGCGTATGACCGCATGAACACCGTGGAGGACATTGTCGTGTACGACGGCGACAACGTCACCGTCAAAAATTATCCCTTCGCCATCACCTTTTCTCCTGAAACGAGTATTGAGGAATGCCTGCAACCGCCGCTCAGCTATCAGGAGGGTGAGTTTGTAACCGGCGTTCCACTGGAAACCGGAATCGAAGTGTTCACGTTTCCGGAACCGGTGGGCCAACTGACAGTGCGCAGCGTCTCACACGAAGAAGTCGGCACATTGCCGAAGTTTTTGGGCAAAAAGGGTCTCAAACGGTGCGAGTTCAAGTATGCGCTCAGTCAGCAATATGTTGATATTCTGAAGGCGCTGCAAACCGTGGGGCTCGACCGTGAAGAGATGGTTCTCGTGGAAGGCGTTCCGGTTGTGCCGCGCAAAGTTGTCGTATCTCTTCTGCCGCAACCGTCTCAGCTTGCCGACAGCATGGCGGGGAGCAGTTGCATCGGCACGTGGGTCAAAGGCACTGATGAGGACGGCATGCCGTTAGATATGTTCATGTATACCGTCCAGGACAATGAGTACAGCAAGCGGATCATGGGCGCCAACATCACCGTGTTTCAGGCGGGCATACCGCCCGTCATTGCGGTAGAGATGATCCTTGACGGAACCATCACCATGATCGGCGCCATTGCTCCCGAACAACTCGACCCCAAACCGTGGATGGAGCGGTTGCCGAAGTGGGGCATGCCGCTATTCATCCGTAGAACTTCCCATGCCAAGTTGGATGTAGAAGAGTTTGTAAGAAGTTGACGAACCTGGTAACTGGATGTTTTGGCCTAGGGAGATGATCAACCTGCTCCCCGCAAACTTTCGGAATCGCGGAGATCCGGTCAGTCGCTCCTTCAGTTGGGAAATAATTGATTATTTCCCAACGGCAGCCGCTGGTGCGCCATCGGCTGCCGTTGGTGTTGTGAAGAAGCCTCGTACGATTGACCCTGACAGGTTGCGATTGCATTGCCCAGAGTCTGGACAGGCTGACCGCTGACCGCTTACGACGCGAACGCGGTTTGCGCTCCCCTTGCTATGCTACTTTCTGTGCGCATCCAGGAATTCGACAATCCGTCTGTAGGCAGCCATTTCGTTAGCTTTCTTCATAAAACCATGTCCCTCGTCCTCAAATACCAGGTAATCGACCTCCGTACCCTGATCCCGCAGCGCCTGCACGATCTGATCCGACTCTGCCTTAACGACCCGTGGATCGTTGGCTCCCTGCACGACGAACATCGGTTTTATCATGCCGCTCAGATAGGTGATAGGGGAATCGACGGTCAGTCGCTCCCTGTCTTCTTCCGCATCGCCGAGCCACTGTTTCATCATCGGTTTCCAGTGGTCAGGCACCGAATTGAGAAAGGTGAACAGATTGCTGGGCCCGAAAATGTCAACGCAGGCCTCGAAGTAGTCAGCGTGACGGCCGTGCAGCAACAGCGTCATATAGCCTCCATAACTGCCTCCTACCAGGAAGAGTCGATGGTGGTGCGCCCTGCCCTGCCTGATCAGCCATTCGATGCTTTCCACCATATCGAGACGTGGTCCATAACCCCAGTCGCCTTCAACCATTTTCATAAATGCGGCTCCGTACCCGCTGCTGCCCCGGAAGTTCGGCGCCCAGACATTGTAGCCCCGACTGCAAAGATACTGGAAGAAGGGCCGGAACATTCGGCGTTCCGATGCTTGCGGTCCGCCATGCGGCCAGACGACCGTATACCCGTTGGCCGTTTCCGCATGCGCCGCAAACCAGAGGGCCTCGATCCGAAGACCGTCAAACGATGGAAAATGGACGACCTCTGCCTGTACGAGTTGCTGCCTGGCCATACCCATGACCTGGTTGTTCGTGAGCTTCGTCCATTCCCCTTCAGGTGTTCGCCGATACAGATTAAACGGATCGACATCACTGCGTCCGAGGATATAAAGAGTTCCACTCTTGCCAATCTTCATGTCTTCGATCACCGAAACCGGACTGTCGATCGGTCGCGCCTCTTCGCTATTCATATCAAACGCGTACAGTCTGTCTTCCACACCCCGATGCGCAATCACATAAGCGGTGTGCGACTCCTCATGTACGGCAAGACCGCCCAAATCCGCATCGCTTATCCCCCATAGCTTGCGAAATTCTCCGGTGGATAGATGATGCTGCGCCAAGTACGCGCGGTCTTCGCCGTAATTCGTTGTAAAGATAAATGCATCTCCGGCGTAGTCCCCATCGGCCACCACATGGACAGTGTCAGGATCGGGGGTCAGGCATGTCACTTGGTCTCCGCGATGCAGGAAGGCGGGCGCATATGTATTCGCGTACGCAGTGAGCACAATGAAGCTGGATTCGTCAGGAGCGACCCACGCCAGATGAGTCGAACCGCCCTCTCCGACATACAGGGTGCTTTCCTCGCCTGTATCGACATGATAGACGTATCCATTGAGGAAAGTGTGGTTCTCCTTGTCGGAGCAGTAGTAGACGCGGTCTCCGTCCTTTGACAGCGCGGTGAAGTAGTGTCGCCTTCCCTCATGCATGCGCAGCGGTTTGAGGGCGCCGCCGTTCACAGGCAGCAGGTACATCTGCACGTTTTCATCGCCGTCGCGGTCGAAGCCAGCCAACAGATAACGACCTTGCGGATCGAACTTCATGTAGGCTGGAGTCTGATCGACGTAAGATAACGGATACGGGTATGTACTGGGCAGATTCAGGCCCCAAATGTTGTACTTTCCGCTTAAGTTCGTGGACAGGGCAATGTGTGTCTCTGATTCGTCGACGGCAAACCCGGTGATGGCGTAGGTGCGAAAAAACTCCTCTATATCTGGTCGGTCAAATTCAATCATGGTTCTCTCCCCTTTCATTGTTCGATGCATGGGTGGTTGTGTTCGGCAATGACTGCCTGTCAGCGAGTCAATGCGGAAGCGGCGGCATGGGCGCCGGGCGGCGGCGCGAATGCACCGGCAAATACGAACGAGAGAAAGGCGATCGATCCGTAGACCGCAAGGACCCGAATTCTTGTTTTGCGCGCGCCAAACAGCACCAGCGACGGTTTTATCAAACCTGCGATCAGGGCAAGGGCGCTAAGCAAAAACACGGTCATCAGGACACTGCTCATGAAACACCTCCGTCATCTGTGATGGCATCGCTGTCATCTCCAAGGTACACTCGCAAGCGGAAGCTGTCCAGTTCATTTCGAGAATCCCCGGTTATGACGATTATGTGTAATATCAGAAAACTATTTATGACATGTACAGTTTCGCCTCATGAACGGTATGTGAACTGTCGAGGAGGATTCGTTTCCCTGTGCTATACTCACTTTCGCCAGACAATGAAATAATCATAAACTCTTTATATTTTAACATGGAACAGGAGGCGCGTCGGCGGGATCGTTGAGCAAAGGGGCGCACAGAGGCCGGCGCTCTGACACTTTGTATGGGAACATAGCGCTCGGCGCATTTGCGTAGTCATCCTGCGCTCCGCAGGGGCAGGAGAGTTTAGAGAGACAAGCCCACGAAGAAAGGGGTGGTGGCGATGAAGGCAGGGAAAGTTCGCAGACGAACTCTCACCTACGCCGGATTGGGCGCCGCAGTTGCCATATTTTTGACCGGATGCGGAACTCAGTATCAACTCCTTAATCCGGCAGGACCCGTCGCAAGGACGGAACTGAATTTGTTTGACATCTCCATTGTACTGGTATTGATTGTGATCGTGCCGGTCATTGGACTGCTCCTCTATATCGTATATCGCTATCGCGATATACCTGGCAACACAGCGCCGTACGATCCACATTTTTCCGACAATAGGGTGTTGGAGTTCATTTGGTGGGGCATCCCCATCATCATCGTGGCCATTTTGGGTGTGGTTACGGTCAGAACGACGATATCTCTGGCACAACCCCCGGGCAGTACGTCCAATGCGTCACCCATGACCATCGAAGTAACGTCTCTGGATTGGAAGTGGCTGTTTCAGTATCCAGGCCACAAATTGGCGACTGTGAACTATGCGGAGATTCCAGTGGGGGTGCCCGTTCAATTTATCCTCACGTCAAACGCTCCCATGAATTCATTTTGGGTGCCGCGGCTGGGCGGTCAGGAATATACGATGCCAGGCATGGCCCTGAGGCTGTGGCTGCAGGCCAACCAGCCCGGCGACTACTACGGTCACGGCGCAAACTTTACTGGCCGTGGATTTGCGCATACCACGTTTCACGTGGTCGCGGTGCCCATGGCAAAGTACGATCAGTGGGTCAAGCACGTGAAAACCACTGCGCCGGCGCTCACATTGACTGAATATAAGAACTTGGCGATTCCGAACGTGGTAGGTGAGCTGACGTATTCGTCATACCCTGCCAACAGTTTCTATAACACGGTGATGAACGATGGCGGGCGCTTCATGCCGAGCACGATGCAAGTAGAGACATCGCTGCATCACTAAAAGGGTTCAAGAAGGGCGGGAAACCGAATGCCAATCAGTCATTTGAGCCATTGGGGTCTGTTGGTGACCGGCGATCCTCTCCTCTATGGTGCGGATGCATCGATCATCCTCGCCAGTGTCGGGATCGTGTTCGTGCTGACTTACTTCAAGAAATGGAAGTGGCTCTGGAGGGAATGGTTGACCACTGTCGACCACAAAAGAATCGGCATCATGTACCTGATCGCTGCGGTGCTCATGCTGTTTCGGGCGGGAACCGACGCGCTTATGATGCGAACGCAGTTGGCGCTCCCCAATCAACATTTTCTCGGTCCGGAGCATTACGATCAGATTTTTACCACGCATGGTACAATCATGATTTTCTTCATGGCCATGCCGTTCATTTTCGCTCTCATGAATATCGCCGTGCCGCTTCAGATTGGCGCGCGCGACGTCGCGTTTCCCTATTTGAATGCGATCAGCTTCTGGCTGTTTTTCTTTGGCGCGATGCTGCTCAACCTGTCCTTCGTCATCGGCGGATCGCCTGACGCCGGATGGACCAGTTATGCGCCGCTGGCGGGTCTTCATTTTAGTCCCGGTCCAGGTGAGAATTTCTACCTCTTGGCCTTGCAAATCACAGGGATCGGGACTATCGCAACAGGGATCAACTTTCTGGCCACGATCTTCAAGATGCGCGCTCCAGGCATGACGCTGATGAAGATGCCGCTGTTCACGTGGTCGATTGTGGCGACGAACATTTTGATCATCTTCGCCTTCCCTGCTTTGGCGGTGGCGCTTGCCCTGCTTCTGATCGACCGCATTGCCGGCGCTCACTTCTTTACCATTCACGCCGGCGGTCTTCCCATGATGTACATCAATATGTTCTGGATCTGGGGCCACCCGGAGGTGTATATCGTGCTCTTGCCTGCCTTTGGCGTATTCTCCGAGGTTGTCGCGACATTTTCCCGCAAGACGATTTTCGGATACAAGGCCATGGTGTCGTCGATGCTCGTGATCAGCGTCGTGAGCTATTTTGTATGGGCGCACCACTTTTTTACGATGGGCGGAGGCGTTTCAGTCAACAGCTTCTTTGCGGTTGCGTCGATGTTGATCGGTATCCCAACGGGTGTCAAAGTGTTTAACTGGATGTTCACGATGTACCGAGGACGCATACGCATGAAGATGCCCATGTTATGGACTATCGCGTTTATCCCCTGTTTCGTTTTGGGCGGCGCATCAGGCATGATGCTTGCGGTGGCGCCGGTGGACTACCAGTTCCACAACAGTTATTTTCTGGTCGCCCACTTCCACGAGATGCTGATCGGCGGCGTTGTTTTTGGGATGTTTGCCGCTCTCTAT
>JAJZCB010000161.1 GCA_021846285.1 Bacillota bacterium
CAATAGCTGACCGTACGTCCATGTCGCATCACCGCCGCTCAATTGGATACATTTTCATTCGGCGGTGATCTCGCGAATCCTGCTTCGTTAGCCGGAAAGGCTCCAGTTCAACTTATATAGCTAGCAAAATCGAGATAAATTAACGCAACCATCAGAGAATGAATTTGCTAATCTACATTGGCAGTCATAAATCCCGGCAGTACAGCAACTCCAGGTACGACTGGATATTGGTAGTTAATACCTGATCCTCTGTCTGTCGCCTGCATCGTTCCCGCCACGGTTGCGGCACCGGCAACTATTAAGCCAAGAATGACGTCAACGTCTGGTATAAATGCAAGGAGTTCTAAAGCTACCTTATATCTGGCGGCGAGAATAGCAGCCGCACTGCCACTACCAGCTATTCCTGAAATTACCCATAAGGCGCCTTCTGTTTCCGAAGTTGCAACCTCATTAAATACAATCTGGTTCCCCCGCCAATAATAGAATATTACGACTTCGGGGGAACTCAAGTGAAACCAAGACTTTGGTAATCCACCAGTTCCAACTGCTGAAGAAGTTGTCGTAGCGCTAGCAGACGGAGTAGCATTAATGGTTGAGGTTACGCTGATACCCAGTCCTTTCATCTGTGCTTCTGATTGTGTACTAAGGTGATTCTTCGGGTCGACCAAACCCGATGTAACCTTTTGGTTGTAGATCGTAATCAGGTTCATAACATATGTGTATCGCTGATCTGTTAAGTGAAGTGATTTAATTTTTGGTATGGATACCATGCCGTCTTTAGCTGTCTTCACATAGGGATTAACTAGATTGATGAGTGCCTAGTCAAATGAAGCCTGATCAGTAAACGATATTTGCTGGGAACCAGAAACGCTGTGAGTTTGTGTTGTGGACGATATTGTATCAGCAAAAACTGACGTGGGGCCAATTAGACCAATTGTACCGGAAAGCACAACCGCTATACTAGCTATTGTTAATTTATTCAATGAAAAAATCCCCTTTTACCGTTTTTTCATTTTTGCTGCCTTCAAATCGTAATTGTTCCGGAAACCCGCGGCGACTAGTTCAAATGCAGCAATTACTCCTTCCTCTACCCATTCACTTTCATCACCACCTCTTGCTCAAACTCAAAGTATCCACAAGACGAACTTTATCACCCTCTTCAGGTAAATAGGGATATAATCGCATGTAAGTATCACTTCCCCAAATTCTGATTATCGTGTGTTTACTACCATCTTGAAGGGAGACACAGGAGACCCCATGAACATCGGGCAAAAGATCCGCGACGCACGTACAAAGCGCGGCATGACCCAGCGCGAGCTCGCCGGTTCCGATTTCACCCGCGAGCTCATCAGTCAGATCGAGAGCGGTCGTTGTCAGCCGTCTCTCAAAACCCTGACCATACTCGCGCAGCGTCTCGGTCAAACCATTCAAGACTTCATTCCCCCCTCGGATTCGGCGAATCACATCGATGTGCGGGCCCTCCTTTCCGTAGTCGATCAATGTCTGCAGGCCAACCTGGTGGACGCCGCCTTTCTCTGCGCCAAAGAAGCCCTTCGCGCTTGCGCGACGGAAACCGACGAACTGACCATTGCCCAAGCCGGGTTCTACCTCGGGCGATCGCATCTCGCCCTTCGCGAGTGGATTCCCGCCTGCGGCGACATCGCTCTATTTTGGATCCACCAATGCGAATTCGATAAGGCAAAAGCGATGTATGAAGAAGCGCTGGATTTATTGGGCGATGACGATGCGGCGGTGATTCGGGGGCATTTGTATCGCGGACTCGGGTATCTGGCCCACATTCAAGAACGATCCGAGCGCGCCAGGGAACTCTACGAGATGAGCATGGATTTTTTCCGCTTGGCAGACGCGACAGAGGACATTGCAAACACCCGAACCATCATGGCCGGTTCACACTGGCTAAACCTGCTCCTTCGGTAGCAATGGACCATTTGCGGAAGCAGAACTCCCCATCAATTCCTCCCTACTACCAAGGTCAATGAATTATAATACTAGCAGAAATCGCGTGATGGCACGCGCGTGGTGGGGAGATTACACTCGTGAAATTCTTGGTTAAGCCCGTGTTCCTTAGTTTGCTTTTTGCATTCATCGTCCTGTCCGCAACCGCTGCAATACCCAATTCAAGCAAGCCGACAACGGGCAGTCTGCCCCAACCTATCTCACCGCCCGTCAAAATCATGTCAGGAACCGGCACCCGATAGCATTCCGTAGCGGAGACCCATTCTTCCGAAACCATCTGTTATTGTCATCAGTTCTGGCCTGCCCATGATCTGTGCAGCCCTGTCGCTCGTCTCCAAACGCACAGACTACGTGTTTGTCATTTCTGCGTTGTTGACCTTTTTCTCGGCCCCGTGGTACCGTGTTTCCTCGTTGCCCCCCATCATGAAAGCGATTGGGTTGCTGGATCCGATCTATTAGGATCATGTCAGCCATTGTGGCCAACGCAACGTTGCGGGCCATCAACCGAGGAGCGTTGTAGGGGAAGCAGGAACAGCATGCCCTCCGGTCGCTGGCGCCAAAGCGGTCTCCACCTCATGCAATTAACGGAATCGCATCATGGCGGGCAGTGTTTCGCAACAAACGATCGCTTTGGTCATTCGTGCGACAGAACGATTCCAGCCTGTTCCGCCCGGCGCTCCACGACTTCCAACGCCCGCTGGCACGGGATGTTGCCATCCTCGCCAGCCACATACAGAAGATCGCTATAGACGGCGTTCAGCGCATCGACCAGTACAGTGTTTGACCTGGACACGACCAATTCCGAAGATTCGAGAGCCTGCCTCAGTTTGCGCTGCTGAAGTTTTGTGAGCTTGGAACCGTTTCTCGCGAACAGTTCATGCGCCCAATGACGATCATCACGCAACCGCCGGAGAAGTTCATCGTGCGCCGCTTCTTGCAGAGAGCCGGTTTCATACCGAGTAAACGTGGCCGGGCTCCAACCAAGCAATTTCGCTGCGGCACTCTGCGATAACGCATAGGTTTCTCGTATGGCGCGGATTTCTTCGGGCTGTAGCAGGCCAGTCTGGGCGCGATACTGTCGATAGGCTTGATCCAGTTTCGCATCGTCCAGTTCCCTGTCAAATACGACCTCACCGCAGGACTCACAAATTCGTGCGGCCGTTTCAACACGAATTTCCGTGTTTCGAACAGTGAATGTTTCTGCGCGATTGTCCACATGCGTAGGGCGCATGGCGTTGCAGGTTTCACAGTAGGATTCCTTCATGGGATCGCCGCCTCTCCTAGTGGTATCAACAGTTGCCCCATTTGTTGATCAAAGCTGGACATCCCGTCGTTTGCCTGACCTTTTTCTCACTCAAAAGAGTGGAGAGCGCTTGAGATTGGGCGTTCTTATCGGCGTGTACTCTTC
>JAJZCB010000083.1 GCA_021846285.1 Bacillota bacterium
CGGTCCACCTGCGGCGGCGCCGTGCAATACAACGTATGTGGCAAACAGACAGGCAAACAGCACTAAGTCGGTCGCCAAAAACAGCCAAAAACCAAAGATTCGCAGAGCGCCTTCTTCAAGGCTGTACTCCAGTGGCGCATCATGATTGATGGACCGCCCGTGAGCGGGAAACTCGCCATGCGCAATTGTCACTGTCATGCCCTCCCCAAAGCCGCTTCAGTATGTTCAACTTCTTCGACTGGCACGTAGTAATCCGTGTCGTATTCCAGCGAACGCAACAACAGGCTGATGAGTATACCGAGCAGGGCGAGGAAGCCAAGCGCATACCAGTTAAAAACCAGACCGAATCCACCGATGAAGAAAATGGCAGACATGATAAACGGTCGGCCGGAGCTCTTTGGCATATGGATAGGCTGCAATGGTTCTAGCTTCATCGGCGCGTCGCCCCGAACTCGTTCCTGCTTGCTTGTCCACCAGGCATCCCGGCTTGTCACAGTAGGGATGCGGGCAAAGTTATAGTGAGGCGCGGGCGAGGGAAGGGACCACTCCAGTGTGCGACCATTCCACGGATCGCCTGTGAAGTCGCGCTCTCCGAAGCGGATGCTGTACACGACATCCAGCACGAGCACGATAAACCCGATGCCCATGACATAGGCGCCGATCGTTGAAATGAAGTTGAGAGTGTTCCACCCCATATTTGCAGGGTAGGTGTACATCCTGCGCGTCATGCCCATCAATCCGAGCAGGTACTGGGGAAAGAAGGTGACATAAAAACCGATGTTGAAGAGCCAGAACGCCCACCGACCCAGACGCTCGTTCAGCATGTGCCCAAACATCTTTGGCCACCAGTAGTACATCCCGGCCAGCATCCCGAAAACTGTTCCGCCGATCAACACTTGATGGAAATGGGCAATCAGGAAGAAGCTATTGTGGTACTGGTAATCGGCTGGCGCTGCGGCCAGCATCACGCCGGTGGCGCCGCCGATGGCGAAGATCGGAATGAAGGCGATCGCCCAGAGCATTGGCACAGTGAATCTGATTCTGCCGCGATACATGGTGAACAGCCAGTTGAACACCTTTACGCCTGTCGGAATGCCGACGCACATTGTGGCGACCGCGAAGAAGCTGTTGACGCCCGGTCCGGCTCCCATTGTGAAAAAGTGGTGCACCCACAGCACATAGCTGATGACAGATATGGTCATCAAGGAGGCGACCATCGAACTGTAACCGAAAATCCGCTTGCCAGAGAAGGTGCTGACCACTTCAGAAAAAATGCCGAACGCTGGCAGGATGACAATGTAGACCTCGGGATGTCCCCAGATCCAGAAGAGGTTGATGTACATCATCGGATTGCCGCCCTGAAACATCGTGAAAAAGTGGGCGCCAGCCAACCGGTCAATCAACAGAAGGGCAAGCGCAACGGTCAGCGCTGGAAACGCAAATATGATGAGAATTGAGGACGCCAGGACAGACCAGGAAAATAACGGCATGCGCATGAGCGTCATGCCGGGCGCCCGCATTTTCAGGATGGTGGCCATGAAATTGATTCCGGTCGCAATACTGCCGATCCCTGTGATTTGAAGAGACAGCAGATAGAAATTTTCGCCCGGGCCACGATCAAATTCCAGCCCTGCGAGCGGCGGGTAACTCACCCAGCCGGCATCTGGCGATCCACCGATCACAAACGACAGGTTAAAGAGCATCGCGGCAAAGAAAAACAGCCAGAAACTGACGGCGTTCAGGTAAGGGAACGCGACGTCACGCGCCCCAATCTGAAGTGGAACGGCGACGTTGAACATGGCGAAGATGAACGGCATCGCCATGAAGAGAATCATGATCGTGCCATGGGTGGTGAAGATCTGGTTGTAATGTTCAGCCTGAAGAAAACCCATGTTGGGGCGCATCAGTTGCGTGCGCATCAGCATCGCGTCGACACCGCCGCGAAAAAACATCAGCAGCGCGGCGATCAGGTACATGACGCCGATTTTTTTGTGGTCGACGGTGGTCAACCATTCACGCCACAGCCACCCCCATTTTTTAAAATACGTGAGAACGAACAGAATCCCCACGGTGGCCAGGACGATGGAGACTTCCGCTCCGTAGATCAGCGGATCGCCCGTTACAATGAAGGTTGCCGGAAAATGCGGCAGGAATGTCGACATGGTTGGCCCTCTTTCTGTGCGGCTTTGCGCGTTTGCGAAAACTGGACGAGTACAGGGAATCCTGTTGTTTCAGGTTCCTGAGTGGCTGTGACTTCTGCCGAGCATCGTCAGATCTCGCTTCATGTACATCCCGCCTTCCTTGAGCAGAGCAGATTCAAAGATACCGGGCGCGTACGCGGAAAATGCCATCGGTTTTACGAGGTTCGACTGAACGAGACTTTGATACCCAACTCTGGTCAGAACAGGAGCGCTATGGCGGACCTGCCGCACCCACCCGTCAAACTCGGCTCGCGGTCGCGCGATCACATTGAACGCCATGTGCGCGAAGCCGCGTCCGGTAAAATTCGCGCCGTGCCCGTAATACACCCCTGACCGATCTGCCTGCAGCCATAGACGCATGGCCATGCCTGGCATGGCGTATTCCTGACCGCCCAGTTGCGGAACCCAGAACGAATTCATCGGACCGTTCGCAGACAGGATAAACTGAATGGGTCGATTGGTCGGAATCTCACAGTAGTTTACAGTCGCTATTTTTTGATCTGGGTATTGAAACAGCCATTTCCAGTTGAGTGACGTGACCTGCACCGTTAACGGCGCTGCTGTTCTTTCGGGAGGTTTGGTCAGGAGAAATGTGTCTCGCACCGTGAAGGCGCCGAGCACCCCGACGATGACGATCGGAATTCCCCACCAAATCACCTCCAGCACATGGCTCTCAGACCACTCCGGGTCATAGGGCGCTGGATTTCCGGGTACGTCGCGGTAACGCCATACGATGTGCCAGAGCAGGAGGCTGACAGGAATGATCACGGCCAACACAAGGATGATCGAGAGTATGATGAGTTCCTTTTCCACCTGACCAACTGGACCGACGGGGCGAAAGACCAGATAGCGTTCGCCGCATCCTGTCGTGAGCAATGAAAGACCGGCAGTGACCCCTAATCCGAGCAGGGAGGTTGTTTTGCGTGCCCGCAGCGCACCTTGCCGCGGTCGATGGGAAGGCTGCGAGAGCGCCGAGGCATCGTAGTGTCGGTCGTGATCGTTGTGAGTCAAGCCTTGTATCACGGATGGTGATCCTCCTCTACCGCGTCGTCTACCGGAAGGCCGAGAGCATCAGGTATTTTCGAAATTCCAACAACAAGACGAGAACCGCGAATAGCAACAGCAGTGCGATGGTGACAACCATCCGCGAGCGTTTTCGATAGGGTATTTTGTTCAATGAAGCAGACCTCCCGTTCCGTTTATGTCATACGGATGGGCATTGGCAATCCGACCATAGATTTCCCAACCATGGGGTATGTATGCGCAATGTGCCCATTACCTGCGGATTATGTACCCATCAAACCACCATAGAACACCACCCAATACAACAAGCACAGCGAATGTTACGATGAGCGTCCAGTACACTTTGGACAGTCCTTCATTTGCATCCTGTTTCATACGCGTCAACTCCATCCTGAACCGGTTTTTGTGTGGGCTTAGTATGCGTTGACAGAGACATGGATACACGGGATCGGAATGCAGCGCGGAGCACAGGACTGACCGTTCGCATATAATGACTAAATATTTTATAATTTACGGATTCCATTGTGATAAAATATATCAATTCAGAGAAAGGGGCGTGCGAATCAGTAATCATGGAACTGTTCGGGAGCAGCCGGGTTTTGGAGAACGGAGAACTGGCCATCGGGGAGTGCGCTGTGACACGGCTTGCCCAGGAGTTTGGCACGCCTCTGTATGTGTACGACGAAGTTCTTATCCGCAGTCTTATGAAAACGTATCGACAGCCGTTTGAGGAACGGGGAGTCCGCTACCGTATCGCCTATGCCTGCAAGGCGTTCTGCACTGTGGGGATGTGTCAGATTGTGAACGAGGAAGGGCTGTGGCTGGATGTGGTGTCAGCGGGAGAACTGCATACCGCACTGACGTCTGGCTTTGACCCCAAACGCATTTTGTTGCATGGGAACAATAAAACGGAGGAGGAACTGCAGTTTGCCATAGCCAGTGGTATTGGCATGATCGTCATCGACAATTTCCACGAAATCGAGATGCTGCATGATTTGTTGCAACGCGCAGGGAAGGTCATGGACGTGATGTTTCGCGTTGCTCCCGGTGTGGATGCGCACACGCATGAATTCATATCGACAGGTCAGCAGGATTCAAAATTTGGCTTTGATCTGCACAGTGGACAGATCGAACAGGCGGCGGCGCTCGTACGGGAATATCGTACAATGCGATTGGTTGGTCTGCACTCGCATATTGGTTCGCAGATTTTTGACGTGGCGGGATTTCGATTGGCGGCCGAACGGCTGGCGCAACTGTGCGCGGTTCTTCACACGCAATACGGAATGCCCATTGATGTCCTGAATCTCGGAGGCGGCCTTGGCATCCGGTATACAGCCGAGGATACGCCGACGCCAATTTCCACGCTCGTGCGCGACATGATCGAGGTGACCGAGACCGCGTTTGCGGCCCACCACATGGCGTTGCCGCTGCTCATGCTGGAACCCGGCCGCAGTATCGTCGCGCAGGCGGGCACTACGCTCTACCGAGTGGGAAGCCGCAAAGAGATTCCGGGTGTCAGGACGTACGTGGCGGTGGACGGTGGGATGACAGACAATCCCCGTCTGGCGCTGTATGGGGCAAAGTATGAAGCGGCTGTCGCCAATCGCATGCGCGCTCCTGCGAATGACCTGGTATCGATTGCCGGGAAGTGCTGTGAGAGCGGCGATATGCTTGTGTGGGACACCATGTTGCCGTATGCGAATCCAGGCGACATTTTGGCGGTTTCATGTACCGGGGCGTATAATTATTCGATGGCCAGCAACTATAATCGAATCCCGCGTCCTGCGGCGGTCTTGGTGGCTCACGGCCGCGCCCGTTTATTGGTAAGGAGAGAAGAGGTCACGGATCTGATCAGACTCGACGTGCCGCTCGCGGATGTTGGCACTGAGCCGGGTGCGAATGGGGGGATACTGTGACAGTTAAAGACTGTTCGCCGTTTGAGCGTTCGATGCCTGTGGTGACGGAACTGTCGTATGAAGCAGGCGTGGCCTGCGTGGCGTTGCTGGGTGTATCGTCCAGCGCCAGGACGCTTGTGGGCGCCTTCTCTGTGCTGGCCGCCGAACACATTCCCGTTCTCATGATTGCGTACGGCGAGACCGCGATGGATCGGCACGACATTTCAATTGCCATAAAAGAGGCGCATGCGGCTAGGGCATACAGGGCTTTTCGCTCACTCGCGGAGCAGCTGTCTTACCAAACGTTGGCGGAGGAGACGGGGCTGGCCCGCATTTCCCTGAGTGGAGTGGGAATGGTCAGCAATCCCGGCGTCGCCTCCCGGATGTTTATCGCCTTGCAGGACGTGCGAGCCACTGTCCGCATGCTCAGCACGTCAGAGATGAAAATCTCATGTGTCATTGAGGGGCGCCTGCTGCACAGGGCCGTGCGCAGTGTGGGCAAAGCGTTTTCCGTTCCCTGAATCAATGGTCCGCCATGGTCCGCAATCCGTTGTCTTCCATGTCCAGTTTTCGCGAGATTATATCCCAGGACTGGATCAACGTTCTGTCAAGGGGTTCGTCTGTCATCTGTTTCACTGCCCGCAACACCGCGCCGGCCGCCGGACTGTGCGCCAACAGGCGAAATGAGCGGTTGGGCAGCCGGAACCGCAATTCTTTTAGCCAATGGCTGTTATGCGCGTATAACCCGCCCCCGAGTACGATCGGCTCGTCATATTCATTCTGCGACTGGGCAATGACTGATTCGACCAGTGCGCCGTGCGCATCGAGAGCGGTTCTAACAATGTCCAGAGCGACAGGATCGTGCGCTGAGTTCTGGATCACGGAGGGCGCAAACGCGGCGACTCTTGCGACGGGATGATCGCACCGGTAAATCGCCGCAATGACGTCTCGTGGATCTGCAGTTTCGTAAAACCGACACAGCGCATCCGACAGAACAGTGGCTGGGCCCCTGTGTTCAAAGGATTGCAGTGCGGCCATGATTCCACGCCTGCCGATGTCAAAACCGCTGCCCTCATCGCCGACCAGATAGCCGTATCCGCCCGCCCGCCGTACGATTCCGGTGTGGTCTTCGCTGATCGCGATTGTTCCCGTGCCCGCGATCAGGGCGACGCCCGGACGCGCCTCCGTACCCGCCGACAGGGCGGCCAAAGCGTCTGGAACAACCTGAATACGGGTATGCGGAAATACCGCGTGCAGTTCCCGTTCCATGCGCTGTCTGGCTTCGGGGGCGCTGACTCCGGCCAGCGCGGCGCATAATGAGTGAAGCTGACGAGTATGCGCGTCGAGTTGTGTCAGGCCGCTTTCGACCAATTCGCGGATCCGTACAAGTGCGGTGTTCCATCCCACGCCGTTTGGATTGCTGGCTCCGCCTGAAACTGCGGTTCCCCGCTGTGAGACGAGATCCATCAGGATCACGCGTGTTTTGGTCCCGCCTCCGTCAATGCCAACGTATAGCTCCATGTCTGTCACCCTTTCGTATGAACATTACTATCTGGGTTCGGCGAGTGTCAATGAAAGGTTGCTTCTCCTTCTCTGACAGTCCGTCGCCCCATCTACTGCGAAGTTCGAGTGATGTTGAAGGTTTATGTTGTACAGTTATGGCGAAACATCCGGGCGGATGGTCTATAATGGTATGGTGAAAATGAGTTTCAACATTCTGTACCAAGAGATTTCACAGAACGGCGAAAGGGGTTTTACATGGATCTCGACGGCGGATTAGTCAGATTGCGTCAGGCCCAGGAACTGGCGCCCTCAGAACGCAAGATCGCGGACCTGATTCTACAGGATCCAGGTTCGTTTCTTAAGATGAACCTGGCAGAATTGGCTGAGCAGAGCGGCTCGAGCAGTGCTGCGGTGGTGCGGTTGTGGCAGTCGCTCAAATTTGATGGATTTCACGATTTGAAACTGCGGGTTGCGGGAGACTATCAGAAGGAACAGACGCAATCTCCCAAACTCTATGAGGAGATCGAACAGGGTTCGGATTTGGATACCATTGTCCACGCTGTGAAGGAACGGTCTCTTCAGGGTATTCAGCACACGGCCAGTCTCGTGGACGTGGCTACGTTGGGCAACGCTGTCGCGATGTTGACCAAGGCCAAGCGGATCTGTCTGTTTGGTGTGGGAGCGTCTGGGTTCATCGCGGAAGACATGGCCACGAAGCTGCTGCGTATCGGATTGACGGCCATGTCTTTTCGAGATTACCATCAGAGCGTCATCTTTGCGACGCAGCTATGCGACACCGACGTCTTCCTTGGCGTGTCATATTCCGGGTATACGACGGATACTCTTGAGGTCGCTCAAATCGCCAAGGGGCGAGGGGCGACAGTGATTACTGTGACACAGTATAGAAAAAATCCGCTGCGGGAACTCGCGGATATTGCCCTGTACGTATCAGCGGACGAGTCAGTGATTCGCGCGGCAGCCATGACTTCGCGGTTAAACTCATTATTTGTCATGGATCTGTTGTTCACGGGCGTGGCCAGCCAGAAGTTTGATGAGAGCATTGACATTCTGAATGCGACGGGAGCAGCGGCAGCGAGACATCGCAAGAGCTAGCCGACTGTTTCGCGCCGCGCAACGGGCGGACCATGGATGTCAGCGATACACGGGCGATAGTGAGGGGGATTGGCATTGGGTATCGATATAGACCGTGAGGCGCTGTCAGCCGCCTCATTCTCGGAGGACAGGCTACGCGCTGTTGGGGATCGTCTTTTGCGGGCGACGAGCTCGAGAGAAGTGCCAGGCGCGGTCCTTGTTGTTGGTAGGGGAGACCTGACCGTGTGCACCGCTGTGGCCGGGAAGGAGATCGATCTTCCAGACTATCAGCGGGAGATGACGGTGAACACGATTTTCGATCTTGCGTCATTGACGAAAGTGTGCGTCACCCTGCCTGCCGTTTTGTGGTTGATTGATCGCGGCGAATTGCTGCTTTCCGATCGACTCGAGATGTATGTGCCGGACTACGGCGACGGAGTCAAGCGCAAGGTGAACGTCAAGCACCTGCTTACACATTCGTCGGGGCTGCCTCCCGGCGATTTTTTACCTGGTCTTCAGGATGCTGAGGCGCGTTGGCGGCGTGTGTCCCAGATTCCCCTGGCAAACGAACCTGGGCAGCGCGTGGTTTACAGCGATATCGGCTTCATGCTGTTGGGGCGGGTGGTGGAAACCGTGACTGGACAGACACTCGACGAGTTTGCAAGAACGCATATCTTTCAGCCGCTCGGCATGACACACACATCGTTTCGACCTACTCGCGCTCTGGCAGAGCCAGGAGAGGAGGCGTGGGGGCAGACACCCTACAGTCCACCTGGATTTGCCGCAACAGAGGTTGTCAAGGGTAACGGGCGCGCCGCTTACGCATTTGTGCACGATGAGAACGCCTATTCACTGGGGGGCGTCTGTGGACACGCAGGGCTGTTCAGCTCGGCGCAAGACGTAGCGCGGTATGCTCGCATGTGGGTCGGCAGCGGCCCGCAGGTTTTGTCCCGCCGCGCGATGGACACGGCCCTGCAATGCTCCACCGAAGGGCTCGACGGACGTCGCGGCTTGGGATGGTGTCTGCGGGGCGACGCCTATGACCACATGGGGGATCTATGGTCGACGTCCAGCTTTGGCCATACCGGGTTTACTGGCACGTCGATCTCCATCGATCGAACGGAACAGGTCTGGATGGTGTTGCTCACTAACCGCGTTCATTATGGCCGTGAAGGAGATCCCCTGCGACTCAGGCGAGCGCTGCACAATGCGGTGATGCGCGCCCTTCTGTGAAACGTGTACGCGAAAGCTGAGATTTCATTCGTCGGCGGCACTGGGGAGGGTTCATGACGTATGACACATAGTATGGCGGGCAAAGCGGCGCGTGTGGCGGTCGCTGCGGCGGCGGTGGTATGGACCATCGGCGCGATGCGAGAACCATATGCCGCACATAGGGGTGCACAGGATGCCCACAGCAGTCGCGCGTCTGTGGGCGCCCGGGCCTCGTCAGCCAACTCGCCTTTTCTGGCGGGGGTTGTTGAAGGGTTTTATGGACCTTCCTGGAGTGTGCGTGACACACTTCATATGTTTCGCTTCATGCATAAGCATTATATGAACGCGTTTGTGTATGCGCCCAAGAACGACCCGTATGAAAGGGTGGACTGGCGTCTGCCCTACCCAGCGTCTGCCTGGCGCACAATGCAGGCATTGATTGACGGAGCGCGCAAGAACGATATTCAGTTTGTGTATTCGATTAGCCCCGGTCTGAGCATTACCTACAGTTCTCAGACCGATCGCGCGCTGCTGATTCATAAAATAGATCAATTGAGAGCTGCTGGAATCAATACGTTTATGTTGAGTTTCGACGACATTGCCGGAACGCTGAATCATGCGGATACTGTTCGATACGGAGGCAACCTGGCGCGCGCCCAATCGTCGTTGGCAGACTACGTGTGGCGGACAGAGCGGGCGAAGGATCCGCAATTTCGTTTGCTGTTTGCGGAGACGATGTACTTTGGAACGCAAGACATTCCCTATTGGTCTGGACTAAAGCGGTACCTTTCGCCTGCGATTGAGCCGATCTGGACGGGTCCGTGGGTTCTTGCAAACACGATGACCGACGCCCAGGTTCGGGCGGTCGAGGGCTACATGGGGCATCGCATTGTGATTTGGGACAACTATCCAGTCAACGACTTCACTTATGCCGTAGCGCATAAACCCGAACTGTTTATGGGGCCGCTGCTGGGTCGCGGAGCGGGTATTCCCAAACTCGTCGCGGGTTACTTTCTTAACCCCATGCTTCAGGCGCGCGCGTCGGAGGCAGCGTTGTGGACAGCCGGCAGCTATCTTCATAACCCGGCGCACTATCAGCCCTATGTATCCTGGAATGACGCGCTGAAAGCCATCGGGGGACCGGTGTACACGGACTTTCGGCTGTTTGCCGAGAATGAAAGTTCCCGTTATTATGACAATTTGCAGCCCGCACTGTTGCAAAAAACAGTATCTGTCTTTTGGAAACAGGAACCCGTCACGCGCTCCTTGACGGATACGCCCCTTTACCGACAGTTTCGCGCCATGGCGGCTGTCAATGCGGCATTGGCGGAGCGCCTTCCCGACCATGCGCTGTACCAAGAAATCGCTCCTTTTGCTGCACTGTTGTCTTTTCAGGGCCAATTGGGCATGGCGGCGATTCTGGCGGCGCAACAGGAGAAGCGCGGCGCCCTTTCGGCGTCACAGGTGCGCCGACTGAGAAACGGGCTCAATGAACTGCGCCGCAATCCCGATGTGATCTCGGGAACAGTGGTGGAGTCATTTGTTGCGCGTGTTCTGGCCCAAGCCAATCATTGACTGTACAGAGCGAAGCCATGTTACACTAAGAAGAATATAATTTGGCGGAGGTGGACAAAACGCTGTCACCGGAACACGTATCTTTAACTGGGGATATGTCGATTACAAACGGGGCGCATATTTTATATTGCTACGATAGCTCTTCCGACTACATAAACAACGCGGCATCCTACATTCAGACAGGAATCGAGCTCGGGCACCGCGTTATTTTCATCGAGGGCAGTGAGAGATACCGTTCGCTTGTCGATGTTCTCACTCATCGCCGTATCTCAGTAGAAAATGTAATGTACGTCGCTAATGAAGAGTTTTATATGACGCACGCGCCGTTTCATTTTGACTGTATCGTCCGCAACTTTACCGACCTCATCCAGCCTCTGCTCGACCAGAACGTGACATTTCGCGTATGGGGCCACCCAAAATGGAGGGATCAGGAGGATATCACCAGCAAGCTTGTCGAATATGAGAGCGCATGTCAGAGAGTGTTTAATAACCTTGGAATCATTGGCGTATGCGCCTTTGACGCCAACACCGTATCGGCGAGTCTTCAAAATGCGCTGATGGAGCATCACGAATACTTTATGACTGACAGGAAACTGGTTAAGTCTTTGTTGTATAACTCTGACGATAGAGCGGTCATTCCGCCGTCGCTCTCGGTCATGGCGCAACTTCGGCACGAAATGGATCTATACAGACAGAAACTTGACTTTGTCCATGCCGTTTCGCATGAAGTGCGCAATCCCTTGACCGTCATCAAAGCCTACGCAACGATTATACTGGAACGCACCCTCGACCCCGACACTATGCAGAAGATGAAATCCATCCGGGATTATGTGGATGTCATCGACCATGAGATTACAAACATCATCAATACGGAACAAATGCTTGGCACGGATTCCTTTTGGCACATAGAAACCATAAACCCAGTGACGTCAATCCACAATGTCATCAGCATGATGGAGAAGAAGGCGTCAACGCAGAACATCAAGTTGCAGTATACCGATCGATTGTTGGACAGTTTCGTGATTCAGGCCAATTCGGTTGGATTCGAGCTGATTGTATCCAATTTGACTAGCAATGCCATCAAATACAGCGCTGAAGGCGCCACTGTCAACGTTGATGTCTTTACCTATGAGGGTAACCTGGTCATCCGGGTCGCGGATCGTGGGATCGGTATGAGCGAATGGCAGGTGGATCGGCTGTTCGGCAAATATGAGAAGATGAACTGGGATAAAGGCGGGCAGGGCATCGGTCTCTATGTGGTGAAGCACCTGATCGATCACTTTAGTGGGCACATCGAGTTCTACAGCAAACTCGGCGTAGGCACAGAAGTGTTTGTGACGCTGTCGCTTTCCCCGTGATTCCTGGTGGACAGGCATTGTTCCCGGAGATCGCGCAGTAAGTCTGCACATCCTGGAGTGAACTGTAGATGGCCAAAAGTCTCATGTTTGTCGGAACGGCGTCGAATGTCGGCAAGAGTGTGATCTGCACTGCCATGTGTCGCATTCTGCACAAGGATGGGCATCGCGTGGCGCCGTTCAAATCGCAAAATATGTCTCTTAACTCGGCCGTTACGCCGTCCGGACGCGAAATTGGCAGGGCGCAGGCGGTTCAGGCGGAGGCGTGTGGAATTCTGCCCAATGAGCACATGAACCCAGTGTTGCTAAAGCCGATGGGAGGCATGCGGTCGCAGGTCATCCTGCAGGGGCGCGTCTACGATACACGGTCGGCCCGGGATTATTTTCTCGACTGCAAGGAAGAGATCTGGGAAGCGGTGCTGGAGAGTCACAGATTTCTCGCCGAGCGGTACGATGTCATTGTGATCGAAGGCGCAGGCAGCCCCGTGGAAATGAACTTGAAGTCGCGGGAGATCGTGAATATGCGCACCGCCGAAATGGCCAATGCATCCGTCATCCTTGTAGCCGACATCGATCGGGGCGGTGTCTTTGCTTCTGTTGTGGGAACGCTGCAACTTCTTGAGCCTCATGAACGCGCGCGGGTCAAGGGTGTCATTGTCAACAAGTTTCGCGGTGATCCTGACCTGTTTGAGGAGGGGCGAAGGCTGCTTGAGGAGTATGCGGGCGTTCCCGTACTCGGAGTCGTTCCCTTTATACAGGATCTTGGCATCGATGAAGAGGACTCCGTGGGTCTCCAATCCGATCGCTATCGCAGATCCAACTCATCTGCGGACCTGGATCGGTCGACAGACCGCCGCGCGGACCGCCACGCGGTCAGTCATGCGGTCAGTCATGCGGGCAGTCATGCGGGCAGTCATGCGGGCAGCCGCGCGGACGACCGTGCGGACTTCGGATCCCTGCGCATCGCGATTGTGGACGTACCGCACATCGCCAATTTCACGGATTTTGACCCCCTTTTTCTGGAGCCTTGCGTGCAGGTTTACTTCTGCCGCAAACCGGAAGATATGCGGGGAGCCGATGCCGTGATTCTCCCTGGCACCAAGAGTTCCATGGGTGATCTGGAGTGGCTTTGGGCCACAGGGTGGGCCGCAGCGTTGCGCGAAGCTCAGGCGGGCGGCGTGTGGCTGTTTGGCGTATGCGGCGGGTATCAGATGCTGGGCTCGCGCGTCTACGACCCGCATCATCAGGAATCGAACGTGGCCGAATACCCAGGACTGGGGCTGCTGGACGGCGTCACCACCCTGTTTCCGAAGAAGGTTACCGTGTTGGTGGAGGGCGAGCTCAGCGGGAACTTCACGGGTGTCGCGGTGCAGGGATACGAGATTCATATGGGCCATACCGTGCATGGCGTTGCACGGCGTCCGTTTGCGCAGACGCGCAGTCTGTCGGGCAAAGGGAGACGGATGGAGGGGGCCGTCTCGACTGACGGTCGAACTATCGGTACGTATCTGCATGGGATCTTCCACAATGATGCATTTCGCACGGCCTGGCTCAACAGGATTCGAAGTGCAAAGGGCATGCCCGATCTGGCAGTGTCCGTTCGGGCGCAGGAGACGCGAGAGGCAGCCTACGATCGCCTGGAGACGGTAATCCGAGAGCATCTTGACCTGGAGTATATCTACCAACAGTGCTTCTGAAAATAGCAGAATAACGGGGAGGAGTCGCTATGCGGATCTACACCCGCGGCGGTGATCAGGGGAAGACGGGATTGATTGGCGGCGCGCGTCGCTACAAGGATGATGCAAGAGTGGAGGCATATGGAACGATCGATGAGGCAGGCGCCTTCATCGGTCTTGCCGCCAGCCAACTTGATGCGGATCGGCACACAGACATCATGGATCTGCTCATTCAGGTGCAGCAGCGTTTATGGGATGTGGGCGCCGATCTGGCTGCCGCGAACCCTGAGAAGTACACATACAGAACGCCGGGCGACGCGGCGGCGGAATTGGAGCCGCACATCGACCGTTATAAGGAAGAAGCGGACCAGGTCAAAAAATTCGTACTGCGCGGCGGCGCGCAGCCATCCGCCAGCTTGCACGTTGCATGTACGATCGTGCGCCGGGCGGAACGTCGTGTGGTCAGTCTGATGCAGCGAGAATTCATTCACCCGCCGACGCTTCAGTACCTCAACCGATTGTCCGATCTTCTGTTTGTGTTGGCCCGAACTCTCAATGCGAGATCCAACCAGAGTGATATTGTCTATCAGAACAGTGCGGATGTGTTTCGAAATTGACGAGTGACCAGTGACGAGCGGGGGTGCGGCGCATCGGTCGGCCATCGAGAGGCGGTTTGCTATTTGTGGCTGAGGCGGCTGTACGCGTGTGAAGAAACTCAGAACGGGAGGACACTGCTCTATGACGGTGGCGTTTGTGTTCGGAGGCGCGCGGAGCGGCAAGAGCGCGATCGCTGAGCGGTTGGCCGCTGCGACACTGAAAGGGCGTGCAGGCACAGTCCTGTACATAGCCACGGCTCAGGTCAGTGATGAGGAAATGGGGGTTCGTATCCGGAGGCACCAAGCGGACCGCCCGATCGCTTGGCACACTGTTGAGGAACCCTTGCATGTGGCCGATCAGGTGAGGATGCACGCAGAGACTCCGGTGATCCTCATCGACTGCCTGTCCCTGCTCGTCAATAACTGGATGTTTCTGGAGTCCTGTGATGACGCAGGTTTCGAGCATCGAAAACAGGATTTGATCGCAGCTTTGCGGGGCTTTACTGGCCTGGCCATCTGCGTAAGCAATGAAGTTGGTCAAGGGATCGTGCCCGCCGACGCGCTGACACGGCAGTACCGGGACTGGTTGGGTTGGCTCAATCAGGCGGTTGCCGCCGTCGCCGACTCTGTGTATTGGGTTGCGGCAGGTATCCCTGTCGACCTGCGGGCGTTCGAGGCGCGCCTTTGAAAATCTGCAGTTGGCGGAAGGGGCCAAGCGAGTGGGAAGATCTTTGTATCGCCAGACGATCCTGGCCATTCAGTTCGCCACAGTGGTTCCTACACCGCAACTGGCCGACGTTACAGAGGATGAAGTGCGTAGAAGCATGGCTTGGTTGCCAGTACTGGGGGCTGTGCTCGGCGCCCTTCTATGGCTGATGAACCTTGGCTTGAGGAGGGGTCTGGCGTCCTGGCCAGCCACGGTCGTTTCGTTGGCCTTTTACACAATCAGCACGGGGGCGTTGCACCTGGACGGACTGCTGGACACGGCGGACGCGGTGGGAAGTCGCGCGAGAGGGGAGCGGGCGCTTGCGATCATGAAGGATAGTCGTGTAGGCGCCATGGGCGTGGTGACAGGATGTCTTGTTCTCCTCGGAAAGGCCGCCGCCCTGTGCGCGCTTCTCCCCCAGTCGCCGGGACCGTTCATCGTGATTCCTGCTCTGTCACGCATGGCCATGTTATGGGCCATGGGATGGGCGCCAGCGGCGCGATCGGCGGGTCTCGCAAGTCTGTTCGCTCGACGGATGCCTGTATCGGTCACCTGGATAGGAACGCTGTCTGCGTGCGGTCTCTCTGTTTGGCTGTTATCCTGGCGGGAGGCTTTGTTCACGATCCTGGGCGTTTTTGCATTCACCTGGGGTATGACCCGTTGGCTGTATCGGCGTTTCGGTGGACTGACGGGGGATTCGTATGGCGCGATCAATGAATTGATTGAATGGATAGGCTGGACGGCTTTAACGGTTCATGGCTGGTAACGAGTTAACGTTTCCCTGGCGCAAGCCGACCGGGAGGTTGAGGATGTCCTCGATTCATGCTGCGCGTTTCCCGAGACCTGCAATGAGCGGGTTTGGTCAGCGGTGATGCGCAAGGCGCGCTCGAGAGATCTCTGCTTCGAGTGCTGGCGCAATGTGGTCCATGTCTCCTGTCTTTAGCAACTCGGCGCTGCCGTCATCACGCATATGCACGTGTGTAATGGACGCATGGGGTGGTTGCCACTCCCGGAACCGGGCGAGCGGTTGGCCGTGCAGACGCGCCAACCACAGTCCGAGGAGACCTCCGTGAGTCACGATACAAAGGGGGCTTGTTGCGGTGGCGGCAAGTGTCTGCAGCGCCTCATGAAATCGCTTCAGGGCGTCCGTGCGGCGTTCACCCTGAGGCAGGGAAAATTCATCCGGCTCATCAATGGAAAGCGCCCGGTCTATGAGTTCACGGTGGTGGGCATAGGCGGCCACTGACGACATGCCATCCAATATCCCGAGATCGAGTTCACACAGGTCTGGAACATCCAGCACGACAGCGGCGGGGCGCCTCGCGGCGGCGATAGCGACAGCTGTGTCGTGGGCTCGTTGCAGTGGACTGGTATAGACCGTGTCAAAATCGATCGTCCGTAAAGCGGCGGCTACAGCAGTCGCCTGGGTCTGGCCCAAAGGATGCAAGGGTGGGTTTGAGCGACCGATCAGTGTGTAACGGAGATTTTCTTCTGTTATGGCATGGCGAATGAAGTAGATGTCTTTACCCTGCATGCTGGCGCTTCTCTCCCCGACGACGAATCAGATACTTGTACTATACCTGATAATGAGCCGTGCCGGCGGTCCCTGGGAATTATCCGGATTGAGCCTGGTAATAGACGTCGAATGTGGCGCTCTGTCCCATTTCGAGCGAACGAAAGGAAATCCGGTTAAACTTGAGAAATCTCAGCGGAGTCAGCACCTTCATCGAAAGGCCGTCGACCGCGCTTTCTGTGTCCACCGTATAGTCTGTATCGTTCGGACTGATTTCGAGATGGATGAGCACCGCATTGGCGGACCGATTGACAATGGCGTACGACAAATCTGTCTGTATCGACGCATCCTGCGAGGGTAAGGCTTGAAACGCATCGGTCGACACGTTGCCGGCAAATACGGCTTCGGTAAACTGTACAGGCGAGACGTGAATCTCGCCGGACATCACCAGCCGACCTTGCGCATCTGTCTCAATAGGAACAGTCGAATTGGAGCCATAGACCGTCACTCGATCTTCGATTTGATTCAGAGGAAAAATCTTGACCGGTTGTATGATCGTAGTAACGGTGACGGGCTTCTTGATCTTCCTGACCGATATCGGATCCTTGACAGAATCCACATCGACGGGCCGTTCAATGCGTTTTACCACAACCGGACACAAGATCTTCTTGATCAGTAGAGGTCGGCGCTCACTTTTTACAGAAACGGCGCATTGACTCTTCCGGGTTCGCAAGTTCATGGGCTTTGTCCGACGGGGTTGAACCATTTTGCCCGTTGTTCCCTGATCGATTTGGCAAGAAGGCAGCAGGATACGCATGCCTCGTAATTCCTGCTGTTTTCCCATAGACATGTGTATCCCCCACTTTCCCGAATAGACTCCTATGACGCTTCGCGTCACCAACGACCGGGATGAAAAAGCGCCTGCGGCGTTTTTCAGGATAGGCAACGTCTCAACATCATACGTGAGCTTGCGTGTAAATGGTCAACGAAGCCGGAACCGTCGAAGTTTGCGCTGCATACATGATTTGCAGGTACTTCACGAATTTACCGGGCACGAAGAAATACTGCGCCCCCGCAGCAATCGTCTGTGTCGCAGCGGTCGGATCGGCCGAGAAATTCGTTCCGTCCGCGCTCAAGTAGATAATCGCCTGCGCACCGGCCGTCGAACTGGCATTGAAGACCGTAAACGTCAACTCAGTGAGAGAAATCGCCGTCAGTATGTTGCCAGCGGTAAACCCTGCGCCGGATGTAGTGACTGTTTGTGATGTATCCACAACAGTGCGGTTTCCCAGTGTTGTGAGCAGGCTCGCCGCCGTGAGGTTCGACACCTGCGACAACAGGCTCGCGGCTGTCAGGTTCGTCACCTGCGACAACAGACTCGCCGCCGTGAGGTTTTGAACGGTCGTCAAAAGGCTCGCGGCCGTGAGGTTTTGAACCGTGGACAGGAAGCTCGCTGCTGTCAGGTTTTGCGCCGTCGTCAACAGGCTCGCCGCCGTCAAGTTCGACACCTGCGACAACAGACTCGCGGCCGTGAGGTTTTGAACCGTGGACAGGAAGCTCGCCGCCGTCAGGTTTTGCGCCGTCGTCAACAGGCTCGCCGCCGTCAAGTTCGACACCTGCGACAACAGACTCGCGGCCGTGAGGTTTTGAACCGTGGACAGGAAGCTCGCCGCCGTCAAGTTCTGCGCAGTCGTCAGAAAGCTCGCAGCCGTCAGGTTTTGCGCCGTCGTCAGGAAGCTTGCCGCCGTCAAGTTCTGGGCCGTCGTCACAAAGCTCGCCGCCGTCAGGTTTTGCGCCGTTGTAAGAAGCGACGCCGCATTGGTCTGCGAAACCTGCGTCAGAAGTTGCGAAGGAACTTCGGAAAAGACCTTAAAGTTCGCCATACTATCCCCCCTCCTTACGTTCAGATGGTACACGGTATTTCAAAAAACAGGAGAACGCATGCTACAACCGTCTATTTCATTTGGAAAATAGGCTTATATACTGG
>JAJZCB010000084.1 GCA_021846285.1 Bacillota bacterium
TATAGTAGGCATCATACTGGCCAGCGCTAAAGATGGCGTCCAATTGCGAGATGGCGATAACGTCATACGGGTGAACCCCGAAGAGAATAAATGGTTCATGCTCTATGCGACTCTCATATTCTCCCTGAGCCGTGAATTCCATGAGATGTTCACGTTGAGGAAGCAAGTATTTTTTGGGCGGAAGAATGGTGACATCATAATCCAGGCGCAAATCCTCGGCTTTCGACAAGGACCCGAAAATAAACCGTTCCTCCTTGGCCTGCACTCCGACAACGCGCTGCCGGGCGATGAGTTCATTGACCCATAAGCCGAACACTTCCTGGTTGAGCTTCCGTGTACTCATGATGGCCTCCTCTATGAACCACATATTTTCACGCGAAGTTGTGAATAATTTCACATATTGGGATGCGCTCCCTCCCCGATGGGGCTGATGCACTCTCTTCTCTCACAATTTAGATTATACTGCCAATGAGACGGATCTGCAGATGAAAATCGACTATATGACAGTAGTCAATAAGTACTATTTCCCGCGGCAGACAAGCCGTCAATATCTGCCGCAGGCCATTCATCTCCCGCGCAACTCGCCCTGTTCGCTATTCCTTGCTTCGGCTATACTCGAACTTGCGGGAGAGATCCCCCATCTCATGAAGGAACGAGGAGCGGAGTATGACAGACTTCTATATCGTCGACGTGTTCACGCAGGGCAAGTACACGGGCAATCAGCTCGCAGTATTTTTGGACGGAGGGCGGTTCTCATCCGGTCAAATGCAGACGTTGGCCCGTGAAACCCATTTTTCCGAGACAACCTTCATCATGGATGCACACGCGTCGTACAGCGATCCAGCGCGTTACTCTGTGCGCATCTTTACACCGGCATCCGAAATACCATTCGCTGGACACCCTACCCTCGGCACGGCGTTTGTGATAGCGCAGACGCTTCTCGAAACACCCGCGCCTCGTATTGAACTGGCAATGGGAGCGGGGATAATCCCAGTGGACATCACCTATGATCAAGGTAGACCTGATTGGTTGACCATGACCCAGAATCAGCCGATATTCGGGGAAACAATGGATCACGGCGCTATGGCGGAGTGCTTGGGCGTGCCCGTAACTGCGCTTGATTCAGGATTCCCGGTGCAAATCGTGTCTACCGGTTTGCCCTTTGCACTCGTTGACATGCGCTTACTGCGCGATGTGCAGAAGTGTTCTGTGCGTACTGACGTGCTGAGACGATTGATGGACCACTTTCCGGACCTAAACATCCTCGTATTTACGACGGAAACGGTGCTGCCCCAGCATGATCTGCACGCCCGTGTCTTTGTGCCTGAGCTAGGAGTTTCTGAAGATCCGGCGACAGGAAGCGCCGCCGGTTGTCTGTGCGCCTTTTTGCTGCGGTACGGAATGCCGAACGAGACCGCCCCTCGGTCCGCATTTTCGCTGAAGTTGGAACAGGGGTATCAGATCATGCGTCCTTCCCTCTTGTCGATAACAGGTAGTCGAAACCGCGATCACTATGACATCCGAGTGGGCGGACGGGTCGAATGGGTCGCGCGAGGAGAGTTGTTGGGCTGACGTTTCGATTTTATCCACATGTTCCACGCGGTTTTCTGAAGGAAATTGGCGATATGCGTCGAAGTATGTCAACACAGAACAGAGATCTGAAACGTTGGGGTGTTGTCCAGTTTGAAACGCATATCGACGACTATCGTCTCACTGACAGTCGCTATTGTCATGACTGGGTCTCTGGTGGCGACTACATACGCGAATTCTCTGTCGCAGGAAAAGCAACTCATGGCCCAATTGCAATCTGAGGCCAACCAGACCAACCAGAGCATGACATTCGCCAAAACGCAAGTTGTGACGCTGCAGCAAAAGATTGGGCAGTATCAGCGGTCATTGACTAACATCAAGGGCGCCTTGAACGCAAACCTGGCGCAGACACAACAGACAGAAAAGCAGTTGTGGCGCCTTGACGCCGGAATCCGACTCGATGAACAGCACCTCGCCGAGTGCAAACGCAGTTTGCGCACGCAACTTCGGGTGATGTACGAAAGCGGGCGTGTGTCGTATCTGTCAGTACTCCTGCAATCGACCAATTGGGAAGATTTCCTCAGCCGCCTGTACATGCTGATCACAATCGCAAAAGCCGATCGCCAGTTAGAGAACAGAGTTATGGCGTTGAAACAGTCGCTGCTTGTGCAACATCGCGTGAAACTGGCTGTCTACGATAAGCTTGTGAACCAACACTCAGAGTTCCTTGTGTTGCAACAGGCTGATCAACTGATGGAAGCGCAGAAACAACAGATGCTGAACCAGGCGAACCAGAACATCCAGTCGGACACTGTCAAACATGGCCTGCTGGAAAGCCAGATTCAGTTGACGCAGAGTCAGATCAAACAGATTGAACAGGAGACCGCCCAGGCGCAAAGCCTTGTGCAAAACACAACGTATATAGCGCAGACAGAGAAAAATCTGCCGACTGTGAATCTACAGGCACTGCTGAAGTACGCAGAGTCCTACATGGGTACACCCTATGTGTGGGGCGGCACCAGCCCTTCGGGATTCGACTGTTCCGGATTTACACAGTACGTATACGCCCATTTTGGAGTCAATCTTTACAGGACGTCTGAGGAGCAGTTTGCGGAAGGACTATCCGTACCCCAGAATCAGCTATCGCTGGGCGACCTCGTGTTTTTCAGCACTTACGCGCCGGGCGCCTCTCACGAAGGAATTTATATCGGCAATAATCTGATGGTTGACGCTCAGGATTTTGGAGTCAGCATCGATAATATTACCAATTCCTATTGGGGACCAAAGTACATCGGAGCGCGGCAGGTCGCGCGGGGCTGAGTTTGCGTTTCTTCAAAGAAGCTTGGCGCGTTGACACAGCGGAGACTGGGTACTCACAGGCAGTCTCCGCTTTGATGTCATAAATCGGCGCAGTGGACCGCACACGTACGCCCAATTTCGCCAGAAAGTCTGCGGGCGCCGCAAAAAATTCAACAATGACGCTCCATGCGACAAATTTCGCTAAAATTCGCTCTTTACACCGGCCGCCAGACACGATTAAATAGTACCTGGATGACAGACAGGAGGGTTCTTGAACTACGGTGACTCCGCAATTGAGCAGTCTTAATCAACAGTGCGCGGCGTGTGGATTATACGGCGGACAGTCGTGCGCCACTTGCATTATCGAAACGATTCGACAGGAGCTTGTTCTGACCGCCATGAAACAGGAACGTGATGACGGTTCCAGGCGATTTGTCACAGCCCGAAACAGCGACCCGGGAGTTCCGCTGCTTACCGGATAGACTCCCATGCTGCTACGCAGCACCAACAACCGGGAAGAAAAAGCGCCTGCGGCGTTTTTCAGGATAGACTCCCATGTCTGTGTTCCATGCGGTCGCGTCAACGTATCGCGCCCGGCAACCCCCTGGCGCTTTCGGCGTCGAGCACCACGGTTACGCGGCGATGCAGTTGCAGTATGCTGGCTGGCACGTCGGTGCGAACATTGCCGCGTACGGCTTCTGCGATGATGTCTGCCTTCTCCGGACCAAACGCCAGCAAGAGAATGCGCTCAGCCTGCAGGATCGACTGTACACCCATGGTAATCGCCTCTCTCGGCACATCGTCCATACTGGCGAAAAAGCGCGCATTGCTGCGCATCGTTTCCTCACGCAAGCGAACGACATGAGTTCTGGCGAGCAAAAGGTGGTTAGGTTCATTGAACCCAATATGCCCATTGACCCCAATGCCCAGAATCTGCAAGTCGATCGGATGATCATGCAGCAATCTGTCGTACCGCTCGCACTCCTCCTGGAGACTTGAAGCCATTCCGTTCGGAATGTGAGTGTGTTCTGTCCGCAAGTTCGTATGGGCAAATAAGTGCAGACGCATGAAGTCGTGATAACTCTGCGGATGGTTCGGGGGGAGACCAATGTATTCGTCAAGATTGATGGTAATCGTATGCGACATGTCCAGACCACAGCGATACAGATTGACAAGCGCCTCATAGAAG
Source organism: Bacillota bacterium (assembly GCA_021846285.1). GTDB lineage: Bacteria > Bacillota > Bacilli > Alicyclobacillales > SLC66 > JAKADD01. The sequence goes on from JAJZCB010000084.1 coordinate 4,019, forward strand.
GGTATGGGCGTTGTTCCCGTCGCAAGTCCCAGGACAGGGCGCGGACGGGATGTCAACACGCCCTCGGCGATCGCCGCTGCGTAAATGCCAGCTTCCTGGGGCGTGGCAAAGATACGGATATTCATCGATTGATCTCCTTATATACAGGTAGACTATGCTTCATAGACCATGCGTCCGCCGACCATCGTCCAGATTGGCGCACCGTCGGCGGCGAGACAGACCACGTCGGCGTCATAACCCTCCGCCAGTCGACCCTTGCGCGTAAGGCCAAGCCGCCTGGCTGGATTCTCAGACGCCATCCTCTGCGCCCTGGCCGCGGTGACTCCCGCAAGGCGCTGGACCATCCGAACGGCTTGCGCCATGGTCAGCACGCTCCCAGCCAGCGTACCGTCTTCCAGTCGACACGCGCCTCCCTCCACCCATACGGGCAGCCCTGCCAACTCATAACGACCTGACGGCGCCGCAGCGGCGGCAATCGCATCTGTAATGAGCATCAGACGTTCTTCATCGATGGACCGGCAAAGGGCGGCAACCATAGCTGCATCCACGTGTATACCATCGCAGATGAGGTCGGCCGTCATGGCGTCCTCCATGACAGTGTACCCGACTGGGCCTACATCACGGTGATGAAAGCCTGGCATGGCATTGCACAAATGTGTGACGTGACTGAATCCGGCCGTTCGGGCTGCCTGCATGTCTGCCCATTGGGCGGTCGTGTGACCGACCGCCGCAATGATCCCCTGTCGAGCGGCAAGACTGCTCACGGCGTGCGCCCCTGGTCTCTCGGGAGCGAGCGTGATCATGCGTACAACGCCCGTCGAAAACCATTCGCGCGCCAGCCGTTCATTGGGGTCGATAATGCGGTCAGGTCGATGCGCCCCCATTTTGGATGGGTGAATAAACGGACCCTCCAAGTGAACGCCGAGCACTTGCGCACCCTTTCCCTGAAGGGTCAAATAACGGCGTGCTTCGTCAAGCACTGCCCCGATCTTCTCTTTCGATTCAGTGACAGTGGTCAGCAAGAGCGCTGTTGTGCCGAATCGCGCATGCGTAGAGGCGATCTGGTCAAATGCGTCAACGGTAGCCTCCATGGTATCGCTGCCGCCTCCGCCATGGACATGGATATCGATGAACCCTGGCATCAGGAGTGGCAGGGAGCCGTTTGCGTCTCCATATTCGCGTATGGAAGCAACGCGCCCTTCCGATATCTGCATCGCAACGGGTCGCAATTGCCCGTGTCCATTAATGGCGTTGCCTTCTACTCGCATCGCAACATCTCCGTTTCAGACCGTTTAGTAGACAGACTCATTATGCACGATTTGGCCCTTTCACGCCAAGTCGGGGAAGTCGCACAACTGGCGGCGGGGGCCACGGAAACCACAACCGGTTGCTGTCAGTCGCGAATACGCGAGAGTCTGCGGAGATTGGCGGAGTCACGCAGAATAGCCCGTGACGTCTGCAAGCGTACGGTGGACACGCCCCCTGCCTTACGCCTGCCTGTAGGCGGCGATTTTGCCCTTGTACAGTGTGACCAGTTCTTCCGCCTTGTTGCGGCTGCTTCCCTGGGCGACGATTTTGAACAGCGCCCTGTCTTCATCGGGCATGATCAGAGCCCAACCATCATCCGTCAGCACCTTGATGCCTTCAATCAATTCAAGTCTCTGTCCCTTGATATCCTCCATCAGTCGACGCATGACGCGCCCCTTGGCGCGAATTGGGCACGGAACCATATCTGTGCTCATGTGAAACTGCGGAAATTGATCAATGATGCCTTGGAGTGTCATGTCCTCCCCAACCAGAAACTGCAGCAACGACACCACAGAATAAAAGCCGTCATAATGCACCTGCAAGGGTTGCACACGGGAGATCTCCAGCAACGATCGCAGCACTGTCTTCGTACGAACAACAGGAATACCTGCAGACTCGCCCAGTTCTTCGACAACAGATGGAGCTGTCACAGGCACGGCTATGGAGCCCTGTTCCTTTACAGCCATCAGCATTTGCAAAATCAACAGCTCATCGCGGGAGACCGCGCGCCCCGTTTGCGAATAGAAGAGAAAGTCCTGGCCGCTGCTGTCGAGTTTAATACCGACATCCGCGGCGTTTATCCGAACGATCGCCCCAATATCTACAGTTCCGCCAAATACCGAGATGACCTGACAGTCCAATTGTTCCAGAATCGGGAGCATAATGGACGTAATCTGCGCGCTGTCGCACTGAAACACGATCTTTAGCCGACGCGCCCTGATTCCGTCCACTTTCACGCGCGACAACACTTCCCAGATGTAAAAATCGATAATTCTAGTCGCTTGTTCGAAGGATCCAACCGCTCGCGAACTCGGCCTCGAAAAGTCTTCCTGAAAGAAGGCATTTTCTACTTTGCGCTCGGTACCTTTATCGATGGGTAAGCCCTCACGGTCGAAAAACTGCAGCAAAATGCGCTTGTCCTCACCTTCGCCAGTACTGCGGATGTGAATGCCGCCATCGCTGTTGGACCTTCTGCACTCGTACCGGGCAACAGGAGCGGGGGCCGCGCCGATGTCGCGCACCTGCGCGCCAATGGCAAGCAGGCTCGAGATCACGGAGAACTTCAGCACTCCGCAGTACGGATAGTCATCGCAACTCACCGATACCGTCGCCCCTGATTTCAGGCAAGATCCATAGGCTGACGCGATGCGTCCGGCCATTTCCGGAATCAGTTCGATATTGGGAATGCCGCTGATCCCTTCCTCATCAAACAGACCTTGAAATACAGAGTGGCCCCAGATCAGGGATGTTTGCTGTATGGTGCCATCCCCGACCGCCTTTTCTGGCCAGATTTTGACCCCAGGACGAATCACGGCCAAGTCGCCGATGTGACTCTTTTCTCCCACCACAGCGGCTTCGCCGACATCGACGCCAGTGCCGATCTGAACACCGTTGCAAAGGGTGGCGCCAGTCAACATGGCCGCCTTTCCGACATGCGCGCGGCTCCAGACCACTGACCGCTCCATGCCTACGCCTGACTCCGTCTGATTGTAGCGCCCCAACACGGCATACGGCCCTATCTGCGACTTTGCTCCGATCACAGTGCCTGTGCCGATAAAGGAAGGGCCCTGAATCTGACATCCATCTCCGATGCGCACCTGCTCTCCGACCCAGACGCGCGGAAACATTTGCTCACCCTTGATCGCGACGTCGACCAGTCCCATGAGCATGTCGAATTGGGTCTGCCTGTACTGATTCAAATTGCCGATGTCGGACCAGTATCCGTCGGCCACGTAACCATAGAGCGGCAGCCCCTGCTCCAGCATGGAAGGGAAAACCTGCTTGCCAAAGTCCACTTCCATTCCCTCGGCTACGAGCCGCAGCACTTCAGGTTCCAGTACATAGATGCCCGTATTCACGGTATCACTGAACACTTCGCTCCAACTCGGCTTCTCCAGAAAGCGCTTGATCAGACCATTCTCTTCTGTCATAACCACGCCGTATTCGAGCGGAACCTCAACTCTTGTCAGCACGATTGTCGCAAGCGCTTGCCGTCTTTTGTGAAACGCAATGATATCGCGCAAATTGAAATCCATAAGCGCATCGCCACTGATCACAAGAAATGTTTCATCGAGGAAATCCTCGGCATTTTTGACACTGCCCGCCGTTCCCAATGGCGATGTTTCCTCGAAGAACTGGAGATTGACGCCGAGTTGCGCCCCGTCTCCAAAGTACGTGCGAATCACCTGCGGCAGATATTGAACGGTCACCGCGATATCCGTGATGCCATATTGCTTGAGCAGGTCAATACTGTACTCCATGCACGGCCGATCGAGCAACGGCACCATGGGCTTAGGCAGATAACAGGTCAGCGGACGCAGGCGGGTTCCCCTTCCACCTGCCATAATCACGGCTTTCATCTCTGTCCGACCCCCTCCGATACTACAATCCTGTATACCTCTGTCGTCTGTCTGGCGATTCTGTTCCAGTCATAGAACACAAGCTCCGCCGTTGCGGACTTCGCGTAAGCGCGTCCCAGTTCGGGCTGCTGAAGCAGGCGAATCACCTGTGTTGCAAGTGAATGCGGATCATCCGGAACCATCTTGAGGCCGGTCTCTTCGTGTCGTACAACATCGGCCAGACCACCCACGTCGGAAACCACAACGGGAGCCCCGGCCGCCATCGCTTCCAGCGCCACGATGCCAAACGGTTCATACAGGCTGGGGAAAACCGCCGCTGACGCCTGGTGGAGAAGCGCATTGCGATCGTCGTCGGACACGAATCCGTAAAAACGCACCGATTCGGCGACTCCAGATTCGGCAGCCTGACGCTTTAACCCTTCCATTTCCGGACCCTTGCCAAGGATCGCGATCTGGGCTTGCGGGCAGGCGGCCACAATCAGCGGCGCCGCCTCAATCAGGGTCTGCACTCCCTTTTCTCTGACCAGACGACCTACAAAGAGCACGGTCTGGCTTTCACCGTCTCCCGCTTTGCGCGCATTTTGCGTCCGCAGAAGTTCGGGATCCACACCGTTTGCAATCACGTGCAATTTCTCTGGCGGGAGCCTGAACAGTTCCTCAACCTCCCGCTTCATGTACGTGCTGCATAGAATGACCTGATTCGCCTCATACGTCAGTTGCCACTCCAGATGATGGATATACCTCTGCAAGTCAGTGAAGATTCCTCCGTTGCGCCCGTGCTCCGTGGCATGAATGGTGGCGACCAGAGGGATGCCGAACTCATTTTTGAGGGTGCAGGCCGCATACGACACAAGCCAGTCGTGCGCATGGACCAAATCAATGCGCAGTCCCTCTGAAAAGAGTTTTCGTCCGGCGTCAATCATCGCCAGATTCATCTGAAACGCCCAGTGAACGAATTCTCCGCCGTCAGGCCGAGTGACTGGAATCCGGTGGACGTGAACGCCCTCGACCACTTCGTAAGCCGGCCACCCTTCCACCTCTGGCGTCAGAACATGGACTTCAAGGTCGGCGCGAGACAGAAAGCGGGACAAGTCGTAGACGTGCCGCGACAGCCCACCGACAGTCATAGGAGGGAATTCCCAGGACAAAAACATGACTCGATAACGCGTTGGCGCTGTGGACGCCGCTGCCCAAGGAACGATCCGCCTCTTCGTCTGGTACAGCCGATAGTCGACGGCCGGAAAGATACGGTCCAACTCCTCGACGGCGCTCAGCCAACTTTCATCGATCGGTTCTGAGGTCAACATCGCGTGAAGGCGCATGAAGCGGTTCACATGCTGCTGTGTCCGCTTGACGGCGTATTCTACGACAGTCTTCGCGTCCATGATAAATGCGAAATCGCTGCTTTGCGCCAGCATCAACTCTCTGGCAGCCTGTCTGAGTGCACGCTCCTCAAGCGGTTCTGGCTCCACATGCCTGTCCGCGAGTTCGGCCATCAAACGCTCTGCGGCGTGGAGAGCCGGGTAAATCCAGTCATTGTCATCCTGCAACCAAACCTCGCCATAGCCGCCTCGACCCCATGAGGAAAAAGACAGGTCGCACATCTGATAATCGTCGTAGAGTGATAGATATTCAGGTGGCGTCACAGGAAGAACAGCACCGTCGGCGAACTGCAACTGGCGAAAAAACTCATCGATCCACACAGGACCTTCGTACCACCAATGACCAAAAAGCTCAGCGTCAAACGTGGCCACTTGCACGGGGCGCCTCCCCATGTGCGGCGCCGCCTCGTCGATGACGATGCGGCAACGGTCGAGAAAGTGTTTGGCGTGCTGCGCCGCTTTCATACGGGCATCGGCAAATCGATAGGGAGCCTTGTCGGCGCCGGCACCCGTGACGCGATAGTATTTGAACCCTGTATCCACCCGAATGCCTGAAGGGTGAATGTAGGGGCGGATTGTCTCGAGGTCGAGATCATGTCCGATATCCCGATAAAACTCCCGATAATCCGGATCGCCCGGATATCCTTCCTCCGCGCTCCAAACTTGACGGGAAGCGCCTGCGTCGCGGGCGAAGGCAGCTACACCGGCGGGCGTCAAGATGGGCGACAGCGTGCCGAACACCGGTTCCGGCTGTGCCGCCTGGAAAGCGTGGGTATCCGTAAAAAAGAAATCGATGCCAAATTCGTGCAGCACCTGATCCACATCCGGCGCAAATCCGCACTCCGGCAACCAGATCCCCTGAGGGCGCACCCCGAAATGCGTTTCATGCACGGTGACCGCACTCGCGATTTGCGCTCGCCAAGCGCCTTGAGTCTGGACATACGGCAAGAACGCGTGCGTCGCCGCGCAGGTGATGACATGCACGACCCCGTCATCCTGCAGTTCGCGAAACGCCTTGACGATATTGCAGTCATAGCCCAGATAAAAAGCCTTCACTTTGTGCAGAATACGTGCGTATGCCACCGCTGTATCGTAAAATTCAGGCATTGCGGCCGTTCTCTCAATTTCTCCTTCTCCCAGTTCCAAAAGCATGTCAAGATGTCGCAAATATCTGCGCTGCAACAATTCATCGGTAAGCATCGTTACCAGAGTCGGCGACAGAGACATCGTCAGACGACAGGGAATTCCGTCTCCATGCAGCCCCTTTAGCACCTGCAAGATAGGGATATACGTCTCTGTGATCGCTTCGTAGAGCCATCGTTCCTCGAGATAAAACTCCTCTTGCGGATGACGGATGTAAGGCAGGTGAGCGTGCAGTACGAGCGCAATATACCCGTTTGTCATGCTTTCGCGCCCCCTCCCGCTGTACGCACCGTATACCCATCGAACTGCTCTGCGTACGGCGTTCCGGGATCCTCCCTGGAAACGGTCGGCGTTGCAACTGACGCTGTCATTCGATGTCCGTGTACCCACAGTCCATCGCGCTGTTCTCCAACCTTCGCAAACAGCGCACGGGGGGCGCCGCATTGGGGATTTGGCAAAGGGGGAGTGAACACCGGTTCGGAGCGTAAAATGGTGAACGGTTTTCCGTAAATGGTTTTGGTAGTCAGATCGACAATAAAGGTTCCTCCGGGCGCCAATTCGTGTATATACGCCCGTGTCTGCTGTGGAGTTGCCGTCTGGCGGCGCACTGGAGCGCTGTCATGATTCGCATCCAGGCTTGGTGCGTCAAATACCTGCAGTTCGAATGGGAGACTGGCCCAGGATGACTGAAAATGTTCGCAGATCAGCTTTCTGCGGCTATCCGAGACATCCCAATAAATAAATATCGTTACCGGATCCCTTACCAGGACTACCAGACGATCAATCTGCCAGCGATTTCTCCACGACGTGTCAAACAGAGACGCGTCAAGCTCTGTATTGCCAAGCCGCGCATTCGTACCATTCAAACCGCTTGCCGGATCCTCGGGCCATCCCATACGCTACCCCTCCATACTGTCTGCTTGGCGTTGGTCCAAGTTGCTAACAATTTATTCTGAGTTATATGACGAATAAATGCAAACATAGACTCGGCGATTTGCGCCGAGTCTATGTTTGCCAATTTCACCACCCGCGCGGGTCTCTCTAGTGTCCAAATCTGACCTCACACAATCTTCGCTTCAATGCGCAGCTTGTCAGCCACCATCGCGATGAACTCGGAGTTTGTGGGCTTGGCCTTGCTCATACTGACCGTATAGCCAAACACCTTTCCGATCGCTTCTGTGTTGCCGCGGCTCCAGGCCACTTCAATCGCATGGCGGATGGCTCTTTCTACCCTCGACGGCGTCGTACAAAACTGTTCGGCGATTTGAGGATACAACACCTTCGTGACAGAACCCAGTATTTCCACATTATGATAGACCATCGCAATCGCTTCTCGCAGGTACTGATATCCCTTAATGTGGGCCGGCACGCCAATCTCGTGAATGACAGCGGTAATCAACTGATCGACAGAACGGGTTTTTGTGTTGATCGACACCAGTCTGGCCGTTGCTGATGGATGACCAATACCAGTATGTACGGCAAATGTGGCTCCGCTTACGCCCGAAACGGCTCTCGTACGCTCTATGTACATGTCCTGAGACACAACATCGCGAATACGTTCCACCAACAGATCCATATCAAACGGTTTTAACACATAATACAGTGCACCGAGATCCAGAGCCCTCTTTGTCACCGCATCCTGCCCAAAAGCGGTAAGCATTATGACTCGCGGTAGGGTTATGTGCGCCATCTGTCGTAAACGTTCCAACACGCCAATGCCATCGAGAACCGGCATGATAATGTCGAGCACCAGTACATCAGGCTGCAATTCCTCCGTCATGGTAAGTACGTCATGACCGTTGCTGGCCATACCGACAACCTGCATGTCCAGTTGATCGTTCAAATACTCCGACAACAGTTCCGCAAACTCGCGGTTGTCGTCGGCGATCAAAATCCGCGTCATATCCACACTCTATCCCCCTCATTTGTGCAACACAGTATATATTCGACAACACTTCCCGTGTTCCTTGCAATATGGTGGAAATACTTTACGACCAATTGTGACAATTCTGCACGAAATTTGTCGAGTATTGAAAAATGCGACCGCTGACATGCGGTCGCATCCGTTCATTTATGAAGCTGGCGGGAATCCCGTTTTCCCCAGTTGTTGGCTGCTCAGGCCCAGGTTTCTCAGCATCCATTCCGCGTACACCCCATACCCTTGCGTCGGGTCGCTGACAAATACATGGGTCACAGCGCCCGCCAATCGGCCATCCTGAATAATGGGACTCCCGCTCATTCCCTGCACGATACCGCCGGTTTTCGACAACAACCTGTGATCTGTAATCCGAATGATGAGACCTTTAACGTCGGCTGAATCCTGACGCGTCGCCTTTACTATCAGGACGTCAAACGCCTCGACCTTCTGCCCGCTGACAACCGTTAAAATTTTGGCAGGTCCAGGATGCACTTCGTCCGACAGCGCCACTTGAATTGGATGAGAAAAATAGCCATGATCAGGAGGGTTTTGCATGAAACCAAAGACGCCAAATTCGGAATTGCGGACGATCGTTCCCAAAACTTTGCGTTCATTGACAAAGAGTCCGCGTTTTTCGCCCGGTTGCCCAGATTCTCCCCTGTCAATCGATGTTACCGCAGCATGCACAATCTGTCCTCGCCCTTCAATCGGATCTCCCGTATCAACGTCCGCAATCACGTGACCAAGCGCTCCAAAACCATGGTTAACAGGAACATAAAAAGTCAGGGTTCCGACTCCTGAAGCTGAGTCGCGGATGTATAACCCGATCCGGTACAATCCCGTGTCATCGTCAAGTTGCGGAACGATGCTGGCTGTCAACACACGGTCCTTGCGGTGAAACCCAAACTTCATGGGTTTTGCCTTTGCGCCTGCAGCGGCTATCAATCGCGATACCTGCTCTACGCTTGTCACGCGCTGCCCTTCCACCGTGTCAATGACATCTCCAACATGAATGTTCGCTCGCTCCCCAGGACTGAACCCCTGCTTTCCTTCGTGTACCAAATGGTATCCGACAACCAGGATTCCTGACGCATGAAGTTTGATACCGATGGATTGACCGCCAGCCAGCACCTCAACATGCGGATCACTGGCCGACTGAAGTCCTGGAAAGAGCCAACTCCACTGACTCGCATCAGGCGCGGCGGTTATGTGGGAACCCCCGGATGGCACCTGACCGTATGATTGCGCCGTGTCGGACGCGGTCATCGCCTGCGCATTCGAAACAAGCGGAGAAACAGGCGCCATGGTCATTGTACAAAACAATAGCAGAGTCGCCGCCTTTAATAGCCAATGTCTCACCCCGACTCACCCTCCTCACTCAGTCGCTTTCACACCGATGACAGTAGCCTGCCCGCACCAGAAGAGGTCAATGTCGGACAAAACATGGCTCAGGAGGAACTGAGAGAACCGCGAATCTGAGCATGACACACGCCTACGGCTCACGCGCTCTGTCACAGGGAACGGGCGCCTCGACGCAACATCTCGCGCGCATGTGAGCGAGTCGTCTCCGTTATGATTTCACCACTGATCATCTTGGCGATTTCATCCACTCGTTCCTCTTCTGAGAGGAGTCTGACCGTTGTAAATGTCCGCTCACCGTCGATTCGTTTGTCGATCAAAAGGTGATGAGTCGCATAGCAGGCCATTTGCGGAAGATGCGTGACGCAAAGCACCTGGTGCCGGCGTCCAATGTGCGCAATGCGCTCCGCCACCGCCTGTGCGGCCCGCCCGGAAATGCCCGCGTCAATTTCATCAAAAACAAGCGTGGGAACCGACGCGTTGCCCGACAGCACCTGAATCAGGGCCAACATGACTCGGGAGAGTTCGCCGCCGGACGCGATTTTCGCCAATGGTTTTTGCGCTTCGCCCTGGTTGGCGCTGATAAGCAATTCGGCGTCATCGGCCCCCTGCGGGCCCGGAGAGATCGGTGTAAGGCGCATGCTTAGACGCACGTTTGGCATCATAAGGAGTGAGAGTTCCGCAGTAAGCTGATCTTCGAGCGCCGCCGCGCAGGATTGGCGTACGGCTCTCAGAGCGGCCGCGGCTGTCTGCAACTCTATGTGGGCACGCTCGCACGCCTCGGTGAGGTGCGCTATCGTTTCCTCATGGCGAAAAAGCCGCTCCTGCTCCTCTCGAGCCTGCTCAAGGTATTCAAGGATCGCCGATGAGGACTCGCCGTATTTGCGAAACAGACGTTCAAGGGTGGCCAGACGGTCTTCCACGCGCTGTAGTTCTTCTGGTGAAAAGTCCTGGCGACTTCTGTACCGTCGTACGAAATCCGCGGCTTCTGTCAGGTTAACCTGGGCCGTCTCGAGATAGTCGCGCAACTCGCCGAGCGCCTGATCAAAACGCATCGCCGTTTCCACCACACCTGTGAGCCGATACACTTCATCGGCGACAGCCGGTATCCGCGGACCACCTTCGTACACTTTCTCATACACATCATCGGTGGCGGACCGCAGTTTTTCCGCATGTTGAAGTCTGCCGCGCAGCTCACGCAACTGAACTTCCTCTCCCGCATGGATCCGGGCCTTTGTGATCTCCTGAATTTGAAAGGCGAGCATATCGAGCCGCTGAGCGCGCTCTTTGCTGTCTGATTCAGCCTGCCGCAACGCGTGAGTGGCATTTGTCAACCGCCTGTGGCACGCTGTATACTCGGCCTTCACTGTAGCCAGAGTAGATCCGCCATAGACGTCGAGCAACGCAAGATGTTCCTCCGCCCGCAGCAGGACGGCGCTGTCATGCTGGCCATGCTGATGTGCACAGTATGCCCCTAACTGGCGTAAAAACTGCACCGTTACGATTCGGCCATTCACTCGAGCCACTGTTTTTCCCGAAGCGAACACCTCTCGACTAATCACCAATTGGTCATCATCTGCGTCGATTCCCTGTTCCGCGCAAAGCAGGCGCACCGGATCAAACGCCTCACCAACGATATCCAGCACGCCTTCAACGACACCCTTGTCCGCACCCGTGCGCACCAACTCAACACTGCCTCGAGATCCTAGTAAAAGCCCTACCGCATCAAGCAGGATCGACTTTCCCGCCCCTGTTTCCCCAGTCAGACAGGTGAACCCTGGTTGCAGTTCCAGTTGAAGTTTATGCAGCAACGCAATATTTTCCACTTGCAATGCTCGCAGCATAAGGTTTCTCCTCTCAAAGTAACCCTTTGATGCGTTCTACAACCACCTTGGCGCTCTCGCCCGATCTGGTCACCAGCAAGATGGTGTCATCGCCGGCCACGGTTCCCAGAAACTCTGGCCAGTCGAGGGCATCGAACAATACGGCGACAGCATGGGCGTTGCCGGGCATCGTTCGCATCACAACCAGATTCTCTGCATAATCAATGGCGACAAACACATCATTAAGCAGACGATGCAGCTTGACATCCGGTTTAAACGATGACGGCGCCGTAGGCAGAGAGTATTTGTTTCGCCCATCCGTGATGGACGTCTTAATCAGATGCATTTCCTTGATATCGCGGGAAATTGTGGCCTGCGTAACAACGAACCCAGCCACCCTGAGAGCCTCCACCAATTCGTCCTGAGTCTCGATTACATTCTCCGAGATGATCTCCCGAATCTTCAGCATTCGCTGTCCCTTCACACTACCCGTCCTTTCAACCGCTCAGTCGCCACGCAGTTTACTCTGCAATATGGAGAAAAAGGCCCGTTCCTGCCACCTTACAAGAATCGTCTCGCAAGCAGCGCGGGTTACCAAAACATCGTCGCCGCTCTGCAGCGGAAATCCTACCTGCCCGTCCACGGTCAGACCAAGATCACTATGGCTTGCCGTGACTTTGACCCGCACTTTCTGTTCGGCGCCGATCACACACGGACGAGCCACCAGTTTGTGAGCGCAGATGGGCGTCAGGATCATCACATGCATATGCGGCACCACAATCGGACCACCGCAGGACAGGGAATACGCTGTGGAACCCGTGGGCGTCGATACGATCAGGCCGTCTCCAGAGAATTCGTCGTACAGATTGTCGTCGACATAGATCTGCACCTCGATCATCCGCGCAAATGAGCCTTTGCCGATGCCGGCGTCGTTTAAGCCGATGCTGCGATGAACGCAGGCCCCGTCACGCCACACGCACGTCTCCAGCATCATCCGGCGTTCCAGATAGTAATCACCGTTCAACACGCGTGTAACTGCCATCTCCAAATCCTGCGGCTCCGCTTCAGACAGAAATCCCAGATGACCGATATTGATTCCGAGCATAGGTATGTCAAAGCAGGAAAACCGCCGAGCCGCTCCAAGGAACGTGCCATCTCCACCGAGAACAAAAATCATGTCTGCCCGCTCAGAAAACTCATCCGCGGACAAAGCCAGGTCGGGTCTGTCAAGCGCCTCAGCCGTCTTTGACTCGATGATCACCTGACCCCGACAGCGCAGAATGGCGGCGATCAGGCGAGTTGCGATAACGTCGGCATTTGGTTTGGTGTGATTGATCACAAGACCAATCGTCTGTACCATTGTACGCCCACCCTTTCAATGCGACAAAGATAGGAGCCAACCAAGCGCCACGCCGACACACAGCCACAGCAAACGCGTACGCCAACGGCGGCGATAGTGGCGACCAGGAAAGTCGAGCGCAAAGTCCACTAGGTCAATCATTCCCGTATAAGGATTCACGTAAGCAATCGGGGTTTCATAAAGGGTGTACAGCGTCAGAAATTGCTTGCGCAACAATGCGCCGCTCATCCGGTCCGGATCGCGGGGAGAGCGCACTTTCACCGGGTATTGAAGCCCTTCTTTCTCAGCCATGTAATCCACCACTATGTAGGATACAAACTTACGGTTGCCGATGTACGACGCCACTTCGTGCGCGATGCGTTCTCCAACGATCCGATAGCCCTGTTCATGAAGGATATCCGCCGCACGGATCAAATGTTCGCGTCGCGACTGCAGTTCGTGGTCGCCCAGTGGACTGCGCAGATACTTGCCGCGCAAGAACAGGAACGCGACTGTAAGAAACGTGAGAAGAGCAAGCACTTCCAAGCAGCGACACCCCCTCAGAGACAGTTCGCCGACCTGAAGGAAAATTCCTGCTAACCCGAGGTATCGCCGCTGGCGTATATTTTCCCCGGTTGTTGTCTAGCCCCCCGATACTCCCCGCTCGTGCGCCTCGCCGACGACTTCCGCCACACGGATGTCCGCCGTTTCTCCAACCCCGCCTGCCTGCAGCCACAGTAAAAACTCCAGATTCCCATCGCCTCCCAGAATGGGTGAACAGGTCAGTCCGCGAGGAAAGAAACCCGCCTGCGTCGCCGATTCGATGGCCCGTTTCACCACGCTCTCATGAACCACTCGATCGCGCACGATGCCGCCTTTCCCAACAAGCGAAGGCCCCGCTTCAAACTGGGGCTTGATGAGAGTTACCACGGGAGACCCCGATTTGAGAACGGAGAACAGTTTCGGAAACAGTTTCGCAACCGAGATAAATGAGACATCCATCACCGCCGCGTCAGGCGTCGGATCAAACTCAGCCGGACTTACATGACGAAAATTCACGCGTTCCATCACCCGCACACGCGGATCGATCCGCAACTCCCACGCCAGCTGGCCGTATCCGACATCCACACTGTAGACAAGAGCGGCGCCGTGTTGAAGCGCACAGTCGGTGAATCCTCCTGTGGATGCTCCCACATCTACAACCACCCTGTCGGACAGGGAAATAGCAAAGGTACGCAAGGCTTTTTCCAATTTGAGGCCACCGCGACTTACAAAAGGATGGAGCGCTCCCTTTACAGACAGCGCCGCATCCTCCCGCACTTGGGTTCCTGGTTTGTCCACGAGTTCAGTTCCGTTATAAACAAGACCTGCCATGATCAGCCGCTTGGCCTGTTCCCGGCTTGGTGCGAGTCCCCGCTG